>CAZBPC010000006.1:0-61191 GCA_964493715.1 uncultured archaeon
AGATTTTGATTTTTTATACAATATTTTTTTATTATTTTATATATTTAAATAAAAAATTAATTATTTTGATCAAAATGATCAAGTATAGCAATTCCAAAAAATAGCATTAAAACACCATAAATAAACATAAAATTTTCAGGTTGAGATTTAAAGTTCTTTTTCTTCTTTATTACCTCATTGATCGCAACAATGACCTCAAATAGAAATCTAGCTCGATTTTCAATTGACCATCCATATTCATCCGTTCTAATATTAGAACATCTTATAAAAGATTAATTTTACATTACATGATTGTTCTATCAAAAATAATGATGCTTGGACACACCAAATTCCTTTCTTTCAATAATTATAAGGTTATCTTCTAATTGTCTAGTATAAGTTTTTTGTTTAAACTAGTCGCAAATTTCTGAAAATATGCGATTATTTCTTCACATTTCAGAAGTGAAAAATGCCGGGTACTTAATTCAAAACCTGAAATGAATTTAAAATCCTTATTATAATTCTGATAAAATGAGTAAAACTGAACTTTATATTTCTTTCTGGAAAGTTTTTGAAATATCTTATATTTTTTAGTTTTCTCGATTATTTTAATAACATCAAAATCTTTCCACCATATAAAAAAAGAAGGTTTTTCCAAGATTTTTACTGTTATATAATTTTTTGTAATTCTTATTGCAGATTCTTTGAATACTGGAAAATAATCTCCAAATTTACTATAATAATATAGTTTTTTATTTTTAATTCTTAAAGAAAATAAAATGACTCCTAAAAAAAATAATATCGAAAAAAACATTATAATAGGGAATCTTGCGGTAACAATAATAATGCTACACTAGCTACAGCAATCGTTAATCCTAATAGAATTATCGCCATAATTGCCCAAACTAGAATATACACTGATGCTCTAATTAACAACCACATGAGATCTCCGAGTGCTGTGAGAAGTGTCATGAATATCGAATCAGCGAATCCAATCAAATAACCCATTTTTTCCGCAGCGATCATCGCCATGTTATAAATTACAACAAGGTGTAAAAATGGGCATAGCCAGGTATAATTCATTTAATAATGAGGACCAATAAAAAGTCTTCACCGATTCCAACCTTTAAATTATTATTTAGTCTTTTTTCCTATAATACATAGAATAATATTGGAACTTGTAGTTAAGACTTTCACATTTAATAAAAAAATAGAAAAGATTAACAAAATGAGATTTATTTTTTTATAATTTTAACGTGATTTTGTTCCAGTATTTTAAGTAATGGTTTGTAGTCAAAAACATTATACAATACGTGATAACTTCTCTGAAGACGTTGGGGGATTTTCACTCCCTTCTCTTTAGAAATTCGAAATCTCCATTCAATAGGACTTGTAGCATCAAATTTAGGGAAGATTCTTATTTTAGCAACCTCATCTTTAAGAAATAGCACTTTTTTGATCTCGATTTTATCAATCTTTGAATACTCAAAGGCATAATATTCACTATATTTCTGATTTTCACTTTTATCGACAATTTTTTTATTTGTTGCGAAAAATGATCTCTGATCATGAATTATACCTAACCATATAATTATTGAAGATATGACACCAAAAAGTGGAAAAATTATAATGAAAAATGCGATAAACAGAGTTATAGCAGAAAGAAAAATAAAATCAAAAGAAGAGGATGATCTAAAGATTATATTAGCCATTATGATCCCAATTATGGAAATTGGTAATGAAATTAAGATTATAATCTCTTGGAATTTTGGGCTAATTTTCGACTGCCAATGAATTTCCTCGTCTTTTTCTATCATATCCATTAACATATTTCTCCCTCCTTTATAAATTTATACTTTACACAAATGCTTGTAATAAGAATAAAAATCCAAATCCCATAAACCAAATCATAGTGCATAGGGTGATTATTTGAGTTATATCTTCCGTTCCAGCGCTAAGACTATCAAAAATCGTTTCAGCTGCAAACCAACATGCAAATATTAACGCAATACCTTGAAATAACATTTCAGCAAATTCTCTCATCATTCTATCAAAAGTAGAACCTTCAAACAGAGTATTAATAGAACCAATAATCAATTTTACTCCTGAACCGATAAGAATGACTATTATTTTCAAAAACATAACATAAGAGCTCTCAGATGGCTTGAAGTCATGTCCGATTTTACAAAAAAATGCAAATAATAGTACTGCTGTCCATAAACCAACAACCCATCCTGCGGAGTAATATGGTGAAAGAGGATCCTCGCTGTTTAGACAAAGTGTAAAAATTGTAGTTGCTACTCCAATAAATAGTGCATATGTAAGTAATGCAGCTATAGCTTCCAAATTTGGATCGACGAGTATCGGAACAGCTCCCAAAGCTGTAATTATAATCGTAGCAAGTAATATAGAATCACCTATACCATTGAAAAAACGAGTTAATTTTTCATCAACAGATAAATCCTCAACATAGAGTTGATATTGTTCAGTCACGATTATGTCAGTAGAAGTGTTAACCTCGAAATAAAAATAATACACCCCGATTTTATCAAATGAGAGTTCAAGGAAATATTCTTTTCCATCGGTAAAATCTTCATCTTCCAAATCGGCTTCGGTCATATTGTAAACTCTTTCATATATCCAATTATCATTATTAACATGCAACTTGGGGAATCCTGTTTGCGGTGCTCTATTAAGAGCATCCGTATAAATAATCTCAAATCTAAAAATGAGATAATCGTTAATCCGCACACTACTAAAGCAAGGAATAATGCTGGATATTCAAAAAGACCTCGTGATGTATCGTACTCAGATATCGCTTCAATATCATCTCTTATTGTAAAACATGTAAATATGATCCATTAAATGAATCACAATTTCCATAGCGCTAACCACACCTCCAAAATTTAATAATGCTCCCATAATCATATTTTTAAAACAACCTATTGCTAGACCTGCAACTTGGGGAATCTTGATTTCGGAGCTCTCCCAAAAATATCAAAAGTATGTTTCCTTTAATACTTGGAACTTATTACTAAGGTTTAAACAATTACTAAAAAAAATTAAAAAAAAATGAGATTTATTTTTTTATGATTTTAACGTGATTTTGTTCCAAAATTTTAAGTAAGGGTTTGTAATTAGATACATTGTATAGTACATGATAATCTCCCTCAAAAAGTTGGGGGACCTTCACACCATGTTCTTTGAAAAATTTAAAACTCCATTCAATAGTGTTTGAAAGATTAAATTCAGGGAAGATTCTGATCAAAACACCTCTTTTTTTAAAAAAAAATCTTGGCTTGATCTCAATTTTATTGATATTTGAATATTCAAATATGAAATATTCAATATATTCCTTTTTTTCTCGTTTATCAATAATATTATCATGTGTTGCAAAATATGTAATTTTACCACCCAAACTCTTTCCAGCTAGCCAGTCAATTAATGCTAAGGTAAATCCAGCCAATGGAAGCCCTAGCAATAATATAGCACTCATTCCGAATAACCCCATTAAAAGAAATCCAAATAATCCAGTGGGATAATCTGAGAATTTACGGAAAAAATCTTGGAATAAGATTCCGATTACAAGAACCATTGATGAAATAAGGAATAAGATTAATCGGAAATATAATTTAACATTTAATTGCCAGAGCATTTCCTTATTCTTTTCTACCATATCTATTGACATTTTTCACACTCCATTAAAATTGAAAGAACTTCATAATACTCAAGATTAGGAATCCAAAACCAAAACACATAAGTGTCATTATAGAAGCACGAGCTATCATTTTAGTTGATTCTTCTGTTATTATATTAAATTTTCCAAAAATTGTTGAAGCTGAGAAGAGACTAGCAATAACCAACAATAAAAATTGAGATGACGAAGTAATCAATGAAATCAAGTCTAATTCGCTGTTATCAGGATCAAATAATGCTTTGATAGATCCAAAATTTGCTTTAATCACTGCACTAATTATTAACGTTATAAATTTTATGATAGTTAGAGTTGTTGTTTTAGATGGATCAAAGGACAATGGAAATTTGCAAAATACCCCAAGCAACCCTGCTGAAATTAGAACACCTAAAGACCACCCTAGGGCGCGATATGGAGTATTTTCTGACTTACTATTCACAAAGATTCTTAAATTTATCCAAAGTGTTAGCAGTAGTATTCCATACATTATATTTCCAGCAATCATCTCCGCTGTTGGATGTGGGATTAGAGGAACCAACCCCAAAATTGATATCATAGCTGTGGTGAATGCCATAGAATCATACATACCTTCCTTCAAACTAGTCATTTTTTCCTCAAATGATAAATCCTCAATACTAAGTTGATATTGATCAGTTTCGACTGTATCAGTAGGAGTTTCGACATCAAAATAAAAATAATAATCTCCAATATGATCATATGAAATTTCATAGAAATATTCTTTCCCATCAGTAAAATCATCATCTTCCCCATGAGTTCCTATCAGGATGTAAACCCTTTCGGATTCTACCCAACCATCATGAATAACATGTAGCTTAGGGTATCCTGTTTCTGGTGGTCTATTATCGATATCCGTGTAAGTAATAGTAAATCTAAAGATCGTTTGCGTGTCCCCACCATTAGGATTTACATTTATATTACTGAGCGTGCTTTTACCATCGGAAGAAGTGTATACATCTGAAGGACTGCTCATATCGGGATATCCATAATCAAATTCTCGAGACAACCCTATTCCTATAATTTCTTCTGTTCTAGATGTTAAAGTATTATCCATTGAATCATCCTTGATCACTAAGGGAAGATCGACATCGAAGAAATCAACATGTTCTAATGTAACGGTCGTTTCCGTTTTTATTGGTAATCCTTTTAAACTGTATTCAAAAGACATTACATCGTAATTTACTTCTCCACCAAGCAATAATATGAAAGGAACCATGACAAGGTACATGACATACTCCAAAAGCATGTTGAAGATCTTAATTGCCAATACAATATATGCGAATACTAGGATCGCAGCACGCACTAAAAGCCATGCTAAGTGTGCTAGCCACGAGAGTAATTGCCATAATTTTTGTACTTCCTAAGTTAATATATACATTATTTTTATAAATATAATAATCTTTAATTTAGAAATTGTACATCTTTGAATCTCTATCATTGAACGCTTTTTTACTGTTAAGGAATAAGTTATGATAGTGTTAATGCTAATTAAAATTACTTGATCATCTCCAAGAACAATCGTGAATAAATAAAGAAAAACTAATAATACAATGAGCAAAATCGCAATTCTTATCACTAAATTTCGTGTATCAGTTAAATTCACCAATTTAACTTGATCACACAATACTTTTTCACTATTTTGAAGATATTTTCCTACAAAATCTTCAGAATTAAATTTATCTTCGACCTGTGTGACAGATATTGATGTTAACTCTTCCTTTTCTGATATTCCAATATCATTTAAATTCTTGAATTTAATTTTTTGCTTTTTATTTATTTGTTTGAATCACTCAATCTGATTTGAGATTTCTTTCATTATTTCTTTGTAATTTTCAATTAAAAACGTAGGAAAGATTATCTCTTCAGAAACTAATTGGATGATGAATTGTGGATATATCTTGCCCTTCAAGCGTACCTCCTTTATTTGACTAAAGTGAATGAATCTCGTGGTGACATAATTAATCACGCCATTATTCCTCACTTGAACACCATTCTCGTATACAATAACATAGGAAACTAGTACTTTCATTCCAATCCAGAAGAAGATGAATCCTGAAAATAGTAAAAACTCCCAAAAACCAAAGGTGATATCCATTCTTAAGATAAGATAAATTTTTATATATAACCATGCTAACATTAAAACTACTCCACACATAAAAAAAGTCATAGAAATATAATCCCGTTGTGTTTTACTTTTTAAAATTTTTTTTCCAGGTTGATTATTTTTCATATTATTCATTTGCTTTGATACTATTTAAATTTAGAAAATAATTTTATAAAAAAAAAATTAATTAATTTGATTCTTCGATTAAAATTGTATATCCGATTGTTATTAATGATATTCCTATACCCATACTTATAAGCCCAAAGACAAAAGCAATTATCGATTTTTTATCACCATTAAATCCCCAAAGACTCCCACCTATAACATTACCATAATTAGTTGCTTTACCCTTCTTATGACCTCCAAATAAAACTATGCTAGTTGCCAAGAGAATCATTGAAATAACTGCAAAAACACCACTTGCTATTGCTACAATGACTTTAGCGGGAAGATTATTAGCTAAATCGATCCAGTTTAGTTGTTCAAACCAATCTACACCTAACATCGATCCTACTCCAATAATATCCAATAATTCAACTAACATAATCACAAATCTTCCATGGTCATAATTGCCTCTCCCAAAAAAAAGCTTGATAATATTTGCCATAAATGTATAAGTTGTATCAATATAACCACTCATTATAAAAGCAAATAATCCTGCGATAAAAATCCCATATCCTAAACCCATAAATTTTACAGCTCTTGTTGTTGGATCATCATTACTAATAATTACTACTGCAAGCAGAATGGTGGCAATGAAGGCTAAAATTGATAAAATCGTTAGTATAGTCTTATACGTCACTTCAGATTTACACATTTCTAATATGCCTGATATAATACACATAAAACTACAAGCAAGCCCTATACCAGATCCTACAGCTATTAGATAGTCTAATACTAAATTCCATATAAATAAATCATCAGAAGTACTTGAAGCTTTTACTTTACTTTCACTATATAGTGAATTTTCTGGGTTTGTATTATCGGTGAAAATCTGTTCTAATGGATTTTCTAGATGGTTTGGAACTCCAATATTATTTGTAAGAAGTGTACATGATAATTCAAAACTGATTTCATTTGAAGTAAAATAGAAGTTCAAAATTGGAATATCAATTTTAAAGAATTCGATATGACACATATCAATAGTATAACCGATATCAAAGTTAAGATCACCTGAAACTGTAATATTGTTTATCGACAGTGAATAATCAATACTAGCAAAAATATCGAAGAGTAAAACCAAACCCATCATGGTTATGATGATGAGATTGACAAATAGAAATAGTAATGCAAATACGATCCAAGCGAAAATTAAAATCGCAGCACGTACTAACAGCCATGCTAAGTGTGCTAGCCACGAGAGTATTGTCATTCCTATTGATTGAGCATTTTGATTGTTTTGGTTGGTGATATCTGCAATGCTACTGGCTATTGTGATTATTAGATAAGCTATTCCGAAGGTAATGATGTACAATATTACAACGAGTACCCCTAACCACCACGCTAAGGGGTCAAAAGGTCTTGGAGCTGCTCCTAACTCCGCACTAACATGAGGACTATCTAATGGGATAAACAACATCGCTGCAGAGGGTAGATTCATCATCGTGGCTGATATGCCGTCATCTTTTGTCGAAATATAGGAATATAACACGGCAGTTTCGTTGGTTTCCGCGTCAATCAGGCAATTGAGTAATAAATCCAGAATTTCCATTGCTTCTTCAGCAGAGAGATCAAATCTTACAATGTGAAAATCGCAATCACCGCAAGCATCTTCGAGTTTATTTCCATCTCTATCAACGGAATAAAACTCATATTTACCTTCCTCATCGCTATAAAGTGGAGTTTCATCCAATCGGTCATGTTCAATGTAACCATGTAGCTCAGTTTTGGTGAATAAGGAGGTGGGAATCACGATCGCGTTTGGTCCTTCTACGAAAGGCGTGCCTTCAAATATTGTATCTGTATTCAAGTATAATTGAAATACCGTCGTCCTTTCTTTTTCTTGATAATGTCCGGTGAAACCATTGGAGCTAGCATCAAAAATTGCAATCGTATTGGCTCTTTCGATGGCTAATGTCTTGAGTTTCACTTGCACGACATCATTGTTAGCGTGAGCTACTTGCAACGTCTGCTCATGGCCCACCGAACCTATCGTGTAGTCTAATGTGCCTCCCACGTATTCATAATCACATGGATCTGCTGGTAATATACACTAACCCCATATCGTGACAGGGATCGTTTCATCTTGCTCAGTAAAATCATCATCGATATCAAGATAATACTTGTCATTAAAAAGGATAGTTAGTAGTATGTTTTCGCTAAATTTCAGTATTAAATTTTTTAGTTTATAATTAATCAAATTATTTTAAAAGTAAAATATCATAGATGCCAAAATTATCTCAGAATAATATTTTTTACATTACCAATATTTATTATCTTAAACAATTAAAAACCTCTTAAATTGATAATAGTTACTATTTACGAAAAGTGAGGTGAAAAAGAGAAAATGTCAGAGATAGTTAAAGATTTTACTATCCAAAGTTATTTGGAGTACATACAAAATAAGAAACTAATGGGGACAAAATGTAAGGATTGCGGCGAATTATACGTTCCAGTAAGGCAATTATGCACTAAATGTAATTCTCCAAATATGGAATGGGTTGAAATGAGTGGGAATGGCAAACTTGCAGCCTTTACATGTATCACAGTAGGTACACCTTATTTTATTGAAAAAGGATATGATAGGAACAGACCATATTGCTTTTCTGTAATTAAACTTGAAGAAGGTCCCATGGTATCAGCTCAATTAGTTGGAGTTGATGAAACAAAGCCAGATACGATTAAAATTGAAATGCCTCTTAAGGTTAAGTTCCTAGAAACTGAAATTAAAGGCGAAACTAAGGTAGATCTTGGTTTTGAACCAAAATAATAAATTTATTAATTTTCTTTTTATTATTATAATTAAGCCATAGCCATATAGGTGGATTTTAATCAAAAAAGTCTCCAAAATCATTTTAATAACACTTCTTACTTTATCTATTACTTTACTTTCGATTTATTCCATTATAATTGTACTCAACCCCTCCCAAATTCGAAATATAGATGTCCCTTTAGAGTTTAATGGAGATAATGCATATTTAATGGTTGAAGATCAAATCAATTTAAATTTAACTCATTATAGAATTCCGGGTACTAAGGGTCGTGAAGATTGTGCTGATTATTTTGTGAATAAGTTCAAGGAAATTAATGTTAACTTTACTTATATCCTGCAAAATTTTACCGTTTTATCTGTAGATTGTCAAAATGTCGTTTTTAAATTAAATGAAGACTTGGATAATATCGTGATTTTAGCAGCCCACTATGACTCTAGGGCAAAAGCAACTAAAGACCCAACCATCTCTTTAAGATCCCATCCAGTATCAGGTGCTAATGATGGAGCAAGTGGATGTGCAGCACTTATAGAATTAGCGCACGTTCTTTACAATCAAAGATTCGATTTAAACTGTCAAATTTGGTTTGTATTTTTTGATGCAGAAGATCAAGGCTATGATTATGCTGCTGGAATCCTGGGATGGGATTGGTGTGAAGGTTCTACGCGTTTTGCTAATGATTTAGAAGATTTTCACGATCCCAGTGAAACTTTCGATTGCATGGTTTTATTAGACATGGTTGGAGGAAATAATCTACAATTTATCAACGAACAATACTCCACTTTCTCACTTTTACAAGAAATATTTGAAATCGGGAGGCAATTAGGTTTTGACCAAGCTTATCCAACAAATCCAGTTTCAGCCACCATCACTGATGATCATGTATCCTTTATGGAAAAAGGAATTCCATCAGCAGATCTAATCATCAACTTCTGGAATAATCCCTCTTGGAGTTATCATCATACTACTCATGATGATTTATCTCATATTTCAAATCAGAGTCTAGAGATAACGGGTAAAACAATTGAACAATTTATTTATAATAATTATTTAGATATTCCTGAAAACAATTATAAGGGAAATTTTCCTTGGAATAAGGATATAAATTTTTTAGATACTGATATTTTAACGATTTTAATAATTACGATATCAATTATCGCAATAACTGCCATAAGCTATAGCATTTATAAGAAGTTTATTAAAAATTAATTTTCTTAGAGAATCATATAATTTTAAAGTATAAACTATAAAAAGTATTCAATAGAGATTAAATATATGGACATAATCACTCATTTAGTCTTTGGAGCACTTATGTTTAATCTTTTTCTCAATGAAGTAACTTTTAATTATTTTATTTATGCCATGGTTTTTGCAATTTTACCTGATTTGGATATATTTCTTTCTCCGTTAAGACGAAAATTCAAATCTGACTATCTTGAACATCGTTCTGGTTCCCACTCTTACATTATAGGAGTAATAATATCAACGATTATTGGGAGTATTTATTCAATTCTAACACATCAATCCTTTTTCCTCGTTTGGTTAATAGGAATTATTTTTTATAGTATACATATATCTCTTGACTTACTCAATACAACAAAAATACCCTGTTTTTATCCTTTATCAAAAAAAGAATATTGTTTCTATGTTGAAAAAGCAGGTAGCTCATTTACATTATTAACATCAACTATATTTATAATCAGTGGTTTAGTAGTCTTTAATTATTTTCCAAGTCTTTTTTTCATAATAATTAATATAAATACATTTTTTATGGTTTTTTATTATTTATATCGAATAATTACAAAAATCCAGATTAATTCTCGTCTTAACAATAATCAAAAATATCTTCCCGGTGTATTACCCTTCATTTATTATGTCTTTGAAGAGGAAGTTATGGATAACTCTATATCATTACAAATTCTAAAAAAGTCTCACTTTTCGAGAAGTAAGTCTATCTATATGAAAAAATCAAACTTAACGCAGCAAGAAATGGAAATTTTTAATAAAGGAATAGAATTGTGTATGGAAAACTATTATTATGCAAAATGGACGTTTTTACCAATATTTGTTAGAAATGAAGGGACATTCTCTATAAGATTTTTCTTTTTAGAGCCGATGGTCCATTCAAGAGCCATGTATATTCAATATAATTTTGATTTAGTTACAGAAATAATGATTGGATATAATCAAAGTTTTGGTCGCTTTAACCATTCATGAGATTTTACATAATAGATACTGATAAATCAGTAAAGTTCCATAAAAAATAGAAACAAACCCTAACTCTTTTATTTTTTAAATCCTAAAATCGCACGATGTTTTGTTCTATCAAGATATATTTTTTTAATATCAAAACCCTTGAAAAATTTGTAAATTTCGCGTTCAGTGAAAAAATGATGAAGTAGCCCTTTTTCAGGTCCTGAAAGCGGGAGATATGTACCTTTTTCAATTTTTTCAAAATTTGGATGGTTATTTTTACTACTAAGCTTAGATATCGGAACGGTGATAAAAATTAACCCATTAGGTTTTAATACACGTTTAATTTCTCGAATCGTGAATTTTATCTCTTTAATTTTATTATGGTGTATTACTTGGATGGAAATAACAGCATCAAAAAAGGAATCTTCATACGGAAATTTCTCTTCCATTCGGTGAATCATCAAATTGCAATTTAGATTATTTTCTGCCACCCATTTTCTAGCAATTTCAATAGCATTAATAGCAGCATCAAGGCCATAAACTTCAAATCCTTGATTTGCAAAATAAATTAAATGACGCCCCGTCCCACAGCCTAAATCCAGAATCCGTTTCGCATTTCTTTCCTTTAAAAGATTTACGATGTCTTCCATATCTCGATGGGGTTTAGTAAATACTTTCCCTTTTTCTCCAAAAATAGCGTTCCAACTATCCATTACAAATATCTACCAAATTGTTAATATCCTTAATGAGTGCATTCCCAGTAGTAATGCCCATATTTCTCTTTAAATTCTTCGGCAAATTCATTTGATTTCGGTCGTATGAATTCATAACCATTTTGAATGCATTCATAATTTATAGGAAGTGGACCTAATACTTCACCATCAACTTGGCTTACATATGATTCTCGTTCAAACGTCCTCATTTCTATTCTTACTTTTTTACTCTGATATTCGTGAATATCAGGATGAGGAAGCAGTGAGGCATTATACATTCTTCGAAATTGTCTAGCTAATTTAATTTTATCAATATTCACAATACTTATATCAAAAAGACCATCTTCAGTACTAGCTCTTTGACAAATAAACATCCCTCCACCATATGCTCCAGAGAGTCCAACTGCAGCAAGAGTTGCTTCTCCTTCAAATGTATCATTATCCATTTTAACGATGATTTCTTGGCTTACCCAATCTTTTAATACATTTAAAATAATCAAATTATAATTCTTTTCTTTCTCTTCATTTGATCTCCGGGCTACTTCGCTATCAAACCCTTGAGACCCAATACCCAAGAAATAGCGTTCAGTTCCATCATCTTTTTTAGCAAGACCTATATCAGATTTGCTTGAATATCCTTCAGCTATAATTTCACAGGCGCGTTTTATATCTGCTCTATAACCAATAGCCGCGGGAATATCATTTCCAGATCCCATGGGTATAAAGCCACATAATTCTCCTGTGTTTGAGGAGATAACTCCATGCAGCACTTCATTTGCTGTTCCATCTCCTCCTGCACCAATTACACGATATCCATCTTTAGCAAGTTGGTTAGCTAATTGTATTGCATGTTCAGCATATTCGGTTTCGTGTATTTTATAAGAAACATTTAGGTTATCTAAATATTTCTTCACATTTTCGATTTCTTCCTTCGCTTTTCCTTTATTTGCACTTGGGTTATAGATTATGGCATGATCAACCACATTTATCACATCCTATTCCATTTATGAAGCAGTTTAAATAAACGTTTTAATGTTATCTTAAACTCTAACCTATAAATACCTTTTTAAAATTTTTAAATAATAGAAAGAGAGTATAATTAACCGGGTGAAATGACGGTAAAAGAATTAAAAGTACATTTCAATTTAGATAAATACAAAAAATACTATTTTTCTTTCCATTGAACTCCACACTGGTTACAAGAATATTTCTTTCCATAAATTCGTGGATAACTACATAGTAAATCTGATTTATCGGTCATTTCATGGATTTTGTATAGGTTAGAATCTCCGCATATAGGACAAACTCTTCGACCTTCTGGTTTTGGGATGATCAATATATCTCCGTGTGGTACTAAACCATATAGCATATCTGCATACAAATCCTTGCTAAATATTCCGTGATTAAAATTATCATCTTCAAGTGCATCAATCATTTCCTCTAATTGATTGTGTTCTTCTTTTTCTTCTTCCTTACAGATTTTCATATAACTTAAAATAATCGGTTTTATTTCATTATCTCCAGGTAAACGATTAAATTTTTCATGAAAATTGTCAATAAATGATAAAACTCGTTCCTTCTCGACAGTAAATCCTAAATCTTCTACTTTTTCGATAATATAAGTTATAATTTTTTCTTTTGAAAGAGATTCTTCTATAAACATGATTATCTTCTTAACCCAATGCCCTTTTATTATTTTCAGATCGAACTTGATACTGACATCAAATAAATAAGATGTTATCATTTATATTAGTTTCTTCTCGATACTTATTCATGAGAGATTATTTTTTTGCCACGTTGAGCTAATTGTTCAAGAATGAAATTCTAATGGTATGAAGAGAATTAAAATCTGAAAGATAGTTCTTTTTTAAAGAATTTTCTAAATATTTTTAAAAAAATACTCCTGCTATAAAAATATAAATGTGTATTATTATTTTACTACTCAAGAACGCTCCAATATCTTAATTATGGAAATAACAAACAAAAAAACTCTTTCAGAAGATAAGAAAAAACCAGTTATTAAGAAAAAAGTTATCATCGCTGTATTATTGATGAGTTTTGCTTTTTTTGGGTCATTTGTCATTTATTTTGTTTTACAAGTTAGCCTCAATACCCAAACTCCTATAGTAGTAGTAATTTCAGGTTCAATGACTCCAACCATCAATAAGGGGGATATACTATTCGTAAAAGGTACAGATCCTGCTCTAATTCAAAATGGCTCAATTGTTGGAAAAGAGGGGGATATAATCGTTTTCGACGCTTATGGTTTATGGGCAGGCGCGCCTTTAGATCCAATTGTTCATCGAGTTATTGGTAAATGGTATGATAATGGTACATGGTATTTCAGCACTAAAGGAGATGCCAATTCTTTACCAGATCCCGTTCTAATACCAGGAGATAGGGTGATTGGAGTGGTTGTTGGAGGCATACCTTTTATTGGTTGGATAAAAATATTGCTTACAGATTCAGGATTGTTAATCCCCTTGCTTATTATTGTTTCAGTTGTTTTAATTATTAGTATTGTATCTGATTTTATTAAGGAGGAAGAAGAAGATCCTAAGAAAGTTATTAAAAAGAAATAAACTAATAAATTGAGATTAAAACATCTATTTATTATAAATGATTTATCTTTCTATTTTTTAATAAAATTTTTAAGATTTCTATAATTTGATATCAATGTTAATAATCGTAAATCAATTCTATTTACGATACTACAATACTCTATGAAAACAAATTAATACAAAACATACAAAAAACACAAATAAAAAATTGGTGAAAAAAATGCCTGGAAAAGAAGAAAACAGTGTATTTGTTGGTCGCCGCCCTACGATGAACTATGTTATGGCTACGATGATGATCTTAAATAAAGGTGAGGATTGCACCGTCAAAGCACGAGGGAGAGCTATCTCACATGCCGTTGATGTATGCGAAATTCTCCGCAACAGATTCCTTAAGGGAACAGAATATAAAGATATTACACTTTCTACTGAACAATTAGAAGGCGAAAACGGACAAAATAATAATGTTTCCTCGATTGAAATCGTTTTAGCACCTCCAAAATAAATAGAATGAAGTAATTATCTTTTCGTTAATACGAATTAACACACTAACTTTTTTTTTATTATTTTATACCAATACTAAAAATATTGATTATGTAGGAATTTGATCAGTAAGCCTATAGCTCTATTCTCCTTAATTAGTAACTTCAATAATTAGATTAACTATAACTTTACAATTAAATTTAGGTTAGTTTTATCGCAATAATAAATTAGAAAAAAAAATTATCCCTTTTATTCTAATATGAGTTCAATCTTTAGAGATATATATTTTTTGGTTACAAATTATAACAAATAAAAAACTCTAAGATTTATGCATTAATAACGGATTTCAATAACATTTAAAAAAAACTACGTGCAAATTAATATTAGAAACAAATAAATTTTTTAATTTATTTTTTTTTCAGAGGGAGATGTATTTGGCTAAAAAAACTAATACAGTAAAAACCGAAAAAATAGAACCTTTATTTGTCAAATCTAAGGTACGAGAATATATAAAAAGTAAAGATTGTAATACTGCAAGTGCAGTATTAGATGGAGCTTTATTAAATGGCATTATAACTAAAATGCTTGATAAAGCGATAGCTCGAGCCGTTGCAAATGGACGTAAGACTGTCAAAGACAGAGATTTATAAAAACTTTAATAATTTATTTTTTATTTTTTTCTAAATTACTATAAATTTTTCTTAATCTAGATTATTTTAATTAATCTTTAGGTGTCTCTGAACTTTAAATATTAAGAATAATATAATAACTAAGAAAAATGAAAGTGGATCTATAGAATTACTTCTTAAAATTGTTGAAAAAAACAAAATTCTAAAGACACAAAAAGATAAGTGTATTAATAATGGGAAAAGGAAATTTTGATAAGCAAGTATTAACCAGATTCGTTCAAACAGAATGTAAAAGGCAACTATTTTTGGATTTATCTCAAACAAGACCTAAACTCTGGAGAGATCCTAATAGGTTGCTCGTGGATCCTAAAGTTATTCGAAGAAGCTCAGATAATCTAATAAAATTAGGTCAGCGATATGAACAATTAGTCTATAAACATTTGGTTAATTTTAAAGGTGCATTATATCAAATAGATGCGAAAATTAAGGTTAAAAAATCTTATCTTAAACCTATTATATTACTAAACCTATATAACCAAAATGACAAAGATTCCTTTTTATTATTAGAACATCAATACCGTATTCCTCCAAGTTTTTTTTTCAATCATTTTTTCGATCGATCCAAAACTAACATAATTCCTTTTTATTGGTCAAAACAACGACCCGATATAATGATTATTCGTCGTGAAAAGGATTTAACAATTCAAGTTAATGAACTTTTAACAGATGGGACAATCCGCACTGTTCCAAAAGAAGAGCTTAAAACAAGATATAGCATATCAATCATTGATATTAAAAATATCCGAGATGAAAATATTGGAAAGAAGCAATTCATTGAAATTTTATATTACATGTTAACTTTATCTCACTTCTTAAAAGAAAACGATTTATCGTCTAAATTTTTTGTAAACATTGATTTTAACGGAATTCTTGCTCGTTTAAATGAAGAAAATATTCTAAAGATGAGAACTGTTGAAAATCTCATCTCTGAAATTATAAATGTAGATTGGGAAGAATCAAATATAATAATTAAAGATTTAATTTCTCAAATAAAGAATTTATGGAAGAAAACTCCCTGTTCGATTGACGAAATCCCTGTTAACATTCAACCAAACTGTGGATTCTGTTATTTTATTGAGGATTGCAAAGATTCACTCGGGAAGGATAAAAAAAAACCTTCTAGTGAATGGGATCTAGCGTTAATTCCTTATACTACTATGTCTATTGCTCAGCAATTAAGAAATGATTATAACTTTTCTACAATAGGAGATGTAGCGGCGAAAGTTAGGACGATCCAAACGGGAGATACCCCTAAACCAATATATTCTGAGTTACCCCTATTAGAACTAAAAGCTAGAGCACTAATTGAAAATAAAATTATAAAACCAAAACCAGGGGATATTCATGCATATTCCATACCAAAATATTCAACGATTGGAATAAATTTCGCAGTAGAAACCGATCCAGCAAATCAAAGAGTTTATGCTGCAGGGTTATTTCTCTTTATGTCTGTTTTTTCTAAATCTCCATACAGACGAATATATGATAATTGGTGGAGAATCTGGAAAGAAGGATTAGAAGATTCAAAATCCAATGAAGAGATCCAATTGAAATTAAATGAACATCTGATTCATGAAATTCCAATCAATGTAGTAGATAGGTTTCGTGAATATCTAGAAAAATTAAATCTATTCAAAACAATATATCTCGCCGGTGATAAAAAGGCAGATGGAACTTTAAGAAAACAAACTGTGGTAATTTATCAATTTGCAAATATCAATGAGGGTGATTCTGATGAAACCGAAGGAAAATTCGCGGAGATAATTATTTTAAGGTTATATTATCTCTTGGAAATGTGTAATATAGTCGAAAATTATGTGATAATTGATGCAAAAGAGGCGGGGAGATATTATGGACCCTCAACAAGTTTATTTTACTGGTCTAAAAGACAATTGAATAATTTCCAAGATATGCTTGAAAGAAATATAAATCATATTATCAATAATCAAGAAGTAGCCATTGCCTTTGATGCAATAATTTCATTATTTACGCCTTCAGATTCTGAAGTGGCTCACCCTTATCAACATAAAAAATTATTTAATGTACAAGAATTTGCAGAATCAGTTTTTGGTTTTCCCAGTATTATTTCATATACATGGCATAAAATAGCTAAAAAAGAATTTAAAACTTATGCTAATAAAAAGTATTGGATTCCGCATTTTAATTACATGGACTTTAATAACTGGTACGATTACATTTTAGAGGAGGATGATGAAAAGAAAAAAGAGAAAAAAAAAGAGATAACCAGGCAAGTAATGTTTAAAGTCCGAACAATTAACTCTCTGAGAAGTAAATTTCAAGATCAATTCAGTAATATTATATCCAAGAATGTAAGGGTTATTAATAAAACTCAATTTATCAGTATTTTTTTAAGTCCAGAATTTCACCCAATTAGTCAAGTATGGTATTTATTTTCCAAATACACTGGTGCAATGGAGGAAATGGATACAGAATATTTCCGAACTACTTTTCCTGAATTTAGTATCGGAAAATTAGCAGCTGCTAAAGTGGAAGATTTAAGGATTTGGAGCCCTACAGGAAAGAAAAATATATGTGATTTTAAAATTACCTCGTTATCTAGTAATATGAATATTAATCCGGGAGATCGAGTATATTTACTACCCGATAATGAAAGAGATACAAAGACAATACAAAAACTGGAACAATGGAAAATTATCATCAAGGAAATGGTTTGGGATCCTAAAATTAATGGATATTATATCTTTTCACAAGAAACGAATAGTAAAAGGTTAGATGAATATAAAGGAATTGAAAACCATTTTTCATGGTTTATATATCACACGTCATTAGATGTTTGGTCAAATAAACTATATAATAAAAATGGACTATTAGAGCGATATAATTTGGGTAAATCTTGGTTGGGATTTAGACTCTCTTACTTGTGGAATATAAGATCAAAGCAAGAATTATATTGGCCTTATAATTGGGAATTTTTGACTCCTTCTGTTTATTTATATCTCCCAGAAGTATTATCTTCTCTCACAACTGATCCCTCTAAAAATCTCAGTTCAAAATTAATTACTGCAATAAATCCTATTCCTGATGAGTCTCAAATTATTGCAATAAACAATTCTTTAAATCACGTGATTTCAGGAATCCAAGGACCTCCTGGAACTGGAAAATCTCAAACGATAGCAGCTCTTATTGATGAATATTATGAGAGATGTCTTCTTAATGGGAAAAAAACCATTAGAATCTTGGTATCTTGTTTTTCTTATGCAGCTCTGAAGGTTGTTTTGGATAAAATTCGAATAGGGAAAGATTCATTTGATAATCCTACTAAATCCTCACACTTACAATTAGTTTATTTAAGATCTGAATATCAAAAACAAATTGAATCAAAAAAGGGATGTAGAGATGTTGACGATTTGCTCCGAAAGGGTTCCACTTGGAAATTAAATGGAACATCACGAACAGTAACAAATAAAATCCATCTAGAAGAATCACTTGAGGAAAGTTTTATTATATTTGCAAATGCTCACCAGTTATATCATTTGGTGGAAAGGGTTAATCCAGAATTCTCTTTTGATTTGGTAATCATAGATGAAGCAAGCCAAGTTCCTATTCATTATTTTCTATCAAGTTTACAATTCATTATAAAAAAGAACCTTAAGTTAAAAATTAAAACTACTCCTGGGGAGCCTGGTACTTTAATCAGAGATCGGAGCATTATTGAAGAATTTGAGCTCGAAAGTAAGCTCGATCCAGAAACATTATCGAAGGTTATAATCGTAGGGGATTATAATCAATTACCTCCTGTACAACCAATTAAACCCCCTAAAAACTTAGAGGTTATCTTAGGCAGTCTATTTACATATTATGTCAGACAACAAAAGATTTCTAATGTTCAATTGAAAGTAAATTATCGTTCGCATCAAGATATTGTTGACTTTACTTCTGCTTTATTATTATATGAAGATATTAATCCATGTAAGGAAAATGCGCAAAAATTATTAAAGGGAAAAATCAAAAAAGAAGAAGAACAATGGATTAAAATTGTACTAGATCCTCAAAAGGTTGTTTCTGTTATCGTACATGGGAGAGAATATGAAATTGGAGTAAGTGCTCTTGAAGCAGAATTAGTATCTAACCTCACTATTAGTTATTTTAGTATGATAAACCCAAAAACCGGAAAAGAAGAAACTCAATTCTGGAAAGAGAAATTGGGAGTTGTTGCACCGCACAATGCTCAGGGGCGTTTGATCATTAGAAAAATATTTGATAGATTAACTGAGGATAAAAATCGATTAACAAATTTAGAAAATCAAGAATTAATGAGGAGATTACGAAATACTGTTTATTCTGTTGAAAAATTCCAAGGATCTGATCGAGATTTAATTATTGCTTCATTTGGATTATCAGATAAAGATCAACTAGATGCCGAGAGTGAATTTATCTATAATTTAAATAGGTTTAATGTACTAACCTCCAGGGCTAAATATAAACTAATATTAGTAATGAGTAAAAAGTTTCTTGGGTTCATACCAAATGATAGAACTATTATGACTCAAGCAGCTCATATTAGGAAATATGCATTTTCCTTTTGTAATGAGGAAATGTTCATTGATATATTCAATGAAAAAAAGGAAAAAGAAACAGTAGTCTATAGATATAAAAAATAAAATTACTTAAATGATTATAATGGAACCGATAAAATTCATTCATATATCAGATATTCATCTCGGTAAGAGACAATATAATTTGAAAGAGAGATATAAAGACTATTTTCGAGCATTTAAATGGGTTTTGGATTTTGCTATTAGTAAAAAAGTAGATTTTTTATTAATATCGGGAGATCTTTTTGATAACAAAAATATTAATCCCTCTGTATTGAGTGATGTTTTTTACTTAATTAGGGATTTTAAAAAAAGGAGCTCTTCAGAATTAAATAAAGAAATTCCAATAGTATGTATAGAAGGAAATCATGATAATCCTGTTTATAAAACCAATTCATGGATGAGTTTTTTGGCCGATTTAGATCTAATTATATTGCTCGCTGGAGATTATGATAAGGATAGTAAAAAATTATCTTTTCAACAATATTCTACCTCAAACCATAGAGGTGGAATGGTCCAAATTAAAGATGCCATAATTTATGGACTTCCTTATTATGGCAGTTTTACTAAACACATGTTTCCCGCAATTTATCAAGCAATTCCTAAAAAAGAGGATAAATTTAACATTTTAATGATGCATTTTGGTATTGAAGGGCAAGATAAATCAAAACCGGGAATTGAATTAACGCCTAATCTTAAAAAATTACATGATAAAATAAATTATCTGGCTTTGGGACATTATCATAAGAATTATATATTAGAAGACCAAGAACAGTGGATATATAATCCAGGAAGTTTAGAATTGAATGATCTTACTGAATTATCTTTTAGTAGAGGCGCCTTTTTAGCCGAAATATCTGGAAGTGAATATTATCAAAAAGATTTAAAATTTATAGAATGCGATAATGGAAACAAAAATCCTAATAGAATTCCAAACAGAGAATTTTTCCAAATCCAATCAATTGATATTACAGGAGAGAGTTCTTTCGAAGGTGCTATAGAATATATATTAAAAAAATTGAAGCAATATGGATTACCACTTCGAGATATAAATAAAGAAATTAATAAGAGTGATTTGAACTGTCCAATCGCAGCCTTTAAAATTATTGGAGAAGTGGGTTTTTCTCGTTTAGAAATCAATTTAAACAAGCTGAAAGAAGAGATAATCAAGAAATATGCTGTTTTAGATGTTCGAGTATCTTCTAAGGATTTATTTTCTGCAATAGATTTAATAAAAATCGAAGAAGAAGATTTAACTATTGAAAAAATTGAACGACTCGTGTTTAGCGCATTAATAGATCAAAATGAAGAGTATAAACCCCTAAAATCAGAAATCCTTAATTTATTAGATGATTTTAAGGCTGAACTGATATTAAAAGGACCAAATTACGCAAAACTTAAAGAAGAACTGATTCAATGGAGTAATTTAAATATTAAAGATTTTAAAAATCTAGATATAGCCAATAAAAAACCCATCGTAGATAGCTTAGAGTCATTTGATCTTAAGGAAAAAGCAGATAAAAATGAAGAAAAAGAAATTGATATAGAAGAAGATAAAGGATTTAGTGATTATAATGAGTTCGATGATCTTGATAATTTTATTGATGATGGATTTGATGAATCAGGAGATGATTAATAACTATGATAATAACAAAAATAGAACTCGAAAATATAGCAACACACAAGTCCACTGTTATAGATTTTCAAGATGGTTTAAATGTGTTGCTTGGTCAAAATGGTACAGGTAAATCTACAGTTCTAAATATGATTGGATATAATTTATTTGATTTCTTACAAGGAAATCAAGGAAGTTATATACGTGATGATGTTTTAAACCACACAAATCATGGAATTGTAAAGGTCTGGATTGTAGGATTAAACGATGATCAATTTATAATTTCTAGGACAATTGGAAAACAAGCAAACATTATTGAAGTCTCTGATGCTAAAACAGGGACTTTATTAACTAGTATTAATGATAAATCAAGCTTACAACAATGGTTAAAGACTCAAATCGGTTTAAAACCAGAATTTAATTTATCAAAACTTTTTAATACATCGGTTGGTGTTCCTCAAGGAACTTTTACTGAACCTTTTCTAAGAGCACCTCAAGGTAGAAAAGACTTTTTTGACCCTATCTTACAAGTAGATGTATATCGATCTATGTGGATGAAAATAAAGGGCATACAGAGTTCAATTTTAGAAGATATTCATCAATTTGAAAAAGATGCTGAAAAATTAAAAGGTTTTTTGATAAATAAGGATGAGTTATTAGATAAAGCTAAAAATTCAGAAGAAAAATTAGATAATTTTCAAAAAAGTAAAGCTGAATTGGAAATTCAATTGAAGAAGGTAAATGAGAAACATGATCATTTAACAAATCTAAAATCAGAACTAGATCAACTTATTCAATCAACCAAAGAATTAGAAGGAAATCGAAATGAGATGGTCTCAAGGCTTGAAGAGAAAAAGAAATCTCTAAAAGAAGCAACCGAATCTAACGAACTATGTCTCAAAACTAAAAAGAATTATGAAGAATATGAGAAATTATCTCAAGAAATGAATAGAATAAGTGATGTCATTGAATTAGATTCAAAAATTGAAATTATTCTTAAAGATGTTAATAAAATTGAATCTTCAACAAAAGAATTAGATACTTATACTATTGATTATCACAAAGATTTAGAATTACAAAAGAAAATTGAAAAACAACAAGAATTAATATCGAAAATTCAAAATGATAAATTACAAATGAGTAAAATCAGAGAAAATTATACGTCTCTTAGTAAGGATATTAATGATAAAGAGAAAGCTTTAACCAATTATTCCCAAATTAAATCAAAACTTACTGATCTTGAGAAAATTTTCGAAAATCAAAGAATTTTAGAAAATGAAATTATTAAGTTAGAAGCTGAATTGAATCAATTAAAAATGAATAAAGAACATTCCAAAAATGGAAAATGTCCTATTTTGAATGAACAATGTAAAAATGTTAAAGATAAATCGCTTGAACAGATTTTTGAAAAGAAAATCAAGGAATTGGAGATAAGACTTCATCCAAACAAAAAGGAGTTTCAAGCTAATGAACAAAAATTAGTAGATTTTGAAAGAATTAAAAAAGAATATGAAGATCTAAGGGAATCATATCTTAAATTAGAATTATATAAAAATCAGAAACTAAATTTAGGACGCGATATCCAAGAAATTAAAAATAATCTAAAAGATGAATCAAATGAGAGAGAAATTTTAACTAAATTGAAGAAAAATAAGGCTTCTTTAGAGTTAAATGTAAACCAATATCACATCTTAAAGGATAAGTTTGAAAATACTCTGCCGAAATTAAATGATGCGCTTAAAAAATTACAAAATGAAAAAGAATCCCTTGTAGAAAGCTTAGGATTTACGAAAAAAGCTAAAAAACCTTCTGAAGACTTTTTTACGACATTTGAATCTATTACTGATAAAATGAACAAAATACGAGAAGATCATGACATATTTCAAATGAATGAAAAACTAGGGAATCGCTTGCCTGAATTAACCTCTCTTGTAGATGAACTGGAGAAAAAATTAAAAGAAGCAAATGATAAACTAAAAATCGAGATAGTAACCAAGGAAAGAATTGAAAAATCATTTGATATGGAGGAATATAATATAATCACAATGAAAAAAGATGAAATTAATAAATCATATATCAAAATTGAAGAAAACATTAAAAATGAAAGAAGTAATTTTGAAGAGTATTCACAACAAATAGACATTATGTTGATAAAAGAGCAAGAATTAACTCAAATTGATGACAAATTAGAAAGTTTAGAATTCTTGGAGAAATATATTGATACAATTAGGACCTGGTATAAAGAAGCATCTCCCAAAATTACTGAATCGCTTCTAAAACGAGTAAACTTAATCGCTTCAGAGATTTATCGCGATCTTTTTGAAAGTGAAAATATTGAATTAAAGTGGGAGAATGATTATAATGTCAAAATTGAGACCATTAATAGCACAAAGGAATATCGTCAATTATCTGGCGGAGAACAAATGGCCGCTGCTCTTGCTATACGTCTTGCTATTCTAAAAGTCCTTACTAATGCAGATTTTGCATTTTTCGATGAACCTACTACAAATTTAGATAAAGATAAACGTAGTAATCTCGCAAGATGCATACAGAATATCAAAGGTTTCCGTCAAATATTTGTAATTTCACATGATGATACGTTCGAAGAGAATGCTGAAAATATAATTAGGTTCACCAAGGACGAGGAAGAAATTACCCACGTGCAATTTTTAAGCAACTAAATTAAGAAATTTTTAAGTTTATTTTCCTTTTTTTATCCTTTCATTTTTTTGTATAAATTATGATATAATAGAGACTCCATAAATTTTTATATCAAATACACTCGTTGTTCCTTAGGGAATATGCAAGAAACCATTTCTTTAGTAATTGGGTATTTGATATTACTAATTATTATTTATATAACTTACATATTCATTAAGAAAAAAAGAGAGGGAGAAAGAGAGAAAAAACCAAGTAAGGAACAATCTCAATCCATTGAAATTAAAAAATATACCTGTTTAGATGGTCATTTGGTCAAATCAAAAGGTGAGTTAATTATTGATAATTATTTGTATTTGCTTAAGATAGAACATTTTTATGAGAAATCCATCAAGATTTATGGTTCAAAAATCAAATATGATTGGTATCTCCCAAAATACGATATTTATATGGAATATTGGGGTTATGGAGGTAAAAAATATGAAAAAAGAAAAAAAGAAAAATTACGATTGTATAAAAAAGCCAATCTGAAACTAATTTCAATAGAAAATTACATGTTTCACGACATCTACTCAGAAATCGATAAAAAATTAAAAAAGTTTATCAACATAAAAAATCTAAAATATCCAATCAATTTTAGCCAAATTTTTTATAATTATGGAACCCAAATGGA
Organism: uncultured archaeon; assembly: GCA_964493715.1. GTDB lineage: Archaea > Asgardarchaeota > Lokiarchaeia > Sigyniarchaeales > SOKP01 > SOKP01. The sequence continues at coordinate 24,888 of CAZBPC010000006.1, forward strand.
TGAAAGGATTTAAGTTATCTCCCTATTTTAAGAAATTTTCAAAAAGATCATAAACTTTTTCTAAAATATCTATATTAGGTAAAAATGTAAGCCTTATATGACCTTTTCCATAATCTCCAAACCCTGAACCATAAACGGAGCAAACACCAGTCTCTTTTAGTAAATCAATAACGAAATCTTTATCGTTATCCCAACGATCAAATTCATTGAAATCAATTTTAGGAAATAAATAGAATGCACCATTTGCATTTACACAACTAATCCCTTCAATTTTACGAATTCTATTATAGGAATAATCTCGCCTTTCTCTTAATTTTCTCACTAAATCCTGAGTATGATTGCTTTTAGTCTTAAAGATTTCAATGGCAGCATACTGAGCTATAGAACTGGCAGATAAGCGTGCTCTCGCCATTTTTGCCATTCCCTCTTTAAGTTCGTTTAATTTATTTTCAGGATCATGATAATATAGATAACCGAGTCTCCAACCCGTCATGAGATCAGATTTAGAAAAACCATTCATCCCAATTATTGGAACATCTTTACTAAGTGAGGCTGGAGATACATATTCCATTTCATATGTAATTTGATCATATATCTCATCCGAAATAATTGGTAAATTATATTCACCAGCTAAATCTATTATTTGTTTGACTTTTTTTTCAGAATATAACACTCCTGTGGGATTATTTGGAGAACAAATAAGAATTGCTTGGGTCTTTTCATTGATTTTATTGCGAATATCCTCAATATTTGGATCCCATCCCTCTTTTTCATCCAATTCATATTCGATGGGAATTCCATCATAAAATTTGGTGTTATTGATATATAACGGATATGTTGGACCAGGTATGAGAAGTTCTTCACCTCTCTCTATCAAAGCTGCAAGAAGAAAATAAATTCCTTCTGTGACACCAGCAGTGATTAAAATATCTTCAAAATCTACATCTAAATTTTTTTTTTTCTTCATAAAATTACTAATTTCTTTTCTTAATTCAATTACCCCTAAAGAATCAGCATAAAAATTCTTCCCATCACGACTGACTGTCGCCAAAGCTTCGGAAATAAAAGGAGGTGTTATAAAATCATATTTTAATGGATCTCCAATATTTAAATGGTAGATTTTTTTTCCTGTTTGTTCTAATTGATTCGCTATCACTGCGATATCTCGTATAGCATATTCAATATCATTTACTCTTCTAGAAATCATTATTTTTCACAATTCAAGAGGAATTCAATTAATTTTAGCATGAAAGATTATAATAATTGTTATAATTATGACTTTCATTTAAATTAGATTATAACAAAAAGGAGTAAAAAGAAGTGAGAATAAATTAAAGTTGAAATTCTCTATTTCTTAATTTTGAAACTAGATGCCCTCTCGAGAGCAGCTGAATTCCAAATTGAGAACTATAATCGCGAGAAAAGTCTGTACTTATGTTACACACCATTATACCTCCTTCTAATTCAGGAACATCTATACAAGCTTTATGTAATTGTCTTAGCTGAGTGATTGAGATTTCTCTTTTCCAATCTCTGATAAATATTCCAAATCTACCAAATTTGCCACTCTTAACTACAGCACTGAATGTCCATATCTTTCCTGAATTCCCTTTTAGAGTTGTGGGACCTTTTTCAAAATTATATTTCTCAGAAAATACTTTTTCTGCTAATTCTTCTAAAGAGGCATCTGAAAATTCCATTTTATCACATCATTTTTATTTAAATATATTTAACTTGTTATATTTAAATGTTATTTTTAATATTATGCGTGTAAATCTTAAAAATATGTAATATGTGGATGATACATGCAAAATATATGTTTATAAAGAATTGATATATGTTTCCGACATTATTTTCTTTACGCTTGATAGATTATCCCAATTGTTTAAAATGTTCCTAATAATTGGTAAAGAGGATAATATCCATCAACTTCCGACCCTTGAGATTTTAAAAATTTTAACAAATTTTTTTGCAAAAATTGGATTATTTCAAGAGCAACAATATCACATGTGTTATTACATTCAAAATAGTCATTAGGAAGATATCTGCATTCAGCATTTACTCTGAGACAAAAATTCTTCATTTGAAATGATAATCCTTCAGCAGATAGAATTTCAAGATGATCCCATCCATCTTTAAATCCACCTATGCTACTTGGAGGCACGGATTTAATATTATTTTTTAAATCTTCCAATAAAATAAGAGATTCTTTTCCATCTCTCATCCCTATTCTTTCAATTACATTAATTAATTCTTTTCTTGCTTCTAATTGACATAGAAAATTATATTTTTGAAAAAGTTTTTCAGCTTCTAATGTTTTCTCTGGATCCAATATTTTCCACCCAGGTAATTTTTTACACTTAATGCTCTCATTTTTCAGATTTGAAAAATTGCACGGATAAATCCAACATTGTGGTGGTTTTATTCCTGAATTATGAACTTTACAACCATTAATTTGTTTGTCAAAAAAAAAGCATTTTCCAGTTTGTTCATCAAATCTTAGATGAAAACTAAAAATATTACTTCGTACGAAATCATTTTCAGTAGCTAGAGATTGATTTATGTACTCTTCTGCAAGAACCTTTGGTACATCAATTTTGATTGAACAACAATCCCCTTTACATAAATTCGGATTTGTACAATCAGGTCCTTCAATCGCTTCTTTCATTAATTTATTGAACTTCCGAATGATGACCCAAAATAGTTGGTTATGAGGCCTTTTCAAGATATCAATATTATTATCATTATAAAACATAAAAATATCTAGATTTCCTTAAGTTTATATTTTTGAATTATATTATTTATTAAATACTTCTTTTTAATTAGAACTATAGAATCATACCATTATATAAATAATATTAAAGGTTTTACTAATGTCTGATTTAATTGTTGTAGATATTACTGAAAATGAGAGAGTTCTACTAGATGGATCTTTAAATTTAAAAGAAATAACTGGAAATGGAAAACTGATAATAAAAAATCCTTCACAAAAAAGCAGACTCTGGAATTTAACTTGTGACCTAAAAGAAATAGTAAATACCACAATTTCTGAGAGAGAACTAAATGCAGGAATCTTAAGTCCCGCACATGAGTATGTGGAGCAGTATGAAATAAAAAACCTCAAGAAACCTTCGTTGAACGTTATGGAAACATTTTACACAGATATTAACAATGGAGAGAAAGTGAACAATGCATTTCTTTTTGATTATGATAACCGGTGCAAATTAAAATTAACTCTTACTAATCCATTAGATCATATCATATCTAATATCAAATTACAAAGGGAAATTCCCGTGTTTTTTCAAGATATTGATATCATTACTCCTAGGTTAGGGGTTGCAGGACTTGTAGAGGATAGTGGATTACGTTTCTTAAATTGGGATATTGTGTCTCTTGATGGACATCAAGTTGTAGAATTAGAAGTTCTTTGTATAGTAAATGTTTCCGATAAGAACCAAAAAGCTTTAGGTGATTTAAACGTAGCGTATTTAGTTAACAACTATAAATTAACCCTTTTAAACCCTGAAGTAAGAGGTTTAACGGATTCATTGAGTGGAATAGATCGTGATGAGGGATTGCAACCTGGGACGTGGGATTGCACGGTAGAATTTATCAATGAATCTGAATTTCAAGTTAGATTAGAAGATGTAAAGGTTTATCAAAAAATAACTACTGGTTCAGAAACTGTCGTTTCTCAAACACCTAATAGATTATTAAACCCTGAACAAATTTGGGATTTCAAATTTAAAGTAGATTCAAAAAATGTTCCAGAATTAAGTTCTACAATAGAATTTACACCCTTATTTGTAGTAATCACTCGATTAGTAGGAGAAATTAATAAAGAATCTACGGTGTATAACGTATTAAGCGCAACAGTTGATAAATTAATTAATCCTCCAGAAGTTGATGCTTATGCAAATACAGATATGACAATAACTAATACTATTGTAAATAATGGAACTAGTCCAATTGATATCATTACTATTACAGACGAGATTCCCGTAGATTTTATCCCCCCCTTTCTGAGTGAAATTAAAATTAAGTTAGGCGATATTGATATTAGTTCTCGAACTGATTTTACACGAAAATTTGAAATAATTCCTGATAATCAAAGTCCGGATACAACTCATAGTGTTTATATCGAACTATTTAATTTAACTCGCGAATTTAATTCGAATACAAAATTAGAACTGACATATCCATTGATAGCACGAAATCCACGACCTCCTACAGAAACTCGCTACATGACACCTATCAAAATTGAGATTAATAGTCCTGTTGAAGGAAAAATTTTCACTAAAATGCCAGTAGTAGAACCAGAAATCAGGATCAAATATGTCAAGAGAAATCTTAAAACGCTTAAAAGTATTAAACCTGGTTTAACTGAAGGAGAATTTTCAATTTCAGTTAGGATTCAAAATAAAGGAAATATCGAATTAGAAAATATTTTAGTAAAAGAAAAAATTCCCCAGGGATTTGAGTTAGCAGAGATTAATTTAACGTCCTATGACTTAAAAACAGGTGATGATGGTAGTGAACTTCAAATTAAACTCGATGAACTTAAGGGAAACGATTCTGTTGTTATAGATTATAGTTGTTCAGGTCAAACTGAGTATCCCCGATACGAACCCGAAGTAATTGTATTGGGAAGAGAAACTTCGGAAGGATCAACCAAATCAGAATTGAATCAATCAACGGCTAATAAAGAAGCTATAAGCTCGATTTCTCAAGAAAAAAAGGCACATCTAAATGATCTCTTTAGAGAAATCTTTAAAAAAGTAGATCAAACAGTAAAAGGTAATGATTTTGGAAAATTTATCGAAGAAATGCGAGATGAATTTCCATCAGGACCTATTCTTCACCAATTTATGCAATTTGCGAAAGAAATTAAAACAACAGCTGCTGAAAAAGTTATTGTTGGAACGTTGAGAGAAGAAATACTTTCCAAATTAAATGAATTTAAGGACAAGTATGCTTAATAAATTGTTTATTTCTTTTTATTTTGTTATTTTTAATCATATCAAGATCATTTTAGATAGTTAAATTATTAATATTAACAGATCACAACATTGATTGTTTAACTTGCATGCTCGAGAAAGATATCTTGCAATTTATGATGATATTCTGCGTTTAAAGCTCGATAAAGTACCAAAATTCGTTCAATATGTCAGAAGTGAATTCATTACAAAAAATCAAACTGAATTTTTACTAAATTCATTAAATATTCCCATAAAAAATAATTATTTTGCTGTTCCTTATCATCTAGGTTTTGATGCAGTCTTTGCTCCATTTCCTTTAAGTGTAAAGGTTAAAAATATTAAAATTGAGAAAAAAAATGGTACTATATTACGGATTGGAGAAGATGGACAGTCAAAAAAAAGAGAAACTGCCTACTATGAAGGTGGATTCATTCATTCCTTAGAAACTTTAGATAAACTTAGATCAAATATGAAGATTATCGATAGGAGTCAACTAATTTTAAAAACCATAAGGATTTATGAAAGTTATAGCAATAAGATCTTTCCTATATTGATGGTAGATGGTATTTTCGATCGGATTTGGAAAAGTATGGGAATGGATACTTTTAGCCGGCATTTTAGAAAAAAAACTAGACTGTATCAAGAATTGATCAAATTTTATGCTGAAATAACTCGCATAAATATTGAAGGGTTAATTAATGCAACGGGTAATCGTGGGAGAATTTTAAATATATTGGATGATGTTGCATTTAAAGGTAGGACAATTATTTCTCCAGAGCGATGGAATCAAGATTTTTCCCCTATTTACCGTAAAATAACAGAAATAATTAAAGATGGTGGGTTAATTCCCCAGTTACATTCAGATGGAGATGTGACGGAATTGATCCCCTCTATTATTAGAGCAGGCTTTCAAGGATTGCAAGGTTGGGAAGGTGGATGTGATCCTTATTATATAAATGATCATTTTCCCAATTTTGTAGTAATAGGATTCGGTGATGTCAGTCACGTTCTCCCTTATGGAAATAATGAACAAATAATCCAGCATGTTAAAGATCTAATGAACGCTTTAAAAGAAAATCGTCATTTTATAATAGGACCAAGCACAGTCATCCATGAGAAAATTCCATTAAAAAATATTAAACTCTTCATCTCTTCTGCTGAAAAATTTGGCAAGTATTGAAAATTTTTTTAATCACTCAAGATTAATAATAACAGCCTTCATAAAAATACCTGATAAAAATGTCAATTATCACTATAATAGTTATTATCTTGATTTCCTCTTATTTCCTTGAAGTCTCCTCATATATCTTTCAGCTAATCAACTTTAAAAATAAATCTTATGACAAGCTATTGACTCGAGGTAAATTTTTTCAATATTTATCCCTAGTAAATTTATTAATCATCACGTTTTTCACGTCAAATATCTTTCAGTCCTTTTTTCCCGAGAATTTGAGCTATTTCCATAGTCTTTGGGGTTATTTTTCTCTCATTGGAATAATATTCATCATTGGAGGATCAAGAATCATGCATTTAGCAACAAAATTATTACACCAAGAGAAGGGTAAATTAATAACAAAAGGGATTTATAAAACGACGAGACATCCAATATACTTAGCTTTAATCTTAATTTCATTTGGAAGTGCGATTATTCTCGACTCTGTAGCTGGAATATTGTTAATTCCCTTAAATACGGGCGTTTTAGAGATATTATCTTTCTTAGAAGAAAAGCATGTATTAATGAGAAAATTTCAATCTCAATATCAAAAATATAAAGAAACAGTTCCTTCCAAATTATTTCCAAATCCTTATAATTATCTTCTGATTATCATTTCGATTCTAACTGCTTATGTTGGAATTTTAAATTTAGTGTAGTAATTTTTTTAATTGTTTAACGACCATTTTTTGAAAATTTTCCATTTCAAGCAGATGTTCGTCAAGGATTTTAATTTTCTCTGTTTTATAACTCTCTTCATAAATATTCTTCTTTTCTAATTCTAACCAGGTTTTATTCTGGTTTTTAAGGTACTTTAAAGATTTTTCCATGTCTCCAACTTCAATTTTAACTGTATCTTTTGAATTTTTGATTAATTGAAGTATTAAATTAAAATTATTAATAGAATTTAACCAGTTTTTCAACCCTTTATCATGCTTCAATCCTTCAATTGATTGGTTCATATACTCTAAAAACGCAATATATATATTAACGGGTTTTATCACACTTGTTTTTCTAGGAAACTCAGATTTTCTTTCTGTTTCAAAAGTATTAGTAATGTATTTTAGTGAGATGTTACTTTCTTCAGATGCTTTATTTTCAATATCCTCTTTTTCCAAAACTTTATGGTCAGTAATCAATTGGAATTCATCAATTTCTAATTGTGTGATTAAGGGAGTAAATCTTACTTGTAATTGTTCCTCCGCAAAATATTTATCCGAATCTCTTATGATTTGTGTATAGGTTTGGATTAGGTCTTCACCAATAGGTGCAAATAAAACACCATGATCAGTATCTAATTGTTTTAATAATGGATAAATTCTACGAGTTTTGATTGAACCGGTCACTAAAATTTTTTGCCAGGGTTTTAATTCTGGCAATCCTTCTAACGGATTTTTAACAATCACTTCTATGCTCCCTTGAAGATTTATCCTTGACAGATTCTTATTTGTTATTTTAGCAATAAGTGAATTTGCTTCAAGAATTTTTATTTTACCTTTAGGTGCTAATTGATGAGCAAGTGCAGCTATATAACCACTCTTTGCTCCAAGAATGAGCAAGTCATCATCTTCTTTTAACATTAAGTTTTGAATCATGATTGTTATCATGTGAGGTGCACTAATTGTTCGAATGTTTTCTGGATTTGTTTTGTCAAAATAGAAAAGAGAAGGAGCATCATCATATATTTTGGAGAATTTAATGCATCTTTTTGGGATAAACTCCCTAAGAGGTAAGGTTAGAAATGCCTTAAACAATCTGATATCATTTAAATACCCGGCATTAAACAAATGATATAGTAATCCAATTTTAGCTTTAAAATAATTATTATTTTCCATATTTTTTAGGAATTATCGAATTGTAAATTAAAGATGTATCGAATTTTTATATATATTTTTATAATAAAAAATTAACATTCATATAGTAACTCTACTCAGTCTCTCCCTACCCATGATAGTCCTTGAAATTAAAAGTATAAGACAAGTGAGATTAACATTGTCTTTGATCACAATAAACATTATCCTCTTTTTTACATTAAATAATCCATTATATCTCGATTATTTTTATAAACTGGTTTTAATAAATTCAAATGTCATTGAACAAAATGAGATCTGGAGACTTTTTACTTCAATGTTCATGCATGGTGACTTAAATCACCTGATATCAAATATGTTTGGTCTATTGATATTTGGTACCTATATTGAACAATCTTTAAGTAAAATAAAATATCTTTTTATTTATGTAATTTCAGGATTAATTGGAAATTTATTCACTTTACTGCTATATCCAAGAAATGTTATTAGCTTTGGGGCATCAGGAGCAATATTTGGGATTATTGGAGTGGTGGCTGTAATCATTTATATTGAAGGAGACAAATTTTTTTTACTATTAGCAACTCTTTATTTATTGTATTTTATCGCATCTTCCTTTGCACCGGGTATAAACTTGTGGGCTCACTTATTTGGGTTAGCATCTGGTAGTATTTTCGCTTTTGTTAATCATTTTATAGAAGTAAAGAATCAGAAGAAGTGATTATGCTTCTGTTTTTTTTCTTTGAGTGCTAATTCCATCGAGAAATCTTTAGGGCATAAAGATGTAATTGGGCAATTTTTGCATTTTGGGCGATTTGGTAGGCACGTTGATTGACCAAATCTAACAAAAATTCGATTTATTCTTATCCATTGATCTTTTGGAATAATGTGTTTTAGCGATTCCTCAGTCTGTTCAGGTTTAAGGGTTTTAACCCAACCCAGTCTATTTGAAATCCTATGAACATGAATATCAACAGGAATAGCAGGTTGTTTAAAAGCATATACTAAGACACAATTAGCGGTCTTGGATCCCACTCCTGGTAAGGAGATCAGATCTTTATAGTTTTTTGGGACAATTCCATTGTGTTCGTCGGTAAGAATTCTTGATACTTTCTTTATTCTAAGAGCTTTTACTTTATAAAAACCTGCTTTATAAATTAATCTTTCTAAATCATCAATATTAGCATTAGCTATTTGTTCAGGTGTTTTAAACCGGGAGAACAACGATAATGTCGCTACTCTTGTATTTTCATCTCTTGTTCTCGCAGATAAAATTGTTGAAATTAGAATTTTAAACGGATCTTGTTTTTTGGATGATAATTCATCTAAATGAGTCTCTCCTTCTAAACTATTTTCAATCGTATCAAAAATTTCTTCAAAGTTCATTATTATTCATTACTTTTTTTCAAAAATGAAAATCTTTCTTTTTATTACTTGTCCTTTTTTTGCATCGAGGAAAGCCCTTACTTGGGATTTTTGAAATTGTAGTCTCTGATTTGACTTATTTATAATTCGTTCTAAATTCATCATTGGTACAACTTTAAAATTATTATTTATAGCGATTTTTTCAATATCCATACTTACATCTCCACCATCACTAGTACTAATTATAGGTGAGATTATTGCTATTCTACTATTTGGCTTTAAAATTATTTCTGCTTCTCTAAACGTATGTGAATACAGAGGAATCAATTGATTTTGTATCAAATCCATCGCTTCTTTATAATTTGGATTTGTTTTAAAGAATGGTCCTAAATCTGGTTCCGTACATATTCCATCGAAATAATTTTTATCAAAATGCTCTGATAAATTCTTAATATCAACTTGTTTAATTTGATTATTTAATTGGTAAGGTATATCCTCCTCTAAATCATTAAGTAACCAATTTAGATTTCGAAAAGTCTGTTGCACTTTTTGGGCATCATTATCTGTTCCATATACTTGAAAATCTTCTATTGTAGCAAGTAATAAAATTGTTCCGGTTCCTACAAAAGGATCCAGTATTTTTTTGGATTCCCTTTCTTCAAATAAATTTAAAAAATTTAACATAATTAATGCTAATTTTGGAGAAATGCTACTCTTAAATTCTTTAAAGGGACGTTCCTCATCAATTTTCTTTTTATAACTTGGATCATCACACGTATAGGTTCTACCAATATACATTCCTTCTTCAGTAATTCCGAATACAATTTCTGCACGATCTTCATTGAATAATCCATATTTAATGAGAACATGAGGAAAAATGGGGTTCAAATTTCCTTTTTGAATGTTTTCTTCAGGATATTTGTAATATAATGATTTACTAGCTCCCATTTCCTTTAATAAATTCATTATTTCTTTATTGAGAAATGGTAGGAGATGTTTGACTAATACATCTTTATAAAATTCATCATCATAAAAATTAGGGTAAATAGAAACAGCAAAGAAAAGACTCTCATTTTTAATTCTCTTAAACATCTTAGGCAGAGAATTATTAATTATAGTCAGTATTTTACTTCTTGTTATTTCAACAACTTTAAATTTCTCTATATGTGAAGGGAAAGCTTCCATTAAAGTATTTATATGGACAAAATCAAATATCTTTGCTATTTTCTGACATCCTCCTAATATATATTGTAATTCCATCAGATCATTAATATAATGCTTGTTCTTATGCAGATCTTCAAATTCAACAACTGCGATATTTGCTGAATAATCAACAATTTTACCTTTAAATCTTGAAGAAAAATGAAGAACATTATCCAACTCTGCTAAAGATAGTTTGAAATTTGATCCTAAAACAAAAATAAATTTATCCATTATCAATCGTGATAAAAAATTAGAATATTAGACGGTAAAAAGTTGCATGTAATATCTTTTTTTCCTTTTTTTCGACTTTATTCAGTGCCTATAACAAACTTGATGACTTTTATAATATCGGATTTGCGCGCATTATTAGGTAAATGAATATCATTTTCATCACAGAACTGCTTTAACTCTTTTACTGTTAAATTTGATAGATCGTCGGGAAGTTGTTGTGTTGCTTCCTGTGAAATAATATTTTCTGAATCTTTAGGATCTTCAGAGGGTTCCCCTTCCAAATTGATTGAGGATTCGTATTTTTCTCCTGATACCTCTTCAATGGCACTAATTATATCTTCTAAATCTTCTTTTTTTCTTTTTGGGAACAAATCTGGGACTTGTTCAACGACATTACTATCTAACGTTTCTGTTTTTTTTTCCCCTGTTTTGATTTGGTTTTCTTTCATCTCCTTCATAGAATTCGCATAATTTTCTCTTAGATGTTTTAAACTTGCATTTATGAGGTTTGAAAAATTTGTCCATCCATCCTTTTCTATTGCAGATTTTGCCCAGAGATATAAATCTTGCTGTAAATCAACTGTGATTACCTTCCCTTCAGTAGCAATATCTAAGATCAACCACCGTAAAATGTTAGAAATTATAATGTCATTATCAAAAGCCTTAAATCCGTATTCTCGTCCAAGACTTGAAAATATGGAAAGACTTCCAAATGCAAAAACTTTTCCCTTAAAATATTCAACACTCACCATTAGTGGTATTTTTGGAGAATCTTCTTCAATCCATGTCTGTCCATCAAAGAAATTACGAAAACAATAGAGTCCTCCTCTTACAACAACGTCAAATCTTACATTTTTCCTATTTTCTTCAAGTTCAAACGTTTCAATTGAACATGCACTAGATAAAACGATTTTTTGAATTTGTTCCGTGATATAGTGTGATTTGAACTTATCTAAAATCTGTCGTTTTTGTACGCTTACATAATTCACGGAATCAGACACTTCATCAGCTACAAATCTAAATCCAAATTTTTTTGTGAGTTCATTCAAATTGGTACGATTAACATAATCTCCTCCACGAGTGCTTACGAGCAACAATCCTCCTCCCAACCTTACATATTGTTCTAAATTTTCAATTTCTTGAGGACTTAGGTCAACATTTTTAGGAGATGATATAATGATCGCATCATAATCTTTTAGTGTCATTACTGAAGCAAATCCCGCCTCTATTTTCCCTAATTTATAACCTGAAGTAAATAAAAATTGGGTAAAATCTGTATAGGAAGAAGCTTCCAATGTTAACATGTTGTTATGGCTATTATCAAGGGCAATTGAATATTTCTTTTCCATTTTAAATACTAAATTCTTTTTTTTTATTCATAGTAATAATAGACCTATTATTTATATAACTTACATCATTAGAATTTGGGATCTATCTCTCAAATGATTCTATAACAATTGCTATCTCATTATTTCATAAAAAAAAAGAGATTAAATTAAATTTTAATTTTAATATTGAACCTAGCTAATAACATCGCTATACACGCTTCTATTAAAATAGGAAGAACGCCAAGAACTATCATGGTTAATACTGGTAAAGCTAATAAAGTATCTCGAAAATTATCTACAAGAAATTGGGCTAATAGGCTAAAGACCAACGCAAAAATAAACAATACTAGAAGGTTTTTGCCCATTTCACTTAAAATGGGTACTTTAAAATTTAACATCTCAAAGCTGAAAAACACTGCAATTAGAAACCCAGAAACTGCAATAGCTAATAATGCTAAGGATGTAGTACAATCGTGATGCTCTGCCGGTTGAATCCAATCTACAACATAAAAAAGAATTATCGCAATAGAGGATACAGGTAATATTCGTTTTTTAAAACCAATCTTAGTATCATTTGGATCCATTTTAAACCATTGGGAAAAGCAGGTCGCTGCGATAGCTATTGCTGCGTGATTGAAAGCATTAAATGGAAATATTATACTTCCTCCTGGGAGAGGTCCTTTATATTCAAATATTCCACTAGCATATAAAAGAGAATGAATGATCATTATCGCTATACTTAAAAGAATTCTCTTATCAGCACTTTTTGGTATTAAGTAAGTTGCTAGATAAGCTGCAAACGTGCCAATCGCAAGATTAGCAAACGTACCATACCATAATACTTCATCCCATGGTATAATCCCATTTGAAATTAAACCTCCTAAAAGTCCATCATCAATAAATGCCAAAGCATATAATAATGCTACTCTAATTAATCCGTGTTTCCAAGCCGCTCCAGTTCCTTTTTTTTCTCTTCGACTTGTGAAAGCTAAGTATGCTCCAAATCCCATTACAAACATGAAGATTTGTTGTCCAATATCTATTATTGTTATCATGGGAGGATATCCGTTATAATATTTAAACCCATGATTCAATAAGGGTGGACCAATCGGTTGAATACCTAATCCAAAATTTCCTGATAATTCCCAGGTAACTACAGAAATGATTAAGAAAATAATAATTAATCCTCGAAATTGATCTAACCATTCATATCGAACATGTAATGGTTCTTTTCGCACACTATCTTGTTCAATTACTTCTTCTGACATATTTTGCCACGTGTAATTTCATTTTTTAGTATAAAAATAGTAAATATAGATTTATTCTCGACTTATATAAAAATTACGATCATTTGTTAGAGATAAAGAAACTTAATAAAATAATAAGACCATTTCACTATAATCATCTTTGTAATTTTCATCGTGAAATGATATGAAGAAACGAGAAATGCTTTCATTAGTTATTTTTTTGATGCTCATTCTTATAATCATCATGGATAGTGCTTTATTACTCCCGAATCAGGTACTAATCGCTGCAGACTTAGGAATTTATTTTGATTCAATTGGAATTCTTATGGGAACCTATACAATAATATATGGTGTATCAATTCTTGTATTTGGATACCTAACAGATAAATATCTTCGTAAAAATTTGCTTATTCTTTCAGGCGTATTATGGTCAACCACAGCATTATTTTATTTGTTTGTAGAACAATTCTGGCAACTGATGGTGCTAAGAATTATTGCAGCAATAGCAACTGGAATAACCGCTCCTCTTTCGATTTCATATATGGCAGATCTGATATCTTCAGATTCTCGTTCAAAGTCGTTTGCGTTTTGGGGTTTAATCACCACGATATCGAGTTTATTAGCCAGTGGAATTGCCCTAGCTTTTAATCTTATAGATTTTGATTCGATTATTCAACCCACAATAACTCAAAAGATAGATTATATTAGAAATAATTTTGCCGATTCTTTATATACTTGGAAGCTACCCTATTTTTATCTCGGTATTGCTGCTGTTATACTTACCATTTTAAACATTCTTATCACAATTGAACCAAAAAGAGCTGTGAAAGAGAAATATTTTAAAGAACTCTTATCGGATGAGAATATACAATATTCCTATAGAATTAAGCTATCAGATCTAAAATACATCTATAAGAGAAAATCAAATTTTTTTTTAACTATGAATTTTTTTGATGTTGTTGCATCTGGGCTGTTACTTGCTTATATTTTTCCTTATATTGAGCTTGATATTGGCATTAATATCATTGATTTGAAAGTAATTGTTCTAATATTAATAGCAGTGGTTTTCGGCTTAATAATTGGGCAATTTGGATTAGCTCATTGGGGTGATAAAAAAGTCCAAAAAGGAGAACTCAATGGAAGAGTAAAGGTCGCTACTATCTGTTCTATCTTGACCTTACCTTTCTTACTTGTTGCATTTGGCATGGCACCAAACGTTCCCTCCCAAACATTTTTCTTTGGAATCTTGCATACAGTTGATGAAATCGGATTCTGGATATTATGGATAATTTTTTCCTCATTTTTAGGAATGGGTCTCGCATTAACGATGGGAATTGGGCCAAATTGGTATGCCGCTTTATTAGATGTTAATTTTCCAGAAAATCGAGGAACTATGATAGCAGTCGGCTCTTTTATTGATACTATCGGTAGAGCTATGGGTGCTTTCATTGGTGGATTTATCGTTTCTTACACTGAAAGTTTCTCAGCTACAATTTTCTGGTCTACTCTTATATTTGGTATTTTATCAGTATTTCTTTGGATTCCTCTTTTCTATACCTCAAAGAAGGATTTTAATACTGTCAATGAAGAAATGAAGCAACGTTCCATTCAAATTAAAGAAAAAAGAAGTTAATAATAATTATTTTTTTTATTTACTTTATTTAAAGTTTCAGAAGTGTTAATCTTATTCTTCTTTAATTGAGAGGATTATTTTTATCCAACGGGGCAAAATAAAACCAAGATAAAAGAATAAATTTGATATCACCAATATTATTCGGATTATAATTAACGTTATCGCGTCCATCTCTATTAATGCATCAAATATTGCGGAGATTCCAAATAAGATGAAAGCGAATAATAAAAAATAACCCTTCCACATCAAAGATTTACTTTCTTTTAATTTTATAGAACTAACGGCAAAATGAATCCCCGTTGCACACGCAGTAATAATACTCAAGCCTAAAAATACTAGTATAAATCCTTTATAATCTATATCAGTAGGATTACTAATATTATTAAATATCCCTAATAATGAGCTAACTGGTGCTCCGGAGGCAAAGTACAGAAAATAAAACAAATAAAATTCGAAGATTAGTGATAAAACACCATAAATAATCAAAATCATCTTCTTTCTCTCTGGTTTTAAGGTGCTAAAATAAACATTTAACCAAGCCAGTATTGCTATTGGGATTCCTACAGTTCCTAAGAGCACATAAATTTGATAGGATAAAGTCTCTCCCGTAATTTGCCAATATATAATCCTAATCCACTAGGAAACCACGGAGATAATGTAAAAACGATACATAAGAAAAAATTGAAAATCAAAAATTGCTTTGTTTTAATCGATTTTATTAATACTATCAACCCAAAGAAGAGACCAATAAAAACTGAAATTGCTGCGGTGATACCAGAGACTATAGCTACTTCACTTACAAATTGTATAATCATATCATAAATCATCCTAATTTATTTTTAGCTTATATACACAATTATAAAAGATTAAATTAATAAATTTTAAGTTTGAGTTTGTTAGGATTTTAATAAGATTTCTAATTATTGTATATAAGAATGTCAAGAACTGTATGGTAAAGGTGAGGACCATAGCTTTTTACAAATCTTTTTTCTAATAATTTGCATCTTAGACTTTGCACTTCAGCTATTTTTTTGAAATCATCAAATAAATTCATATAATTATCTTTCTCAATGATTCCTTCGTAATGGTAAATTGTTCCATCATCACGAGCAACTAACAAGGCTTCTTTTATATAATTTTTTGGAGCGGGAAAAACGCCCATAATAACTCTATGGGCTTTTATTCCTGAATCTCTTAATTTCACTACTTCTTTTTTACAATCACCATTTATTGGGATAATTAAATCTTCGAGATGGTTTAGTTTCACATTTTCAACTAAATATTGATATGCCACTGGATTTAGTTCAATACTATAAATTCGGCTTGGTTTTGAATGTTTACCTATTGGTAGAGAAAAATACCCAATGCCAGCAAACATATCTACTATGATCTCACCATCTTTGACTAAAGTTGCTAAATATTTCCGTTCAGATAAATTTCCTTGGCTAAACATTATTTTAGTGAAATCAAAACTGTAAATAACATCATGTTCTTTATGCCTAACAAGAGAATTATTTTCTCCCGCAACATATTCTATATTATTTGGCTCTCTAAACGTACCCTCAATTTTTCCTTTATTTAAATAAACAGATTTTATATTAGGTAATAACTCCATGCACTTTTGAGCAATAACAGTTCTTTTATCCAAAAGAACTGGATTTAATTTAAGGATCATTACTTTTCCTATCAACTGAAACCCTCTTGGAAGAAGATCGAGTTCCATCTCTGTTAAAATGTCCTTTAAACTACTCTTAAGTTTTGTCTTAAAACTCATTAGATAGATGTCCAAAAATGTAAGAAATATCGATAATAATTTCTCATTTAGAATCGAGTTAAATTATTATATAATAGTTAATCAATGATAATATATTAAATGAAATTTTTGTTATTAAAAAAAAATCAATTACCAAGGGAGTATGAATAAAATGACAAGTTTAAAAGATGAGCAATTCATCGTTAATGAACAAAAAGTATGGTTCAATGGAGGTTATTGGCCGGAAGGGGTTCCAAAGCAATTGAAAGATGTTGAAGGATTAGAGATCACCCCCATGTGGGAAGGATTCATTAAATCTGCTAATGAATATGGAATCTGGGATAGTGATATTTGCATCTTTGTATATGGACCTTACATAGAAAAAGTTAAATTAAAAACCTTGTTTGAGTATGCAAAGAAATTCGGCACTTTTTTACACGATCACGACATTAAAAAGGGAGACGTTGTAGCCATAGATCTTCCAAATTCTATTAATTTTGTAGTGGCATATATGGGATGCATGTATATTGGTGCTATTGCACAAGGAATCAACCCAACTTATAAACCAATGGAACTATTACACTCTCTAACTATGACCAACGCAAAGGTACTAGTTCTTATGGATATGTTATACATAGCTGGCCCTAGCACCATTCTTCCTAAGACAAGTGTTGAATTATTGATCCCTTCTAACTTTACTGATTTTTTTACTGCTAATGAAGAAATTATCGCAGCACTAGGAATTCCAAATGCAAGGGAAAAGATACCCAATGAAACAGAGGATTATAAAATACACTGGATGAATGACATCATAAAAAATACTGAACCAAAGGAAATCTCAGTGGAAATAGATCCTTGGACTGATCCAGCAGTATATTTAATGACAGGAGGCACTACTGGCTTACCTAAAGCTGCAATGCTTAGTCACGCTAATTTAATTTCTAATCTGTACATGATTAAACCTTGGACAAATCTTGAACCTGGAATGATAACCATTGGAAGTATACCTTTTTTCCACAGTTTTGGCATGACATGCGTTATGAATGGTGCTCTATCCTTAGGTATGGTTATGCTACTCTTTCCAAAACCACCAACTGATGATGTTCTTTCTGAAACGATTAATAAACTAAACGCTCCGCAAGGAATCATATATGTTGGTGTTGAAATGCTCTTTAAGAGGCTAACAGATTATGTGAATGAATTAGGAGTTGAAGCGTTTAAGCAAAAATATGATTTTTGGAAAAAACTACGATATGCCACGTCAGGAGCAGGGCCACTGCACGAATATGTGAGGAAACCCTTCGAGGAAATATTCTGTCCCATTCGTGTAGGTTATGGGTTAACCGAAACTTCCCCGGTAACTAGTGTTGCTCCATTTTGGGGTCCAAATAAGACGGGAAAATTAGGTTTACCTCTTAGTGGAGTAGATTGGGCAATATTTGATTCCGAAAATTTTGAGGCAGGACCAATATGTGATGGGACACCCGAACGAAATAATTTCGGAGTTGAACATACTGGTGAAATTTGTGTAGCAGGTCCTCATATCATGCTTGGATATTTAGGAGTTCAAGAGGAACAAGAGGATAATCTTAAGATGTGGGGTGGTAAGCGCTGGCTATTAACTGGAGATATTGGTTTCATGGATGAGCATGGTTTCTGTGAGATTAGAGATAGAAAGAAATCTTTAATCAAGGTATCTGGTCACTCCGTTTTTCCTAAAGAAGTTGAAGATTACCTTGGACAGCATCCTGCTATTGATGAAGCTGCTGTAGCTGGTCTTCCTGATGAAAACACAGGGGAAAAAGTAAAAGCATGGATTACATTAAAACCCGGACTTAAGATTGATAGAGACATTACAGTGGATGAGATTAAGCACTGGTGTTTAGAAAACATGGCAAAATGGAAGAGTCCTGTTTTGATAGAAGTGGTTCGAAATCTTCCAGTTAGCATGACCGGTAAAGTTCAAAGAAGAGAACTTCAAGAGAAAGATATTTCAAAATTAGAGAGTGGAAAATCAATTAAAGGCTAACTTTTAATTGTTATTGTGATTCTTCATTTTTTTTATTATTTTTTACTTTTATTATGTTAATATGCTATTCTTACATCCATATATAAGAGTTAATTTAAATATGTAAGCTCTATTTTATTTGTAAACTAGAATTTTAGAATAACGATATAATATGGCTGATGAGATCAAAATATTAAAACCGGCGTGTCCAAAATGTGGTGTAACCAAAAATATTCCGATCCTTGCATCAATTTTTGCTCAAAAGACTTTTGGTTTTATAAAGATTCAAGTTCCTCAAGGTGGTTGCTGTGAGGATCACCAATTCATTGTAATTGCTGATAATGAGGCCAAGATCATTGGATATGAAGCTATAGATCTGTCTGTAACTAAAGAAGAAGAGCAATTAGCTGAAATGGAATCTGAAGTCAAGTTTCCATTAAAATATTTAATAAATAAGCTAGGTTTTAATAGTGTTGCTGGTTTAATCCATGCAAAATTGTTTAAATATGATTCATTTATTATAAGAAGCGATGAAGCTGATATAAGCATGGAAGATCTAAATGAATACTTTGATATGATGATTCCTGAACCATATAAGAATTCAATCAAAATTGATACCATCTATTTTGATGCTCAGATTTTTCCAAACCCTGGTTATTTCTATTCATTAGTAGCAAATCAAAGAACAAAGGCATTCCTCTTCAATCCGAGGAAACGTATAATACAAATGCCTTGGTACACGAGCATAGCCTACGAAACTCATATTATTAACTATGCCTTAAAACGAACAGATCCAAAGGAACAAACCAAAATAATCTCTGATTCTATTGGGCGATTCATAAGCGATTCCGAATTTGCTAAAACAATCTTGGATGGAGTTAAAAAAATTTCTGAAAAAGAATTCATAAAAACGTTAGATGAGAAATTAGCATTGACTACGATAAACAAATATCGAATGGCTTTAATAAATGAATTCTTAAGAAGACAAGTTTCTGTTGATCTACTTAAAAAGATAAAAAAATGAATTATTTTAATGCATTTTGTTTAAATTTTTATAGGTTTTTCCCATTACCTTATATATATTAAGAAATTCATTGAATAGTCCATCATATATCTCTTTATTATCGGAGTTAGGTTGAAAGATATTGGAATATTCAGTATATTTTGGAATATCTTCCCAATTGATATATCCTAATCCTACTGAGGCAATGAATGCAGCTCCTCGCGCATTTGCTTGAATGGGATTCTTTACTTGCTTTATTGTTCTGTTAAGTACATCGGCAAAAATTTGACACCATACATTGCTATTAGCTCCACCACCAATAATGTTAAGCTCTGGAATGATCTTGTCATCTTTAATTAGTTCAGGTTTATTTTTTTTGACCCATTTCGCAATAAATTTCTCGACATATATCAATAGCCATCTCAAGTTATAAGCAACTCCCTCAAAAATCGCTCTAATTAAATGTTCTCTGGTAGTATCAAGTGATATATTATATATACCGCCTCTAACTGTATGATCATCTATTGGTGCTCTTTCTCCAAAGAGCCAAGGTGTAAATATCAAATTATGAGCTCCTACTGGAGTATTTTCGACGATTTTATCAAAAATCTTATACACATCAGGAACCTTCTCTTCTTTTAATAACTCATCCTTATGATATAAAATATTATCCCTTAAAAAACTTAAGGCTCCTCCCGCTATTTCTTGTTCGTTAAGAAGCATGTATTTACCTGGAATTCCTGAAGGAGCGGTGCCCATGTTATGGAATATATCAACTTTTTTAAATGGGAAGTGACAAAGCATCCAATCAGATGTGCCTATTGTAAAGTGTGCTTTATAATCTTCGACGGCTCCAGAGCCAATTGTAGCGGTATGTAAATCAGGTGCACCTAAGATTACTTTAGCCTCACTGTTGATTCCGACCTTTTCAGCAAATTCTTTAGTAACTTTTCCTAATACGTCCGTGGTTTTTTTGATTTCAGGAAATTTGTTGACATCTAACTTTAATTTCTTTATAAGTGTCTTGGAATATTTTATATTATTAATATCTCGAATATCTGTAATCCAATGCATATGCACTGTTGCTTCAGAAGTAGCAATCTGTCCTGTTAACTTGTAATTCACCCAATCTTGAGGTTCTAAAAATTTAAACGTTTTTTCATAAATATCTGGAAAATTATCCCTAATCCAAAGGACATGCGCAATAGAATCCTTACCTGATAAAGTTGGGCCCCCACCAGTAATTTTAATCCATTTAAGCATTTTTATCATATTGTAACCACTAACTTTGATAAGCCCTTTATGTAACTTCTTCATTTGCTTCGCTCCTCTAGTATCCATCCAGATAATACAATTCATAAGTTCTTTACCTTCTTTATCAATTGGAATAGTCCCGCTCCATTGACTCGTATTAGATACAGCAACGATGTCCTTAGGATCAATAATTCTCTTTTCAATAAGTTCTTTAGAACCTTCTATTATGGCTTTCCACCAATCTTGAGGATCCTGTTCCGCTGCTCCAGGTTCTGGTAAATACAAAGGAACTTCTTTAAGCACCCAGTCAATAACCTCCCCATACACAGATACTATTGCAGGTTTTGGGCCAGATGTACCATGATCGATTGCCAAAATGTATTTTTCAATCTTATTTGCCATTTTTAATCTACCAATCTTATTTTGTATTATTAAAATAAATTAAATCTTTTAGAATATAAATTTTAGTTCACTTAAGGATTTTTATGAATTTTAAAGTTCAAAAAATTAAGATCTGAATGAGAAATAAACTTAATTTTAGATGTATCTCTTAATATATATAATTAATTAAAATATATTAATAGCTTAAAAGAAATCAAAATTGATGATTTTTAATGGATTATGAGGAAAAAATAGCTAAAATTAAAAAAATTGTTGATTTGCCTATTGGTAAATTTAAATCCGAAGAATTAAAGGGCATTATTGATAGATATGAGAAGAATCATGTGAAATCGAAAGAAACGTTTGAAAGAGCTAGAAAAATCATCCCAGGAGGAGTTGAACATAACCTTGCTTTTAATTATCCTTTCCCTTTAGCGAGTAAACGCGTTTTTGACTGTTATATGGAGACTGTAGACGGTATTATACTTACAGATTTTTTGATGGATGGAGGGCCGATAATTCTTGGACATAATCATCCCGTTTTGACGAAAAAGATGATAGAAGTTATTCGGGAAATCGGACCATGTCATGGGATTACTAACGAATATGAATACCTGGCTGCTGAAGAACTTCAGAAACATTTTCCATCATGTGAAGTTATTAGATGGCTTCAAACAGGAACAGAAGCTGATATGCTTGCAATAAGAATTGCCAGAGTTGCTACAAACTATAAATGGATAATTAAAATAGGTGGCAGTTATCATGGATGGTCAGACCAATTAGTTTATGATATGCATGTTCCCGGAACAAAACTATTAGAATCGCATGGAATTCCAAAAAATGTATTTAAATTCGTTGATTCTTGCCCACCAAACGATATTGAAACATTAAGACAAATGTTTGCTGAAAAACGAAAAGTTGCTGCCGTTATAATTGAGCCTATGGGAGGTGAATCAGGAGCGATTCCAGTTAAACCTGGATTTAATAAAGAAGTGGAAGAACTCTGTCATGAGAATAAATCTCTTTTGATATCCGATGAAGTGGTATGTGCTTTTAGGCTGCATATGGGTGGTGGTCAAGCTTATTATGGTTATGAACCTGATTTATCAATCTTTGGCAAAATTGTTGGACACGGGTATCCCTCCGCTGCAGCTATTGGAGGTAAAGAAGAATTTATGAAATATTGCGCAGCAGGTGTGGGTGGTGGAAAAAGAGCTTATAGTGGGGGCACTTTAGCAGCAAATCCTTTGACTTGTGCTGCTGCGTATTATGCTATTAAATTAGTTGAAGAGACTGGAGCAACAGAAATAGCAGGAAAAGCTGGAGCCCGATTAGCTAATGGATTAAATCAAGTTTTTGATAAATATGATTTACCCTGGTTTTCATACAATTTAGGTGGAACGGTTCATTTTCACACATCGTGCTTATTTGGATTGAGTTTTGATATTCCTGACCAAGTAGGACAATTACCATTAAGAAAGAAATTCATGGAACACATTGGAGCCGCTCTAGTAGACCAAGAGATTATATCCGTTGCCGGAAGCAGATTCTATACCTGTATGCTTCATACCGATGAAATAATTGATGAAACCATCCAAAAAATTGATAATATTTGTCAAAAAATAGAAAAATATTAAATCTAAAATTTAATCCTATTTCTTATTAGAATCTCATTATATATTGCTTCTTCGTTCCCCGCTTTTTTTATATTTATATTCTTTACCAGTGATGACCTAAAATCATCATGTTTTTGATCCAAAATTTAAAAATTTTAGACAACGTACAGAAAAATGTTTTAACCGAAACAAGGTTCTATTTTCTTATGGGGATAAACAAAAATTGGTTCGTCGAGAAAATTAACAAATTTCTGGAAAATGATGAAATCAATAGGATGAAAATGGTTGACAATTCCAAAATGTTTGAACCAGATGTAATCGTTGGAATAGTTTCGGGGAACGATCCGATATTTGGCGATTATAAGAAGATTATTGGGGACTTTTATCTTGCTCCAACTGAAGCATATAAATGGTACTGTGAAAAAAATAGAATAGCTAATTCAACACGAAATTTAAGCGTAGTAGCTTATATTCTTCCTATTAATAGCAATACTAAAAAGGAAAATTTTGAATATTCTAAAGAAAATCCTTCAAAGAAATGGGCGAATACCAGATTATTTGGAGAACAAGCTAATGTAAAGATTCAGATGCATTTAATCAGTGAATTAAAGAACTTAGGGATTAATGCAATGGCACCTACTAACGAAAAACGTTTATTTAATATAAATCGTAAGATCTGGGCTTCAAATTGGTCTCATAGGCATTGTTGTTTTGCAGCGGGTTTAGGGTCTTTCGGATTATCTGATGGGTTTATTAACTCCCGGGGAAAGGCGATGAGGTGTGGTAGTTTAATTATTGATTACGATTTACCCTCGGATGCAGCAAAAAGACCTTTAAATCCATACGAGTATTGCATCAATTGCGGAGATTGTATTAATCGTTGCCCCGTTAACGCAATATCATTTGAAAATCGTCATGATAAAATTATTTGTTCAAATCACGTTATGGGAACAATCCCATATATTAAAAAAAATTATGGAATTAACATCTATGGATGTGGATTATGTCAAGTCGGGGTTTCATGCTCAAATGGAATCCCAGATAAGATGGTAATTAAAGCATCTTAACTCTGTATTTCATTTCTCAACTTTAATAGTGTATCGGGGTAATTTGTGAATATTCCGTCTATTCTTCCATCATCATAATTCATGTTAAGGTATTTTTCCATGAAATGTTTAAAGAACACACCCCACAAGTAGCATTTATAACCTGAATCTTTAATAAGTTTAAACAGTTCGAAATTAGATTTATAATGTTGTATATTAAATACTTGAATGTTTAATTCTTCCATTACATCAAATTGTAGTTCTTTTTCAGCAATACTATTTTTTTTATAACCCCCGAAAACCGAGTTTACAAAATTAACTTTTTCATTCTTTTCTCTTAAAGGTCTGAAAAAATCATCTAAAGATGTAAATATTGAAGCAGGTTTGGCGATTTCAATTCTATCAATAAGATCCAATTCCTCTCCGATTTCAATAATTTTAACTCCTACTGGTGTTTCTCTAACATCGAAATTAAATATTAAATTACTTTTTCCAAATTCATTAAAAAGATCTCTTAATGTTAGAATTTGTTCGTTATTTTTGAGTTTGATCTTTTTGATTTCTCTTAAATTCAAATTACTTATCCTTTTTGAACTGCCGTTAAGATTCACTTGGTTAGAAAAACTAAGAATAACTTGTTCATCCTTGGATAATTGGGTTTCAGTTTTTAATCCGTCAACACCCATTTTAGTGGCCTTTTTAAAGGATGACATGGAATTTTCAACGGGATATCGAAAACCCGCGCCTCTATGACCCCATACGATAGTACGATTCATTTTTTTTTATCACCTTAAATTTATTGTTATAATTATACATTGAAGTAGAAATTTAAAGGTATAACTTTAATCTTAGAAGATTCATTGCTGGTTTTGTTATAAAGTGAAGCGTAATAATTATGAAACTTAATTATTTAGAATAAAGGCTAAAATTCGGATTTTAAATGTTCAAGATTATATTTAAAATTTTAAGTAAGTTTGTTATTAGATATCCAATTAAAATTGATTTTCATTAACTTTTATATTTTTAATCAATTAATCTAATTGAATTTATTAATAATCATTTTAATCTAGAATAAGAAAGGTAGAGCAATTTGGGAAATCAAAATGAAATAACTGAACAATCAAAATTGTTTAATAAAGACGGGTCTTTAGTACAGAGAGGGTGGGCTCGCAAACCAATTCTAAAGTATAATAAAGAGAATATTGGAAAGAGTTGGATGCGGATTAAAGAATGGGATCACTATTCCGTTTTAAATAAAGATTTCGGGTTCCAAATGACTATCGGGGATATTGGATACTTAACTCAAATGAGTTATGTCTGGATTGATTTTAAGAAGAAAGAGAGGAATGGGCAATCTATTATGAAGTTCTTTACCAAATCTAAATTACTTCCATTAAGTTCTTTAGAAGATAGCTTAATCGAATTTCCTACCAACAAATTTAATGCCACGATAGAAAAAAAAGGAAATAAAAGAATACTCACTATAGATGATCCCTCTTTATTAGAAAAGGGAATCAAAGGTACAATTACGCTTGATGATATTGAATCCTATGATAATACTGTTGTAGCTACAGGTTATAAAAAACCAAAATTATTTTACTACAATCATAAAATCAATTACATGCCTGCTAAAGGATCCATAAAAATCGGAGAAGAAAAATTTAATTTTGAACCATCTTCATCCTTTGGTCTCATGGATTGGGGAAGAGGAATATGGTCATATAAGACACATTGGCTCTGGGGATCTGCCTGTGGACTTGTTGATGGTGTTCCCGTAGCATTTAATATTGGATACGGTTTTGGAGATTTATCAACTCATACTGAAAATATTATCTTTTACGATGGTAAAGCCCATAAGTTTGATGAAGTTACTTTCCACCATGAAGATCGAGATCCTACAAAACCTTGGAAATTTACGAGCAATGATGGACGATTTAACATGACTTTAACTCCGTTAATCCCTCATAGAGAAAAATTGAATTTCGGTTTAATATATCTTAATTCTTCTCTATTGCATGGCTATTACTCTGGTGAAATTGTTTTAGATAATGGAGAAAAAGTGATCATTAAGGACATGTTGGGTCATGCTGAAGATATTTACTGGAGATGGTAACTCTTTAAAAAAAAACACTCAAATCGATAATAATAAAAAAATAAGATAGAAAATTTATTTATAAATCCATCTCTTTTAGTTTTTCTTTATTTTTTGCTACTTTATCTGGGGTTAAATCATACCATTTCCAAAATATAAAAATTGTTATAAGAACTACTAGTGCTGGTATTATAGCAGAATGAACTATTATTCCAAATTGAGCTAATTCTGGAGTTGGGCTTTTTACGAATAATTCACTTAAATCATTAACTCCTTCAATAAAACCAGTTGCAGAATGAATAATTGCAAATATTAATGCTTGAAATGCGATACTTAATCGAATAAAAAATGCATTCCATCCATAATATACCGTATCTTCTCTTCTTCCAATTTTTACGGCAACATTATCGAGGACATCAGCCATTGCAGGTGGATCTGCGAACCATTGAGCCCCCAGTCCGATTCCCCAAGCAAATAAAGCGATTATATATCCCAAATATCCAAGGAAAAGCCCAAACATCAAGGGAACGAAGGCGATAAACATAACCCATCCCGCAATTATCTCTAATTTTTTGTTATTGTTTATTTTTTTTGAGACATACGTCCAAAAAGGCATTGATAGCATAGCTCCTAATAACATTGCACCCAAAATTAGTGAGAGAGAGGGCATTTCCATGTCGAGTATAAATGTAACAATGTATGCACCTGATGTTTGTATAAGCGCGGCAGCTGCTTGATATCCAAAAAAGAAAATAACTTTCACCATAAAAGTTTTATCGGACATTACTCTTTTTGTAGTCTTGAAAAAAGCTTCTCTTGGGGCAGTTTCAAGTTTTTCTCTTCTTACCTTGTATCTTTCTCGCATTCTCTGATTTTCATTTATTCCAGGGAGCATAACAAAAAATAATAGAAATCCAATTCCAATGCTAAACCATGCCATTGTTTGATAAGTCTCAGCAACCCCTTTTATTACAAATAAAGGAGGAATAACCATAGCACATACAATACCGATCATTCCAATTATTGTCCCAATCCCTGTAGTAGTTCGACGTTCATTTAAACCTCGGAATTTGTCTGGAAACATTGCTGTTGTATTCACATTCCATAAAGTAAACAATGTATCATACACAAATAAAGTAACCAGGTACCATGTGAATATTGCCCATTGATTTCCATAAAAATTTGTAGGCACTAAGAATATAAATAAATAGGAAAACAGCCATGGAATGGCCCCAATAATAATCCAAGGAAGTCTTTTTATTCCCCATTTACGTTCCCAAGGCATATGAAGGCGGTCCATAAGATATCCAAACAATGGGTCATTAATTGCATTCCAAATAGAATATATTATAAATGCTAAAGCTCCCAATACAACAGGTAGGCCAATTACTACTTCGTAAAAGTAAAATACAAAAAGCCCGAAAGAACCTGTTATCCACTGACCAAAAAATTGGGTAAATCCATAGGATGCCATGATCTTTTTTGAATTTTCGTAGGATTCTTCAGTTGGTTTTAATTCATTATCAATACTCATATGAAATTTCACTTTTTTTCCTTATTGTTTCATTCTTATGATTTAAATAATAATATATATACTTAAAAATTATTTAAAGTTGGCTTTAAGTAGTTTCAAATGTATACTAAACTTCAATAAAGTTAATAAAATTTGAAAACAAAAAAATGATCTTACTCCGGTGAAATAATTTTAAATAATGGAGAAAAAGTGATCGTTGAGTGTATGTTAGGTCACGCTGAAGATATTTATTGGAGATGGTAAGTTGCTCCGTACTCACTCTTTTTTCTAAAATAAATTCTGATTTAACTTGATCATACAATTTATTATTGAAAATTAATAGCTTGAAATTGAATCAAGTCTCAGTGACACCCGAGGATGTAATAGCAAGAACTTATACTAATATCTTTATATCTTTCAAATTAGCACATTCTTGCCTTTCAACAGCATTATTTCAATAATATTTAGGGGGGATCGTTTAAACGTGGAGGGTGATTGAATCCATGATGAAGAAGAGGAAAAAGAACTCTTCAAAACAGCAAATGATTTAGATAAGGTCGCCGCATCATTATCTCAAAACGATATTTATTCCTTGTTGAAACTAGGTTTTGAGCACTTTAGATGTTATCAGCTTGCAAATCTAAAAGAGATCTTTGATGAAGTCATCGATATCGGTCAAAAAGATGATAAGGTTAAAGAATTTTAAAAAACATGTAACCATTAAAATATTCAAATCATTTTTGAACAGATAAAGACAGAACAAGGAAACTGTTCATTGTGTTTTGGGAGATATTGCTTATTTAGTAAGAGATTCAGATGTCCATCTTACTTTGGATAGACTTCATCAAAGATATGAAAGATGTTGCTAAAAAATACTTCTTAATTGATCTGAATTGATATCAACTGTTATAATTTCTTCTACCTTGTCTTTTTCCTAATTTGAAAAGAATTTAATATGAATATAACACATGCTTATTCTCTCTTAATTTCAGCGATTTTATTAGAGAATTTAAGATTAAAAAATGAAAAATGAAAGCAACAGGAACACGTCCACTCCGGTTGTATAAATTTCTTATTTGAAATAAGATTTTTTATAAAAAAAAAGTGAAATTGATTCTTGGTTATGCATTATGTTATATTCATTGCGATTTTGTAAGGCTAAGCTTAATTTTATTTGTGAAAATCCGTTTTTTATATTTATAATGAATAATATTAAATAATCTAAAAAAAATTGAATCTAGATATTGTTATAATAAAACAATATTAATTTTAACATAATAAAGTGTGATATATAATATGGCAAAATATGATCAAATAATGAAAGTTTTAGCGATTTTAGGCGGTTTAATAGCTCTAATAGTAGGACTTTTAGACCTTCTCGGTTTCAATTACGGTTTCGGAGCATATTGGGGCGTTGCTTATCTTTTTCCTATAATCGCAATAATTCTTGGTATCGTGGTACTTCTAAGTGCTTTTAGAGGAAACCCAGTCCCTTTTACTGCAGTATGGCTATTAGTTTTAGGTATTTTAATTCTAATCTTTGGAAGCTGGTTAGCAGCAGTTTTAGTGATTATTGCTGCAATTATAGGGTTTCTTGATTAATACATAATAATTCAACTATAACTTTTTCTTTTTTTTAATTTCTGCAATAACTATAGAACTATATTTAAATTATTCCATTATTTTTTGCCCAACTTAACCAGACCAGATAACGCTTTAGGAATTTCTATTATTATGAATAAAACTGATAAAATTTAAATTTATTTTAAAAATTTATTTTATATAATCGATTATAAAACAAATATACAGGAAGCAAGCAATGATCGAAGATTTAATTGATAGTATCTGGATATTAGAAATAGAATCTGGAATCGTTATTTATGAAGAAATTTATAATGACATAACAAAACATGGAATATCAACAGATATGATTTTAAATTTTCTTTCAGCCTTAGTTAGTTTTGCTGATGAAGTGTTTGCAGATGAGCTAAAATATATAAAACTATCAAATCATAAGATCTTTTTTAATTTTTTAAAGCACGTCATGTTGGTAATATCGATAACTGACAAAATTTCTATTGAGGAAACGGAATTAAAGGTTTTAATTGATAGAATCGGTAAAAAATTTGAATCAAAGTTTGAGCACTTATATAAAAATGAATTTTGGTATGTAAATATCGAGGTGTTTAATTCTTTTTCAAAAGATATAAGAGAGTTCATTAAAAGAGAACCAGAACCAATCAAAATAGTACATAGTATTAATTTTTCTGAAAAAATACAAAAATTGAATGAATTAATTGATAATGAAACAAATAAATTTTTAAACAGAAAGCAAAAACTCCAAGAAGTGTATGAACAGAAGGTAGACCGATTAGAATCTAAAAAGAAAAACATTATTTAAATGAACAACCAAATAACTTATTATTAGTTAGTGTTATAGTTTTGTAAGTGAAGTAAAATAAGACAGATTCGAATTACGCTTAAAGGCGAACAAATTGAACTTATCCAGAAGGTTTTGGAAATCATTATTGATGATCTAAATAATAAAAATGTGACTCATCTCAAAAGAGAAAATCAAATTAAGCAAAAATATTAAAAAAAAAATAATAAAAAAAAATGTGTCTTTATAATAGACCCATTTCAGCTAATTTTTCTTTGTTAGCAGCGACCTTATCGGGTGTTAACCTGTAATATTTCCAAAATAGTAATAAAGTTATGAGAACTAATATGGCAGGAACTATTGCTACGTGTATCCTAATGCCGAATAATGCTAATGGTTGCTGTGTAGGGGCACCTTCAACATACCCTGTAAGCACATGGCTTAATGCTATCGTAACTGCGATAAAAGCCTGCCCGAATTTAATGAAAAACGATTGAAAACCGTAATAAATTGCCTGTTGCCTTTTTCCAGTTCTCACCGTTACATCATCCAATACATCACCCATTGTTGGTGGGTCAACATACCAATGACCCCCTACTCCGACGCCAAAGAAAATTAACGCTATCATCCAAGGAATAAGCCCGTTAATGAAGATCATGGGTAAAAATGTAAGGAATAAAGCGATTCCTGCGTAAATACTCAACTTTCTATTGTCATTTATTTTATGAGCAAAGTACGTCCACAGTGGAGTCGAAATAAGAGCTCCCAGAAGCATCCCTCCTAAGAGATACATTATAGCATTATCTCCCATTCCCAAAAGATAAGCTGATATATATAAGGCAGAGGTTTGAATCATTACTCCTCCTACTTGGTACCCAAAGAAGAATACTGCCTTCATCATAAACGTTCTATCTCTTACTACTCTAAAATTTGATTTTAAGAATGATTCTAGATGTTGAGCTTCTTTAATTTCTTTTCTTTGCGCATATATTTTTCTTACTTTTTTATCTTCATATATTCCTGGTATAACGAGCAAGAATAGAAAAAATCCAACAGTTACGCTAAATATAGAAGCTTGCACGTATGTTTCGGCGACATTAATAACAATAAATAACATCGAAGGAAGAATAAATGCCATGACGAGTCCCGTAATTCCTAAAATAGTCCCAAAGCCTTGAACTACTCTTCTTTCCTTTAAGCCACTGAATTTATCTGGATAGAGAGATATTACATTTACGTCATATAGGGTTAATGCAGTATCGTAAATGCACAATGAAATTACATACCATAAGAAAATTTCTAATTGATGAGCTTGTACTATACCCGCTGAACCATACCAATCAGTTGGCACCAAATAAATAAACAAGTATGATATTAACCAAGGTATAACACCAATTAACATCCACGGAAATCGTTTAAACCCTTTTTTTTCCCATGGCATGTGAACCTTTTCCATTAGCCATCCTACAAGAGGGTCATTTATAGCATTCCAAACGGAATAAATAATAAAAGCCCACATGGCCAATAATATTGGTAATCCTATAACGTTTTCATAGAAAAAAAACACAGAAAAACCAAATGCAGCGGATATCCATTGTCCAAAAAGTTCTCTTGACCCATAAGAAGCCATTATGCGTCTTGGATAGGTATATTTTCTTTCTTTTGTTGTTTCAACACTTTCAGTCATTTTTATCCCCTAATTTCTAAACATATAAAAATTTAATTTAATATATCAATTAATTAAACCATTATAAAAAGCTTATTAATTATAAGATAATTGAAAATAATAATATTTGAACCTCATCCTGATGATTTATTGTTAGGACCCGGTCCAATTTTACTTGAATGGATTAATGAAAATAAGCATGAAATACACATAATAACGGTTACAGATGGAAGAGCCTGTTTTAGAGTTGGAGAGCAAGCAGATTCAGAAAATGCTCCTATAATGACTGAAGACGAAGTTGCAACAATGAGAATAAAAGAAGCGAGGGAAGCAATCAAATTTTTAGGAATCCCCACGGAAAATCATCACCTTTTTAACTTTCATGATGCTGATGGGCAAAAGTATGTGAAAGAAGGGATTGAAAAGACAATTCCTCTAATTAGAGATGCCGATCGAATTTTTTTTCCAAGCAACAATAATCTTCATATCGATCATCAAGCGACTCGTGACATTGCAATTGGAGCATCAAAAGCATTATCATTGAATAATCTCGAATATTTTGTCTATTTTGTACCCTCTTATGGTAAACTTCAAGAAGATTCGAAAGATCATCAATTTGAATATATAATTGATGAAGAAAAAGCAAAAATTCTAAAGGAATGGTTAGAGATCTACCAATCTCAATCGTTCACAAAATATACTTGGAAGATGTACAATAGATTCCTTAACAAGATAAGAAAGTGGACCTATGGCATTTATAAATATGAAGAAATTGGAAAGTATTATAATTTTTAGGTTTTTTCTCTTTTTTCTATTGCACAATAAAACTTATATAATAATTTAGCATTGCAAACTATGCATAATTGTTCATAAATTGACCTTCTAAATTTCTTTTAATCTCATTACCCAAGACTACTTCGAACTAAGGTTAATTTTGTAAGATATTTTTTAGAGTTTGAATTAGATTAAGGGTAAATTTGAAAATGCTCAATATAATCTTGTGGATTTTATTGATGTTGGGAGGAATTACTTTAATTATTTTTTCTAGCAAAGTTGCTGTGAACAATTCAGCTTTACTTGCAACTGCACTAGGAATATCTCCCTTAATTATAGGAGTAACTTTGGTTTCAATCGGAACGGATATTTCTGAAATTTTTAATTCGATTGTGTCTTGTGCCCGTGGACATGGCGATATTGATGTAGGAGATTCAGTAGGTTCTGATTTAGCTCAATTAACACTCATTTTTGGGCTTCTTCCAATTATTTGTGGAGCATTTTATATTCATCGAAAAGATATAATTATCTTAGGAACTTGCGAGGTGCTTTCTCTATTAGTAATTTTCACCGTAGTAGAAAAAGGAGATATAAGCCGTTTGGATGCAATATTTATGGTGGGAAGTTTGGGAATATATATTTGGTTGATTTATAATGCTAATAAAGAAAGCATTCTACACCGTATTGAATTGGTAGAAATTGAGACACCTAAAAGAAAAAAGAAGATCTATCTTCTATATGCTGTTTTGGGATTTATAGGGGTTACAATCGCGTCAGTTATGATTATCGAATCTGTGATTAATATTTCAAGGTTATTAAATGTTCATGAATACATCATAAGTTTTTTTATTCTGGCTATTGGAACCTCTCTTCCAGAATTGGTGGTTGATATTAACGCACTCCGTTGTAAACAACATTCCATTGCAATTGGAGATATTGTAGGATCTTGCATCGTAGATTCAACTTTAAGCATTGGAATAGGTCAAGTTCTTTTTCCTCAAGCAGTTACAGCCCGTTTTGCAATCCCTACAATCTTATTTACTCTTATTGCCAGTTTTATAGTTATTACCACTGTAACCATAAGAAAAAAAATTGATAAAAAAGCAGGTATTTTCTTTATAATGATCTATTTTATCTCTTACAGTTTACCAATTTTACCTGTATATGATTTTTTGAAATCAATATTTATAATATAGATTAATCTTATTCAGGTAAGTAAAATTTACATAGAACACATTGTTTTGCTTTTAGTCTTCTTTCTGGTCCTAAGATTATGTATTTAGTTGCCATTTTTCCTCCACACTTCGGGCAGTTTTGTAAGAAATTGTCTTTAATGGATTCTAAAACTAATTGTATGCTTTCTTCTAACGCTAAAAGTTCGTTTGCATTTCCAATTATTTTTTTTGCAGATACTATTCCTATACCTTTGATCCATGCTAATTCTTCGGGTTTTGCACTTGCCACGTCCTCGATAGTCTTAATTCCTGCTTTAATAAGATTTTCTGAAGCAGCAGGACCAATTCCTCTGACTCTTTCAAGCTCAGTCGACATGATCTTACAAAACCTTAAAGATTGATGAAATGGACTTCAAGAACACAGACGTTATATACATATTTGAATACAAAAATAATTTTTATGTAACAATTATAAAATGGGATTCAACACTGATAAAATTTGAGATATGCTAAAAAAAAAGAAAAATGAATTGATTTTTATTTTTCTAATTGACGTCCTACACCAGTATACATTAAATACCCGCCTGCAATTGCTAAAACTAGTCCTATTAAACCCATTATTGTCCGAAAAATTGGTATATCCAGAGTATTTGATATAAATATGCCATACATGAAGACTATTAAACAACAGAATCCATAAATGAAATACTTCCACTTCTTTTTGAGAAGATCATCTTCAAATTTCTTGTATATCTGAAATGATAGATATAAAAATGGTATGACTGCTCCTATTGAAACTACAAGGACTACATAAATAAAAAATGGTAATGCCCATACGGGTGACCAAGTAGCATTAAGGGTTACACCAGCTCTAGGGATGAATAAGAAAAAGATCATGCAGAACATCGCAATACCGTATCCTAATAAAATCAGAATTTGTTTTGTAGTAGTAATTACTTTCTCTGACCTCAATAAGATCAAGTCAAAAACTACGAGGAAAATAGCAGAGTAGTATATTCCGAAATTCGTGACAAAATTCAATAACAGCACGAGATTGACATCTGTCATTGGACCGTATATGAAATTCACGAGAAATCCTATTACAGGCGAAATATAGAACCCAGAAAAGATTACGTTAAGCCTCTTTCGATCTCTTTTCAATATTTTGAATGCAAGAAATAGGAAAAAGACGAAAATAAATCCTTGGGCAATATAAATCGTTAAAAATCTCATGGCGGTTAACTGAAATAATACCATTATTAATCACTAAGGTTATTTTTTTTTTTGTATTTATTATGTAGTTTATTATTGTAGCACAATAATTTAATAATATGCTTTCAACGAGACTCAATAATTAAAAAAAAAAAATTCTTTATAAAACAAATAATATTAGAGTTGTTTTGCTACACCATAATATATAAAGTATATACTAATTAATGATGGCAAAGACACGATTGACCAAATTAATCTAAAAGTTGGATCAGCAAGTGTATTTGAAAGAGACGTTCCATAGTATAAGAAAAAATACCCAAATATCCCAATTAAAAAATAAATCCATTTTTTTTTAAGTATCGCTTTCTGAAAAGATCTGTATATCTTAAATGAAATATAAATTGTTGGTCCAATGGCAATGCTACTACATATGACAATACTATATATAAAAAAGGGCCAGCTCCACTCTGGTTTCCAAGAAACTTCATTAAATTTCATACCATCAGGAATAAACCATAGAACAAAAAGTAATAAAGCATAGATTGTAAAAATGGTCAATTGCTTTTTTGGTGTAATAATTTCATTAGACTTTAATAGAATTAACAGAAAAATTAATAAGAAGATAAGCGATAGGCAGAATAAGTAATACGTGATGAAATGTAAAACCAACGTTATAGTTTCATCAAATATATTTACATAAACCATATTTATCATTGCTCCTATCGCCACAAAAAAATAAAAATTACTCAAAATGAAATTTATCCCTTTTGTTTCTCTTCTAATAATTTTATAACCAATAAATAAAAAAAATAAACCAGCTAATCCTTGCACAACGAATACTTGTATAAAACGAGATAAATCCATACCTTGGGCTATTAGGAACAACTTAAATACCTGTGAAAAGTCTTTAGATAATGTTTATAATATCATAATTTAGTATTCATAATAAATTATGCACTTATTTTTACGTTTTTTCTTAGAAATTTTAAAGTAATGGAGATATAATAAATATCGGGTTATTTTTCTCTCCACAAAACTCCACATTTACCACAACGATATTTCTTTCCATAGATACGAGGATAATCATTAATAACGTTCGTTTTATCTTCTAATTCATGAATCATAAACTTATTTTCCTCGCCACATTTGGGGCATTTTCTTCTCCCATCTGACTTTTTAACTGTCATTATATTATCAAGGTTTTCTCCCATCTTTGGTATCACCCTATATTTTATGAAATTTGTTGATTATATTATGAAGATGGGGCTTTTTAAATCTTGTTAAGTTTTCTGGATCTTTCATTAAAAGTTAATTTCCAAGTTTGAAAAACTACGATAAATTTGAACTATTTTTTTGATTATTATGAAAATTTTGGTTAGATAACACATTTCCATAATTGACTGCTTGTTCATATAATTCTGGGT
>CAZBPC010000006.1:61291-89644 GCA_964493715.1 uncultured archaeon
TTTTGGTTAGATAACACATTTCCATAATTGACTGCTTGTTCATATAATTCTGGGTTTGAAAGCTTAAATTTGAGAATTGCATCATCAAATATCTTATCGAACAATTCAGCAAAATCAGTTTGCTGATTGTGTATCTCAAAACAATAAATGAAATTTAATTCTTGTGTTTTTCGAACTAAACTCAATCTACTAATCCTTAGTCTGTCTTCACTGATTTTTTCGCTTTTTAAATTCATATCCACTGCTGCTAATACCTTGGAACCTTGGAAATTGTATAAATTATAAAATTCAAGAAAATTTTCTTTTAGAATCTGAGTAATTGAATGTGGGTTATATAAATCAATAATTTGTATTATACCATCCAAGCACTCAATAGAATTATATACATCAACGAAATCTTTAACTTTTTTAGCTTGAAACACTTTAACTTTCAATGGAATCGATTGGTAAATTATCTGAAATTTATTATTTAAAGGAGATGGAGAAGATGAAATTGCTAAACGAGAGAGGAATTCAAGAATCATATCCTTTCCCTTATTTTCTTCTCCAATGACTCCTAAATTCAATTTGTAATTGATTTTTTTCAAGAGATCTCCTTCCTACAAAAATAAATTTATTATAAAAGCTAGTTTTAATCTTTATAATATAGATAAATAACTGTTCTATTAATTTTTTGTTTAAAGAATAATAAAATGATGATTATTTATCTTCTCTTGGTTTTAATGATAGGAATATGGGGTTTCTCATTTGTTCTTGTAGATATAACATTTGAATTTATGCTTCCTCTATCCGTGGTTTTATACCGCTTTTTCATCGCGTCATTAACATATCTAATTATCGATTTTTGTTTATTTACAAAGAGAAAATTAAGAAATGAGTTTGCAAAAAAGAGACCCAAATATTCAAGAAATGATTGGATAATGATAATCTTATCAAGCTTTTTTGGTGTTTCATTATTCTTCCTAGCTCAATATGTATCTATTGAATTAATTGGACCCTCTTTACCTGCTTTGTTCGTCTGCTTACTCTCTCCAGTATTTATCGCTCTTCTTGCTTTATTTCTCTTCAAAGAGAAATTAAGTAAAAAAAAAATATATGGATTCGTTATTGCCTCCATTGGTGCATTTCTTTTGGTAACTGGAGGAAATATTCAAAATCTTACCCCTGAGTCACCAAATTTTATTGGATATTTTTTCGCTTTACTTACACCATTTCAGTGGGCATTATATTCTTCTTTCACTAAAAAGGTATCCAAAGGAAACTCCAAGATGAAATTAAACAAATATATAAGTTATTTTGGAGTATTTGAAACCTTTTTTATTATTTTATTGACTAACCAATTCACAGACTTTATTGAAAATCTATTTAATCCTATTGCATTTCTAACCGCTATTTACCTTGGGATTGGGTGTTATGTGCTTGGATATTATATCTGGCAAAAATCTCAGAGCACGTTAAAATCTTTTAAAGTAGCGTCATTTTTATATATTGAACCATTCCTTACGTTAATTTTTTCGATTATTTTGCAGAGAGCAGAAATTATTGTTTTGTGGAATATAATTGGAGGAATAATCGTTTTAGGAGCTGTACTGCTTATTAATTACAAATAAAGAGAATATAAAATAATAATTTTAATTATTTAAGATGGTTCTTAGTAATTCGACTTAATTCTTTAAAAAGAATATCATCAATAGGTTTAATGGCTGGTTTAGACTCCAATTTTTTTGCCTCAATTTTAGCTCTTTTTCTCGCTGAATTCGCTCCAGCATCATTCCAAGCATCGCGTGACATCCTATCAATGACAGGTCCCGCAATAAAGAATTCTTTTCTAAATAGATTCAATGTTGATGGATGTGAGAGCAATTCTTCTGTTTTATTATAATCTTTTAGAATATCTAAAGCGAAAGGAGTTCCTCGATCCTCAATGCCTTTTAAAAACCATTTTACCATTCCAATGACCTCATTATCGATTATTAATTTCTCCACACTTTGGGTTGATTCAAAATCAAGCATGCCTGGACCAGATACCATGTTAATCCCTGCAAGTCCTGCTAAGAGAGCACCCATTCCTCCTTCAAATCCCGCTTGAGCATCTGGGATTTTAGAATCACTCAAACTCATATAAGCATGGGTAGGCATTTTTAATAATTTACCAATTTCCACATCTCCCAGATTAATCATCATTGTTTCAATTGCGCCCATAGGAGTAGTTCCATATTTCATATCTAATATTGCAGGAGATCCTCCCCAAATCAAAGGAGCACCCGTTTTAGCTAATTGGGCAATAACAACACCTGCTAAACATTCTGCACAATGTTGAGTTATTGATCCAATTAGGGTAATTGGAGCATTTGCACCTGCGAGGGGCATTGAAACGAATTCAGAAGGAATCATGCTTCTTGCAGCATCAATGAGTGATTGAGTGGTTAAATCTGACCATTTTAGTGGAGGGCTTGGACATGCATCAAATATAGCAAGTGGTTTTCTTGCCAGATCATCTTCAGACAATCTACAAGATAACAGAAGTTCTCTCATTATTGAGAAGCTCTCCTTTTTAAATGTTCCTGTAATGACTGGTTTGTAGCAATTGGACAATGCAATAAAAAGTCTATGCCAATCTTGGGCTTCTTTGGGCACATCTTGATAAACCAAAGCCGTGCTTTGCGCTTCAATATATTTTAAATGATCAACTATTTTTGAAAAACGAATAAAATCATTCAAAGTTGCTTCTCTAGTTTCTCCAGAGTTTTCGTCTAAAATCAGAATTGCCGCGGAACCGGGATCAAAGTGTACATTGTCATCTTTAAGAGTCATGTGTTCCTTCCCTTCTCTATCATATAAAACAATTTCATGTGGAACAGATTTTAAACACTTTTCCACTAAATCTGGAGGAATCAAGAACGATAACCCTTCATTATTTACTCCTTGATTTTTTAATAACTCTCTTGCTTGTTTATTTTCCACAAATACTCCAAAAGTTTCCAATATCTCTTTTGCTTCACTTAATATTGAAATCTTGTGTTCTTCATCTAACACTTTTATTTTTGGTCTTAATATTGACATATTATGTCTCCCTTCACAAGTTCATTTCTTTTTTAATTTCTTGAATTGTTTGAGGTGTTGTACCACAACATCCTCCCACAATTTTTGCCCCCAAATTTATTATCTTAACAATATCTTGAGCGAACTCTTGCACAGATTGGTCATAAACGGTTTTAGATTCTTCAAGTCTAGGTTTACCAGCATTTGGTTTAATGGATATTGGTCTATCCGTAACGTTATTAAATTCTTTCAT
This sequence comes from uncultured archaeon, assembly GCA_964493715.1. GTDB lineage: Archaea > Asgardarchaeota > Lokiarchaeia > Sigyniarchaeales > SOKP01 > SOKP01. Next base: position 64,587 of record CAZBPC010000006.1, read on the forward strand.
TAAATCAACCATTTCATTTGACCCTAGAGTGCAGTTTGATCCAATAACATCTGCTCCTTCATTAATCTGGATTTCAACACATTTTTCCAAGGAATCTCCCATAATAGTAAAGAATCCCCTTTTGGTTTTTTTATAGGTCATTGAACTAATAATTGGTTTAGAAGACACTTCCTTTATAGCTCGAATTGCAGCTCTCATTTCCTCAATATCAGAAACTGTTTCGATGTGCCAAAGATGGACTCCTGAATTTAGAACCTCAACTTGTTTTTTAAAACTTGATTGCCACATGTCAGTTGTAGCTTTCCCCACTGGAGGTTTAAATACACCAGAAGGACCGATATCCCCAACGATGAGATGATTTTTTGGACAAATTTTATTAATTATTTCTAAAGCTTTTTGATTGATTTCCACTAAACGTTCCTCAAGCTTATGATTTTTTAGGTTTAGATAGCTGGAGCCAAACGTATTCGTTTGGACCATATCGGAACCCGCTTCATAATAAGCTTGATGTATGCTCCTAATAACTTGAGGTTCTTCAATATTTAAGAGATCTGGTAGTTTTCCGGGTTTAATTCCTCTTTTAATAATTTCTGAACCCATTCCCCCATCAAATAATATTTTTTTTTTTTCATCTTTTAACCATTCTTTAAATAACATCTTACATCACTCCCTCAATCAGAGTTCTTTTACTAATTTAACCGCATCAACAGCACTATCAGCATATCCATCAGCTCCACATTCTTCAACCCATTTACGTGAAACTGGAGCCCCACCTAAAATGACTTTAAATTGTGAACGTAAGTTTCTCTCTTTTAATATTTCAACCACTTTCTTTTGCCCCGTCATTGTTGTTGTCAGAAGCGCAGATACTCCAATTATATTTGCGTGTACTTTAATCGCTTCATTAACTATTTTTTCGGCTGGAACATCTGCTCCCAGATCATGCACATCATAACCATTTGCGCTAAGCATTGTTCCTACAATGGTCTTCCCGATGGAATGAATATCTCCTTCTATAGTTGCGATTACTATGGTTCCACGATTAAATGTCTCAGAATGCTCTTTCAAATGAGGGAGTAATAACTCCATTGCTGCTTGCATAATATTTCCTCCTAACATCAATTCTGGTAGGAAAATTTCTCCTTCATCCCAGAGATCTCCAACTCTTCTTATCCCTGCCCCTAATCCGTGTTCAACTACGTCAAGCAAATTTAAACCATCTGTAATAGCCCGGTTGGCTAGTTCTAAAGCTTTTTCCTTATCTAAATTTACGATTGCTTCTGAAATTTCAGCATTTAATTTTTCATTTGACATATATCTCTCAATCTAAAACTCCAATATCAATACTTTTAATTTAATTTTGTTTTGTAATTAATATTTCGGAAAAAATTAAGGCATTATCGGTAATAACACTATTCCTATTCGTAAGGAATTATACATAATGTATAATTATTATTGAGAGAATAACTTATTTAGATGATATTTTATAAAATAAAATTTTATTATTTTAACTCAATTTTTTTCTTGATTATTTTCGCTATTAAATCAGCACCATCTTCTGGAGGTATAATTTTCTCTTCTTTATCTCGAAGATAAATCGCTCCGGAAGGACATTTGGATACACACACACCACATCCAATGCACCGCTCTCGATTAACATGTGAAACGTCATTCATAATAATAGCATCCATGGGACAAACCTCTTCACATGTACGACAACCTGTACATCCTTCCTCATCTACTTCTGAAAAATAATTTGTCGCAAATAATCTAGCCGGCTTTTCAAGCATATTAGCGTGAGATAAAATACCACAACAACAACTACAGCAAAGACAAAACCCTCCGGCGTTCTTAATATTTCCGGGTTGAATCACAAGTCCCTTTTCTTCAGCTTCTTGTAAAATCTGTAATGCCTCTGCTTTAGTTATTTCTCGAGCATCTCCAAGATCGAGATATGTCTGACTATTCACCATGCATCTTTCAATCATATCATGTTTGCATTTTTTTCCTATAAGCTCCCTTGATTGAACACATACACAAGGTGCAACAGCATAGGGGCCCTCCACATTCTCGAGAATTTCTCGAGCATTATCATAGCTCATTAGGTTATTTTCATGAGTGATAGCAGCGTTAATAGGAACTGTTCTCATCTGAGGAATTCCTGTCTTCTCACCCAAAAACTCCTTAATAAATGGTAGATCATATTCGTCAAAAGCCTCCGCCATTTTTTTAGTAAGTCTATTAACGTGGGTTTCAAAGAACCCTATAGCATATGGCAAATTCCCGTAAAGTTTTTTATTTGTCCTAGGATTGACATTCTCATAAATAATTCTCTTTTGTACCATAGAATCTAATTTTTGTTCAGTTTGCTCCAAGGACATACCAAGATTTTTGGTTCTTGAGTAAATTTTCTTCAGGGATATAGGAATATATTCCAGGAAAGTAGCAAGGAGAGCTTCATCTGGCAAAAAAAATGCCTTTAAAACCTTTATATCTGCACCAGATTCGGTAGAAGGAAATCCAACTGGCATGCTATTTAGATGTATTTGCAAATTACGGTAAATTTGATCATCTTGAGCCATAATGTCTCATTTTTTTTTAATTACTATTAGAATATTCAAAAATTAAGAACATCAGATCAATTAAGAAAGTAACTGTTTTAAGACAGAAAATTAAAAAAAAGATTTTTTTTGATTATTTTAATACATTTAAGAGGTTCTTTGTGGATGTGGCATGAAATTATACAACCATAATGCAAATTCACGTGGATTTCTTGATTGCATGATAACTCTTCCAGGACCCTTTAATTGAGCAACAACACCTTCTCCAGAAAGGAAAGTTGACTTCAAACCACCAACTTTCTTGATATCAAACGAAACGCTAGATTCCATTGCAACAAGATGACCATTATCGCAATTAAATAGTTGATCCTTCTCCAAGGAAACTTCCATAAAAGCTCCCATAGAACCAATAAATAAATCCCCAGGACCGTTTAACGCGTCTATCTGCAAATAAAACGCTCTTTCACCACCAAAAAAGGACCTCTTTAAACCTAAAAAGTTTGTTTGCGTTTCAAAATGCACTGAACTCGCAACAAAACATCCGCTAAATAAAATCCAACTATCATTTTGATTTAATGGAAGATGCATTAAATCTCCAGGGAAAGCCGGAGCTAGCCCCAAACTACCATCATCTAGAGCTTCAAAAGTATTCATAAAAAAAGTCTCTCCAGCAAGCACCCGTTTAAACGATTTTAAAAAACCACTCGATGCTTTCTTCGTAGATATTTCTAATGTGGGATCAAAAAATATCATCGTCCCTCCTTCACATTGAATTGTTTGACCCTTCTTTAGAGCTAATTCTATATAAGAAAAAGTAGGCTTTTTCCTTACTTCAAATTCATATTCTATACCTTTTGTCATAAATTAACACTTTGCAATATTAATTATAGATTAAAGATCATTTCTAGTTTTATTAAACTTTTACACAATTCCCTTAATTCCACCTTTAGGGCATCCATAGACAACATTAAGCCTCTTCTAAGAGGTGAATTTGAATTATTATTCCATTATTATTCAAATATTTAATATAACAAACATAAATACATTAAAACTAATACAATTTTAAAAACCATTATTGTGAATAATAGTAGATAAAGTGATTTAATAATGAGTCGTCGATATTATGCTAAAGGAAAAAAGACGTACGCAAAAAACCAGTCTTTCGAACAGGATCAGGTCGGAAAGGAAAAGGAACGTTATTTGATTAGCATATCCTTGATGAGTTTAAAAACTCTCAAGGATTATGATATTATGGGGTGGCGCGGGGAATTTTATTTTAAATGTGATGGCGAAAAGCTGTTTAAAGCCCGTTGGCCTAACAAGGGAACCATCAAACTACAACGAAATCAGGAATTTACCTCCAAAGCCGATATGTCTTTATGGAGTCAATTTAAAACCGTGCGTGCCGATGAAAGTATCATAGTTCCCGTTAAAGTAATTTTACGAGAAAAGGATCCAATGAAAAAGGACTCTACAATAGCTGAACAAGAATATGAAATCAGATTACCTCAGAAGACTGAATATGTCATTCTACAAGATGATAAGGAAAAAACAAAAGCTAAACTCAGAATACAAGCAACGAGGACACGATATTAAAAGACATACTTAATTTTTAATTTATTTATTTTTATTTTAAATCAATTTAGGGTTTGATTTAGCTGCTTATGCTCGAATCTTAAATATTCTGATTTCAAGAAAGATGAGATAGATACCTAAAATAGCTATTTTACGTGTTATAAAAATCGAATTATTCCTCTTCGGAATATTCATTCGTTAAGTTGTTTGCAAGTTCAACTCCGAAATCAAAAAATGATTTCATTGACTCATAAAACAAATCTCCTATTAATTGATTCTCTTTATTATGTTCATTGGACTCAGTATTTGAATCATTCAATTCATGTAATAATTCTTTCTTTCTTTTTTTTAATTCTTCATCCAATTCTGGTATTCTTACTGGATCAATTTCCATTATTAATTCCTCCTTTCTTAGTGTTTAAAAATCAGCTTTTCCTTTTAATGAATCGATGATATTGATAATATCTTCAGCTAATTCATATCGCTGATCCCGATATTTTTCTCGATTTAACCGTTTCTCAACTTTTAGTGGTGTTCCAATTTTTACCCGGATTCCTTGAGTATCGATCATGTTCAATATTTTTGCTTTTTCCGTATAAATCGCAAGTGGAATAATGGGAGATTCAGCAGCCACCGCAAATTTTATAATTCCAGCCATCGCTTTTACTTGTATGTCTCGTTCTAATTTTGATTCTGGTGTCATTGCCACTAAATCACCTTTTTCATTGAGATAATGGAATACTTTATCAATTGGCTCAGTGTCTTCTTTATCGAGAGTACTACGAAACATTCCTAAGGATTTCAAAACAGGACCAAAAATTTGATGTTTCATCATTTTATGATGAACCATGAAGTGAATTCTTCTCCCAGAGACTTGGCTGATAATCGCAATGTCTCGTAAAGAGTTATCACTAATAGTTGTTAATATAGCTTTCCCTAAGATCGGAATATTATTTTTTCCTTCAATTTTAAGATCTGTAAATGCTTCGAGACCAAATCCACTCAATCCTTTAACTCCAGCGTATAGCATGTCTAACACTAAATCCTTATTTGAAGATCCTTTCTTTTCCTCAGTGTCCGGTTTAATAGTAGGTGTAGTTTCGGTCATGAGATATCATATCACGATATTTATTTAATTAAAAGAATATTTAATTAAAAGATAAAGTCTTGTTACTATTAAAAGGTATTCATACGAATCAGAGTCTTCAAAAACTTAATAAAAAAGAAAGGAATTTTTAATAATGATTAATGTAAAACCTCAGAAATTAATCTAAGTATTATCTAAAGTATAAAAATAATTAAAATTAGGATCACCACTTTATCTTCCATCTATGAAAGGAAATTAGGTCAAGTTATTCTTGATATTTTCTCGAACTTCAAAATCCATAACATTAGGATATCGTTTTTTAAATTCAAAAATTAAACTTTTACAAGAACTACAAATGGGACCTTCTGATACAAGTAATGCCTTACCTTCTTTTAATTTGTTGAGTTCCCATAATTTAGCCATTGTTACAATCAATTTTCGTTCACTATGATACCATGGTTCATCTTCTTCATTAGTTTCTTGAGCCGGAAACATTTTTGAGATGACTGCGAAAGGATCGATTATTACTTCAGCTGGCTTATCTTTAGGTTCCACTACTGCTGTGCCAGGTATGAATTGCTTTCCTCTCAAGGCTAGTATATAACCCTTTTGAACGGTTTCATTAGAAAATTTGTAATTAAACTTCACGAATGCCACATTTCGATCTAGGTCCTTCCAATTTTTACTTTTTCTCACTTGAGTTATAATGGTTTTATCAGTTAATTTCGCATTTTTGTCCAAATTTAGAGCATTACGCAATTCTTCATCAATCTTCTTTTCACTTATATCTTTGGAAGAAACAATCCAAGTCATTCTATTTTGATAAGCTTCTATTTCTTCTGGTATATTAAAGTCTTTTTTAAATGTCATGAGATTGCACTAATATCATTAATTTTTAGGCAATTACGCTCTGAAGTTTAAAATTTTTAATAAAGAATTGCTTTAAAACTTATAATATTTTTAAAATAGAAATAATTTTTAAAAAAGTTGGAATCATATTTCTGGATCCTCATAAACCAGAAGATCCTTTAGTTTGGACATCATATTGTTCGTTAACCGTTTCAGTTCATCAATATCAGGAACTTCTTTCCCCCAGTATTGTTGATGTTCCATGAATGGAGGTCCTGCTTTTAATATAGAACCTCTATAAAAATCCAACATTTTAGCGTGCTTTGGATAAGTATTTTCGGTTCCCGTGATACCAACTAATATTATAGGTACCTGTTTTTCAATTGCTAAGCGCATAGCTCCTGTATGACCTTCAAGGAGTTCTCCATTTCCTGGATTTGTAGTTCCTTCAGGATAAATACACACTAAATGGCCTTGATCTAAAAGGTATTTTCCATAATTAAAGGAATCTACATCATGCATTCCTCTCTTAAGTGGGAATGCGTGGTGGTTACGAATCCAAGCATTTACTATTGGAAATTTGAATAAAGTTTGCTTGGCCATTTGATATATTATCCTTCTTGGTTGATTATGTATAATGCTCGTTGCTAATAAGATGACATCCCATTCAGAATTATGAGTCGAACATAGTACTGCTGGTCCTACCTTTGGAATGTATTTCTCAAAGTCAATAACCTTGTAAGGTATCATCAATTGCGACCAATTGTGCACTATTTCGCCAGAAATTGTATAGACGAATTTTTGAAACGGTTCGCGTAGATGAAATTCTTCCAAAGCTCTTAAAGAACCATACCAAATATCGTCTAACGTCCACAAAAATCCCATTCCGAAATCTTTGAAAAATCTTTTGATATTAAAAGATGATTCCTTCTCTTTTTCAAGTGGTGCTTCTTTTAATTCTTCTTCTGTTTTACCATAAGTTCCTTCACGAAGTTCGAAAACTACCGTGCGTAATTCATTTGTAAGACGTTTTATGTCTTCATAGGACATCTTGTTAATATCATATTTATCATAATATAAAGGATCTCCAACTCTTACTTTAACTTGAGTTGGTTTCATCAATAATTGACCTTTAGGAAGTGCATGTTCAGACCCTAAAACAGCCATCGGAACAATAGGAACTCCCGTTTCTATTGCTAACCTAACTGCACCCGTTTTAAATTCGCTTAATTCACCCTCTTTGGAACGAGTGCCTTCCGGAAATATACCAACCCATTCACCACCTTCTATTATTTCTTTAGCCATCTTCCATCCAAGTGCAGGATTTTCTCTATCCAATTTGAATGCCCCGAGATTTGTAAAGAGTGTTTTAGCAATAGGTGTTTTAAAATTGTCTAATTTACTCATATAACGTATACGTCTATGGCATGCTGCTCCTAGAAAGAAAGGATCTAGGTGTGATTGATGATTAGATACGACAATGCCTGGACCGTATTCTGGGAACATATTTTTATTTGGATATTCGGCTTTAAAGTTCCAAAGGAGCCGACAAACAAGTTTCACATAAAAATAGGCTGCCCACCACTGTAATCTACCCTCTTCTTTTTCAACATCAAGAGCCTTGATGAACTCTCGATATTTATCATTTATAGGATCAATAGGGTTAAGCTTCGTCAATTTATAAAGCAATTTTTCATGCCCTTTCTCGTATTCAAGATCAGTTTTCATCTTCTCTTCTAAGAGTTTCTCGTGATCTATTTCCTCATACGCATCATAATTTCTTTTTTCTAAGTCCATAGTCATGCACGTTTCCAAATTTATTAAAATTAGTGTAAAAACTTAATAAAATCCTACTAATTTAACAGTTAAATTGCTTTACTAAAATATCCTTTTGTATAAAAGGATTTTGATTAGTATAATCTGATCAAGAATATGAAAAATAAATCCTCTTAAAGATTTAGAAGGGTTTAATTGCTAAAAAAATGGCATTTTATATTGAAACGAATAATGATTTCATAAATTTTAAGCTATTTCTTCTCAGTAATTTTTATTAACTCCGAAAGAGAATCGATTACAAGCGAGGCTCCTTGTTCTGTTAATACTTCCTTACTGCTTACGCCTGTTGTTACTGCTATTGTCCAAACACCTGCTTCTACACCAGCGATGATATCTGATGGCATATCCCCAATCATAACAAAATCTCTTAATCTACTCGTTTTGTAATTATCAAATACGGGTTTCAATGAGTTTGGATCCGGTTTTAATGCAGGTAATATATCTGCACCATAAACACCTTTAAAGAGGTTCATTAAATTATGCTTTTCTAAATGTTCAATAATATTTTTAGTTTGGTTATGAGAAACAATATAGAGATCATATGACTTGTTTAATTTTTTAAGAATTTTGTCTGCATTCGGAAAAATTGGAGCTTCATTTGCAAGAGTAAGGTATCGTGAGAATATTTTTGCTGCAATTTCTATTTTTTTCATGAATGTAAGAGATTTTAACGAACTGATATATTTAAACATATCATAAGATTGTAGAACAATTTTAGGTAACGGATATCCTTGAATTGTTTCCATTAGTGCACCAATTTCTAGTATGGTCGTTTCCATATCAGAGATAATTTTATATTCTTCGAAAACTTCTTTAATTGAGTTTTTAAGAGGTTCAGCAATATCTAAAAGGGTTCCATCGAAATCAAAAATTAAACCGCGAATAGATCCATTTTGAAGATTTCTAATCAATTGTTCTGAATGCATGAGAATTGGTTGAATTAGTAATTACAGATTTATCTTAAGTTAAATACTCTATAAAAAGATAACCATACTAAAGAACGTATGATATGAATAGTCCCCACGATAAATTAAAATTCTAATTCTCATTTTACACTTCATATTTAACTTATTGATTAAAGGCTATGGATTAAATGATTGAGAGTCAAAATGTAAAATTCAATAAGATCCTCTGGCCGATATATTTTCTTAATGGGTTTCAAAGTATGTTATGGGGAGGTATTACTTTTCTAATAGTTCCTCTTTCTAGAATTATGTGGCCAAGTGATCCTACACATGCTTTAGAGATGGGGATAATTATCACAACTTTATCATGGTCTGCTTCAATTTCAGGATTACTATTTGGACATTTTATAGACCGGTACTCTAGAAAAAAAATTCTAATCATCTTATCTATTTTTAGGGGATCTTCAGCGTTAATGCTTGGATTCGGAATACAAGGAGGAGGTTATACCACTTGGATTTATTTCTTAATATTCGTAGCTATCTTTGGAGTATTTGGAGGACTTAGTTGGCCTACTATCATTTCATTGACTAATGATATTGTACCTAAAGAGCAACGTTCTAGTTTCTTTGGCGTTTATGAACTCATAAGATCTTTGACCATGACCTTTGGGTTCCTTATAGGTGCATTTCTGGTTCAAATAGGGTTTTGGAGACTATTTTTTTGGAGTGCAGGAGTAGGCATGCTAATATTTGGATTCATTTTGGTCCTGCACATCAATGAACCAAAAAGAGGGGCTCAACAAGAAGAACTTACTTTCATTCTCCAAGAAGACATTCCTTATGAATTTAAGATCAATCGTGAAATGATGAAAAAAACAATGTTAAGTAAAACAAACGTTGCTGCTTTAGTAGAGGGGGTTTTTACATGGATTCTAATGGGATCAATCAATTTTTTAATTCTGTATTTAATACAAAATGAGCCTCATAATATATCAGAATTCTCCACAAGCATTTTTATGGTTTGTTTTGGTTTAAGTGGAGGTGTTGTTGGACAATTGGGTTTGGCAAGATTAAGTGATAGATTTGCAAGAAAACACATGAAAGCCCGAATTTATATGATATTAATCGCTATAATCGGAGGTATTATTAGTTTTGTGCTTTTCTTTTTCATTCCATGGCCCCATTTATCTGATGAACAAGGAAAAGATGTGGGATTTCTTATGACCTTACCAATTATATGGCTAATGGGTTCATTGTTCTTCTTCTCACGGTCAATATTTTCATTGTATATAGTGAACCAATCACCTGTTTTACAGCAAATAAACTTGCCTGAAGCACAAGGTCAGATCGTTTCATGGAACCAATTTTTAGAAAATCTAGGGCGTGGCATAGGGCCCTCTTTAAGTGGGATTCTTCTTGTAGTAACTTTTTATAATTATCAGCTTACAATTTTATTCATCACCTTATGCATACTTCCAGGAATTATCTTATGGTCATTTGCTTTGAAATGGCTTACTCAAGATACCAATCAAATAAGAGAAATACTCAGAAAACGAGCAATTACTTTACAAGAACCTAAAGAAAGTACTTATTAATAAATTTCTTTTTAAAATTGAATAGGCTTACACAGTTTTTCGTTATGTAAAATATGAAGAAATCATTACGATCAATTTATTAGCATATAGAATAATAAAAATTTAAATTGATCATCTAATATATTAATGCTACCATATTTTATTTATGAATCAATTTAAAGATAACACTCTTGTCTTTATTATGAATGAATATAGATTCAAGCTTTGTATCTTTGGGGATGCTGGGGTCGGAAAGACTACTCTGATTCAGCGGTATTTAGAAGGAGTGTTTATAGCTACTTTTCGCGAGACAGTTGGTATGGATTTTTATCTAAAAAAGCTCGATATTGATGGAAAAAAAGTATCATTGCAAGTTTGGGACTTTGGTGGGGAAGAAAAATTTCGCTTTTTACTACCAGGTGCTGTTTCTGGAGCAAATGGTAGTGTTTTTTTGTACGACATTACACGATATTCAACTTTTAAAAACTTAGATAAGTGGCTCAATGTTTTCAATGAAGCGAACAAAGAACAGAGTCAAAAAGTATCTACAATCTTAGTAGGTAGTAAATTAGATTTAAAGGAGACACGAGCCGTGGCTGAAGTAGATGCTGCCAAATTTTCGAAAACTAATGGATTTAATTATATCGAATGCTCATCAAAAAGTGGAGACAATGTCGAGAAAGTATTTATAACAATAGCAGAATTGATGATGAAAAACGCTACTTATTTGAAGAATGACAAAAAATTATGAAAATTTGCTTTTTATATTTATTTCTTAAAGAAGATACAAATTTTAATATTTTCTGATATTTGATAAAACAATAATGTTAATATTTTTCTCTTTTTTTCCCATATTTACGAGTTTTTGAAAATGAAATCAATGCATGAATTAGGTGTTCCAGTTCCCACTAAACGTTCTTTAGTGGTAAGAAACATAAAAGACGTTACTAAGAAGCAAAGAGAAATTGCCTTAAAAGAGACTGAGTATAGCATGTTTTCATTTCCTGCAGATATGCTTGTATTAGATTTTCTTTCTGATAGCGGAACAACATCAATGACTGATCTTCAATGGTCAGCCATTTTTCACGGAGATGAATCATATGGACGTAATAAAGGATATTATGTTTTGTTAGATGCCATTAGAGACATATTCGAACGGGGAGAACATACTAAAAAATCAATCCAGCTGATACTTTCGGGTGAAACGAATGTACAAAAACTTATGGATGAGTTGTATCTAACTTCCTTTAATGGAGGATTTGTAAATGGTGGAATTTATCAATTAGAACGTCCTAATGCTTTCATTGTTCCTCAAGGTAGGTGTGCGGAATATTTATTATTCTCAACGATAGCTCAACTTAAACGAGAATTAAATAATAATAAATTATGGTATATCCCAAATAATGGTCATTTTGACACAACAGAGGCAAATATTGCAGCAAACGGAATGCATCCTGTAAATTTATTCTCTACAAATTTATTTGAAGATTTTAATCATCTCGAGATGGATAAAAGCAACCCGTTTAAGGGAAATATGGAAATTAAGGAATTGGAACAATTTGTTCAAGAAAAAGGAGCAGAATGTATTCCTTTAATTTATCTCACAATCACAAATAACACAGCTGCTGGACAGCCCGTATCCATGAAGAATGTAAAGGCAGTGCAAAAAATAGCTAAAAATTATGAAATCCCTCTTTTTTTTGATGCCTGTCGCTTTGCAGAAAATGCTATCTTTATTAAAAATTTTGAAGAAGGATATAAAAATAAATCAATTCCCGAAATTGTAAAAGAAATGTTTTCTTATGCAGATGGATTTACCATTAGTTTCAAGAAAGATGGATTGGCAAATATGGGTGGTGGTTTATTCTTTAAAGATAGGGGAATATTTCATCGAAATTTCTCACTCAATGGAGATATTGGAATTCGATTAAAAGAAAAACAAATTTTAACTTTTGGTAATGATAGCTACGGAGGAATGTCCGGTAGGGACATTATGGCATTAGCTGTTGGATTGTATGAAATAGTTAAAGAACCCTATCTGAATGAAAGAATTCGTCAAGTGAGAGGTTTTGCCAGAAAATTAGCGATGAATGGCGTACCCGTAATCTTACCCGCTGGAGGACACGCGGTATACATAAATATGGATAAATTTTTTGAAAATACTGATATGAAGATTTCAGATTTCGGAGGCGTTGGGTTTACAATTGAATTAGTGAGACTTTATGGCATAAGAGGCGCAGAACTAGGTCCTTTTGCTTTTGAATGGGATAACAAATCTGAAGAAGAGAGAAAAGGAATTTTACATTTAGTGCGCTTTGCTGTTCCCCGAAATGTTTATGATGCATCACATATTGATTACGCGGTTGCTGCAATAACAGAACTTTACAAAAATAAAGAAAGCATTCCAAAAGTCAGAGTTTCTCGAGGAGCAAAATTAAGATTACGACATTTTCAATCTGGACTTCAACCAATTTATAAATAAATTTGCTGATTTAGTAAGCAAGTGTTACTTTTAAGTATAATTAACTCTTTTAAAAGGAGATTCATTTAAAATTTCGTGATCCATGCTCGCATAAATACTTTTCTTCGTAAATATTAAGTGATATAATCTTTTTGAAGAATTATAGTTGAAAACGACTTTGAAAATATACGAATTCTTGATAATTTTTATCAAACATCTAGCTTTTTTCCAATGCCTGTAGTCCTCATTACTACGCTCTCTGAATCGGGACAAACTAACATAGGACCTTATTCGTTGTGTTTTCCTCATATCATCGCTGAAGATTATGCAATGATTTTAATCTGTAGATCTACAAGTAATACAGCCCAAAATATCAGAAGATCTAAATTATGTGCTATTAATTTCATTCCATATGACAAGAAAATGTTACGGAATTGTGTTAGTTTAGGATTTCCAGGGGAATCCACTGAAGAAAAAATGGAGAATAGCAATTTTTCGCTGATACCTTCTAAAAGAAATGGAAGAGAACACCAAAAAGATCTTAAATTCCCTGAAATTGTCGGTGAATCTGTACAAGTATTTGAATGTGCCTGGGATGATTCTATACCAACATATAACAACGAAAAATCACTTGAAACTCATTTTATATTGAAAATAGATAAAATATTAATGAAAAAGAAATGGAAAGATAGTTTGCTGGAAGGTAGTGGATTTCCTTCTTTACCTGTTGATTTTGGGTTTCGCGACAATACTACTTTTTGGTTTAGCAAGCATAATTCACACTATTCAGAACCAATACCAAAGGATAAAGAAATGGATGTTAGCGCAGTAATATATGCTGCCAAAAGAACTGATCCTGATGTTGAATGGACAGAAGATGCATGCGCGAAATTAGTGAGTGTTCCAAGAATCTTCTTGAAAAAAACCCTGAGAGGTTGCGTTGAAATGGCGAAGGAGAAAGGTGTTAAAACCATAACTCCTAAATTCTTGGATAAGATAAGAGATAAAAGGAATGAAGAAAAACAAAATTAACATATCCTAAACTTAATTATTTTGTCTTCTATTTTACTCTCATAAAGAGACTTAATTTTAATAATTGGATTAAATCTCTAAATGTCTTAATTGGCTTGACATATCTTTCCTTCTTAAAATCTTAATGAAATCATTTTCACTTTGTTTTAACCTGGACAAAAAGCTATCTAACTTATCAAAATTATTAAACCAATGCTCTTCACCATTCACCACGATTTTTACTCCTTTATGTTCCGCATTAATTACTGCATAAATTCCTCCTATCTCAGAATCGTGTTTTATGAAAATTTTATCAGTTTCAGTCGAATCACTTTTTTCATTCCCTTTCTTAGCCCAAAATTGATTTTTAAGAAGGTAACTTCTATACATGCTCATCTCTTCACACACACCATTAGTTTTTTTAAAATTTTCACAAGTCATCGTGATATATATAAAAATGACCTATGAAATAGTATCCAAGTATTATAAGATATGAATCTTTTATAGAATCGTGTGTTATCGGGAATATACCTACGTATTACCTTAATTTTAATTTATGTGCTCCAATATATCCTTCATACTTTGATACTCTTTAATTTAAGAAAACAATCATTAGATATTTAAATAACAAAGTAAAATTCTTGGCACCTTTTACCTAACAATAGTTAGGTAACGTCGAGTAAGAAAAATTACGAGTGGAAATTTGTAACATAGCAACGACCATGTGATTAATTAAGTTTGCTTTTTAGGCACTATATATAGATAAAAGTAAGAGAAAAAAATTAAAGATTTATGAATAAGCATTATGATGACAGAAAATCAATTTTATATCTCTCTTTTTGATGAATTTATGATTAATTCAGCTGATCCCGAAAAAAAAATTATGTGGAAGCTAAACTCAATCATCAGGCTCATGAATATGACGAAGAATTATGAAAGCGATTTCTGTGAAAATGCCCTTAGAATGATCATGATCCTTTTTAATGAGTTTGAATTTGAATCATGGGAATTAGTGAAAGGTAAACCAAGTGTGATTCCTGAAAATGAGAGAGATCTATTCACTCAAATTCTTTTTGATGAAATTTGTTAAATTCATTCATGTGAGTGGTTATTTGAATTCTTTAGCAAATTTCCAAATATAATCACTTTTATTTATCGTATGGAGGTTTTGGATAACTTTTCCAGATTTCAATGATTCCATCTCTTTTCCACTATATAATGCTTTCCCTACAACAAGAGATCTATCATGAGTTTCATCAACAACCTCGATTATTTCACCTTTTTGAATCAAGGGGTCGATTTTTGTTATTCCTGGTCTCATAATATCCGCTCCACTCAGTGTTATATATTTGATTGCTCCCATATCAACAACCACTTTTCTTAATCTTATCTTTTTATTTATTAACTGAGTAAGAACTGGAATAAAACCATGTTCATTAGATTTCCATAACTTTAATTCATCATTAATTGCATATAATGTATCACCGTGATCCGTTAAAATTACTTCAATTCGCGATTTCTTTGGAAATAAACTATCTACAAAATTTTGATCGTAACGTTTTAA
This sequence comes from uncultured archaeon, assembly GCA_964493715.1. Taxonomy (GTDB): domain Archaea; phylum Asgardarchaeota; class Lokiarchaeia; order Sigyniarchaeales; family SOKP01; genus SOKP01. Next base: position 80,010 of record CAZBPC010000006.1, read on the forward strand.
AATCTCATCCTTTAGTGCTTTAATCTCTGAGGATTTTATGAAATGTCGCTGTCTTATATTCATGCTCATTATGAGAAAACAATTAATTGAATAAAAGTTTTACACATGCTTTCTAGTAGTAGAATTCTAAAAATAAAACAATTGATTTAAAAAATGTAAATCTATAATATAAATAATCGGTTTCAAAATAATAAATGATCAAAATGAGTAAAGAATCAAGTGATATCGTTTTTCAAGGTCGGACTGAAGCGATTTATAAGGTAATTGTTATTGGAGACCCGGCAGTTGGTAAAACTAGCCTTCTCACGAAATTTGCAAAGAATAAATTCGAGGAACGTTACATCGCAACAGTCGGTGTTAATATAGTCAAAGAACCAATAACTCTGACAAATAGAGATGCTACAATAAATCTAATGATGTGGGACGTGGCAGGACAATTGGAATACGAGATTCTCGTGCCAGTCTAACCGCAATTTTACATGCTACACCGTCCCTACTTCAATGGAGCGGATGCAATGATTTTAGTCTTTGACGTCACGCGCTCAAGCACTTTCAGTAACATTAATAACTGGTATAATACAGCAGTAAAATATGGCTTGAGCCATATACCACGAATTCTTGTTGGCAACAAAATTGATCTAAAGGATGATCGAAAGATTATCTTGCCAATGGCAGAACATTTAAGTGAAAAACTTGATGCTCCATATTACGAAACTTCTGCTCTAACTGGAAAGAATGTGAAGGAAGTATTTAATAAAATCGCAGAACTTGTATACGAATCAAAATCGTCTTAAGATTTAATTATATATTTTTTTACCAAATTTTTCTATAATAAGAATTTTTAACTAAAAGTGTTAGTTCATTTTAATTAATGCTTCAATTCTAATTTATTAATCCAAAAAGTGATTTTTTCACTTAGATGATCCTTTAAACTTGGCGAATTAGGATTTTCCATTTCAAAATTTTCTGATAATGATTTAAGAGTGTCAAGTCGATTAATGATTTGGGAAATTTCATATAAAATTCTGTGACCCCCTGTAAATTCAAAAATCTCTTCTTTAATTTTTTCAAGAGCCGGGATAACATCTTTCGGGTTTTCCATGCGTGATATTTCAGATTGCAAATCTAATAAATCAGATCGAATTGAGTTTTTCATATCAGTAGCATCTTTTTTTCTTTCTATTTTTTGAATTTCAGGTCTTTCTTTTTTGCTTATCCTATTTGCATTGGTAGCAAGTGTTTTAAGCAAATCAATTTCCTCTATAATAGTTTTTTGCCCTTGTATGATATTATAAAATTGCGGAGACATACTTTTGACATCTAGAGTAACATCATATAATTCATTAACCTTATCTGTTAACTTGTTTAATTTCATGTTCGTCTGACCTAATTTGGTTATCAAATCCAAACCAAATTTTTCTAATATCGATGAGAAGAGCGTTATTTTATCATTGAGTTCTTTATATATTTCTTGTAATGATAGTTCTTCATCGTCACTTTTATCAGTCATTAAAGATACAACCCCTTGATTTAGAAATGAATTGGCAATAATATTTACTTTCTAAAAAGATCAATTTTTTATTATTCTTCTTTATTTATTAATATAGTATTTAAATTTAAATTCCTTTATCTTGAAAATATGATATAACATCATTTAAGATCGCTTCTTTGTGCGATATTTTAAGCTCCACTCCAAAATAAAATTATACAAGTATAAGTTTATATTGAATACAGAATAAAAGGTCATTACGATGATACAATACATCAATGTCTTAACTAAGGATGGAAAGAGTCTATTATTTCGAAATTATGGTAGTTCGGATGTTGATAGAGATTTGTTAGCAGGATTTTTAAGCGCCTTTTCTGGATTTATGAAGGAAATTAGCCAAAGTGATATAAGATCAACAGCAACAGACGAGTTTAAATATTATTATACGATTATCGAGGATATAATTATTGTAGTGTGTACTGATTTAGAAGAAGACGATGCTTCAATTAATTCAAAAATAACAACAATCAAAATCAAGTTCATTGAAAAATTCGGAGAAATCATAGCTAACGGTTCATGGGCGGGTAATCGAGCAGTTTTCAATAGTTTTGAAAAGGATATTGACGACATAATACTTGGTGCGATAAAAGTTTCGATTATAGGACTTGGAGGTGTGGGCAAGACTACTTTATTACATTTGATATGTGGGAAGGATATTGACCTTGAATATATTCCCACGATCAATGTAGACATCACCTCCTTTAATAATTTTGAAGGGATTTATAGATCCGTAATTTTTTGGGATTTTGCAGGGCAAAAAAATTTTCGCTCATTATGGAGAAGCTTGCTTGATAATACAGATATTGCCTTATTAGTATTAGATTCGAGCTTTGAAAATGTAAATCATAGCAAAGAAATTATAAAAGATATTCTTGATAAATATTACAATGACATTCTGGTAATTGGCATAGCCAATAAACAAGATCTTCCTAATCGCCTTACACCTGAATTTTGCGAGCGAATTATATCCAAAGCAGATCGACAACCACCAATAAAAGTCCATGGAATGATTGCTATAAATGAAGTCTATCGAGAAAAAATACATGCAATAGTTAGGGATGCCATTAAACAAGTCTATCCCAATAGTTAATTAAAATGATTCAAGGATATATAAGTATTTTAAGAGATTAAAATTGAGATTTACAAGCTATTTAATAAAACTTTTAAGATTTTCGATATTATTTAATATAAAATTTCAGTATAAATGGTGTCTAGTCTGATAGATTTTGAAATAGAAGAAATTAATAGTTATAAGAAAGACGATCGAGATACAATTCTTTTGCCAGAGTTAACTGAAGAAGAAAAACGAATTATAGATCCAATAGTAGCTCCAACGTCAGGTTTAAGGATTCAAATATTTGATATCAGAGAGAAAAATCTCTATTTCTTAACACAAAGAAAGTTATTTCTATTTTTACGAGTCTTTAAAGCAATTAGCTTGAAATATAAAAAATTGAAGAACAACAAAAATTTGAATGTTTTGATTGTAACTGATAATCGTCCTAGTAAGGATATATTGCTCCAATATTGTTCTGAAATTTTAGCAAGTGATGGATTCACTATATACCATCAAGAAGATGTTAAAGGAGAGTCAAAACTATCTTCTCCCTACGCAGCAGCTTCAGTCGCATTACTCAAGGATATCAATCTAATATTAATGCTAACGGCGTCTCATAATGATTTATCATGGAACGGTATCAAATTTTACATTGATTATCCCATGCCCATGTCAGGTGATATGTTCAAAGAAATCTCTAAGTGTGCCATGGAATTAAATGAAATCACTCTGAAAAGGGATTATACTCCAGAAATAGTTAATGCAGAAAAAATAAATAACGAACATGTGAAGCAATTATTATCAGATGTATTAGAAATTAAGAGTATTAACGGAAAAAATATAGTAATATGGCCTTATCTTGGAAAAGCTAGAGGAATTGTGAATTTATTTAAGGATTATGGGGCAAATGTCATTCTTATAGATGAAGAAATCAATCCTCCAAACCCATTAAAAGAATTAAGACCAGAAAAATTGCAGAAAATAATGAATGAAAATCATTCTGATCTTGCTTTATTACTAGACGCAGATAGAGATAGAATAGCATTGTACACTAAGCAAAATGGTGAATACTACTTTTATATCCCAAACGAAATTTATTCCGCATTGCATAATATATTAGCAAAGAGTTATGGTAAAAAGATTTTTAATGTTAGGACCATTCCAAGTGATTTAAGAGGAGATAATTTAAGTTTCCTTAATATATTGACTGGCGTAGGTTATAAACATTTAGGTATTATTCTTTATTTCTTATTTGACGTGGAAGTTGAAAAATCGAAAGTCGATTCAGCTATTCTCTATTTAGAGGATAAAAATAAGAATTTAATAAAAATAGATAACCCAACTCTTCTGAAAGAGAAAATTTCAGATTTTTTAAACCAAATCAAATCAAAGTTCTTTGATCGAAATTGGCTCATTGTTATGTGGGAGGAATCAGGAGGACACACTTTAAATGTCTTTAAAATTAATCCTGAAAAAGATCATGGGGAATATAAGTTCATAACTAAATTTCCACTAATAGCAGATAAATATCCCGTTACTGCTCTAGTTCTCATAGCTGAGTTAATTTCACGGGGTCATGTTATTTCCGAATCAATAAATTGGTCAATAAAAGGAATTAATCAAACAATCCCCGCTATTGACGAAGAAAAGGTCAGAATTATGAATAACTTCAGTAAAAATGACGATCAAAATATAACGATTGCAGGGAAGAGTTATAATGTAAAAGCCTTATCAGACAATATAGGCAACGTAGACATATATCAATTAAAAAGCCAAAATTCGACTCTTTATTTTCGCCCGAGTGGAACTGGACCGGAGGTTCGGTTTTATATTTTTGGGAATCGAGAAACTCATCTTGCTGAGATTGGAGAAGTTCAAAAATATGTTAGTGAGAATTACAAATGATATACCAATTTGAATGCTATAATTTAGATATTCTGAATTATTCCTGGAATAGTTAATTTATTTGATTCAATCCGTAAAATTCCTTTTTCTTGTAAACTTTTCATTGATTTTAGAGTTTTTTCCTCATCCCATTTTAAACCTTTCATAAAATCTTCCTTGTTTAAGGGTTTCTTTGAGATAGCATATTTGATGAATTTTTTTTCAGTAGGATTTAATTTTAAATCTTTAAATAAATACAGTTCGTACTGTCCTAATTTGATTGTACCAAGAATTAACTGTAATTCTTTTAATTGGTTAATTGTTTTTGTAATTTCTTCATCCTTAATATTTGGATGATCCTTTAAAATGAAATTCTTAATCTTTTCGTATTGTATCAACCCACCATTCATAATAGAGTATTTTTCAAGGTAGCTCAATATTTTTTGAGAGATTATTTCAATTAAATCTGGTTGTTCTTCTTTAATATTTTCAATTTCACTTTCTAATTGACTTTCTTCCTTTATTGATTGTGGTAAGATTTTCACTGCAGGCTTTTTATCGAACTTTATCTGTGGTATCAATTCTTCCTCTAATTCATCGATTTTTTCAAGTTCTTCCTTGGCTTCATCTGATATTAGCTCTTGTTCCTCAATGTTAATCTTTTTCGTAGTAACTTCTAGTTGAGTTTTCAGCTTTTTCATTAGTTCTAATTGACGCTTGAGTTTTTCCTCCTCCTTTAAATTCTCTTGTTTAATTTGATTTTCAATTAACTCGTTCCATTTAGCTTTTTCTTTAAATAATTCGATTTGAATATCATCATCGCTTAAAGTAAGAATGCCTTTATCTACTAAACCCTTTAAAATCTTTGTTGCATAAATATAATCCCATTGCGTCAATTTTAATAATTCTTGTACAGACAGTTCAGGTTCATCATACCCGAATGTAATGACGACTTTTTCTGGATTAGTGAACTCTAAATCTACCTTTTTAACGTATATAAGTTGGAGCGTAGTGTTGATCTCAATAATATCTCTTATTAAATGTGTTTTTTTCATTAGATTTAATATAGGCAAGATATCGCTATTTTTTAAATTTCTAATGTCCTTAAATAAGTGATACTTTAAGTTTTGGATAGGTATAAATTTTAAAGAATCTAATTCATGTTTTTGGATTATTTTAATAAAACGTCGAGACATTTTCTCATAATACAATCCACTACCAATATCAACCTTTCGAGAAGAATCATCAAATAGCTCGGTATCTAAGGATTCAAGTTTTTTAATGGTTTCTTTCAGATTTTTAATGTCAGTCATTAATTCTTCCTTGGTCTTTGGCATCGCTGATAACAATCCTGATGTCGATATCCGGTACTCTTTTCCTCCCTTTTCGACCATCTCAGTTTCATAATTTCCTGACTTTACCTGCCCTTCAATGAGTTTTATCTTTTCTTTTACCGTATCTTCAACTTCGGTTTTAGTTTCATTAATTAACTTTGAGATTTTTAACAACTTCTCTGTCATAATATTCCGACTTTCTTTAACTACGTACTTTTCAACGTGTTTTACTTTCTGTTCAATTGTGGACCGTTTATCTCTTTTTTCAATATGGCTTTTATATCTGAGTGTAAATAAGAAAAAAAATATCAATAAACTTCCTGAAATGAGTAATGAGATGGCTTGTACTTGCATTTTTCGACCAACTTGTACAATTCGATATTTAGATTAACATGTATATTTATTAATTTTGGTTAAATTTTTTTTTCTATTTCAAGATATCTAGTTCTATATTATAAATTTATGTGCAATAAATAATTAAAACTACTTAACTAAAATCCTTTCACTGGATATTAATATAATAGGAAATTGAGTAAATTAGCATGCAAGAAAAAATTATTGATGATCAAATTCATGAAAAAATGACTTTGGGAAATGTATTCAAAATTTTCAATGACAACGTTTTTCCAATGTTAAATGAAGAGGAAAAAGAGTATTGTAATCAACTCCAAGAATTCTGCTTGGAGTTAAACCCAAAAATCGACAAGTCAAAAGATGTCTACGTCTTATTTCCCGAACTAGGAAAGCATGGATATATGCAGCGAATAAATCTTTGGAATGATTTCAAACCGTTCGGTATGAAAAAAGAAATATTGCTTGGAACCCATTTATCCATGTTAGATCCTCAATTGGAATTAGGGCGTTTGGCAAGCGGAATATTGTGTGGAAATCCAACCTTTCATTATTACAGCCATGGTGGAACAGGAGATACAATTCGCAAAGTACAAGATGAGTTGATGTCTGGTCAAAAAATCGGATGTATTGGAATTACAGAACCTAATCGAGGATCAGATGCGGTTAACATGACCACCATCGCCTCGAAAGATGGAGATGCTCTTATCTACAATGGTGAAAAAGTATACACCACAAACGGTCCCAAAGCAGATTATTTCTGTGCTTATGGAGTTCATAGCGCAGAAGATCCTAGAGGTACCATGGTTCAAGCAATGATCAAAAGAGATTTTGGAGTAAGAACTGAACGATTGAAAATAAATTCTGTACCAAGGGTCCATATTGCTCATACATATTTTAAAGATGTAAAAATTCCAAGAGAATACATCCTTGCAGATAATGGTCAAGGGTACGTTAGACTCTTTGAAGGTTTGGTTCCAGAAAGACTTGGTATCATGGGATCAGGAATTGGCATATGTTGGGCCGGATTAATCTATGGAATCATCTATACAAACCTAAGAAAACAATTTGGCAAACCAGTTGTTCGATACCAAGGTGTAGGTTATGGACTTGCAGATTTATTAACGAAATCTACTGCAGCTACGAGTTTAGCATTACAAGCTGCAACGATCTATGATGATAAAATTCTTTTTGCTGAAAAGTCATCAAAGGAAGCAGAGAAGTGGGTAGCAGGAATTTCATCCCAAGGAAAATATTATGTTGCGAAGCTAACTCATGAGATCTGCTATGAAGTCCAACAGCATTGTGGTGGTGTCAGTGTAACTGATAATACACCTATAGATGAACTCACAGATGTAAGTAAAATTGAAGAGGTCATAGGTGGAGCAAGAAATATTCAACTTCTCCTAATTCAGAATCAAATTCAAAGATATTTGAGTTTATTTTAATTCCTTACTTTATTTTTATTCTTTACTTTTGCACAAAGAGAAAAAATAATTTCATATTTAATTAGATTTAGCTAAATAATGTCTTTACTCACCTGAATTGAATTTCTCAAAAATGACAGTATTTATTATTTATTTGATTATAATATAAAAATTTATTATTGGAATGGATTCTAGTAAAGAAGTAGACTAAGAATCGCGGTTATAATTGACTTTAGACTAATTATCAACAGAAAATAGAAAATAATTATCTGAAATTTTTTAACAGGTATCTTAGGAGTGAGTTTATGTCCAAACTTGATTCCTAGAAATATTACCGGAAATCCTAATAAAAATAATATGATTAATTCATAAGGAAAAATATCAGCGATAAAATAAAATGGAGCTCTTGCTAAAGACAGTGTAAATCCTATGATCGCGAAATTTTCAATAAAACTTTCTCTATAATGCCCTGTTTTTTCAAGCATCGCTACATTAAGTGGTCCTACCGCACTTATCAATGATGATAATAATCCATATGTGAGACCTCCTGCCATAATCAAAGAAGATGTCGTATTAAATTGCCTTTCTAATTCAACTCTATCATCTTTTTTATAATAACTATATAGTTTTATCGTTGAATACCCTAAAATAAAAGCTCCAAGTAAAAGTTCAATCCATTCCAACCTGATTTCAATGAATAAGAAAGCGCCTAAGATTGTTGCTGGGATTCCTAAGGAAATGAATCTGAAAAAATAGCCTCTATCTAAAAATTGACGATATTTAATAAAATTGAGAAACGCTGTAAGGAGCCCCCATAAATTAACTAATATAACCGAGTTCTTAACTCCAATTATTGAAGTAATGATCGGTATTAAGATTAAAGCATCTCCAAATCCAATTACTCCATAAACTATGCTCGAAAAGAAAATAGCGATTAATGAAAAATAGATAATCATATGTTAAAACGTGTCATTTTTAGAATTTATAGCCATTAATAATTACAATAATTAATGTTTCATAATTAATTTTCCATGTATGTTATAGTAAAAAGAGTAGAACTAATAGGTAGTGGTTATTTTGTTTAAAAAAACATAAAAACCTATTACCAAAATTGGATTACCCTTTTTTCAAATCTCATCTAGACTCCTTTGAGGATTAGTATCTTTTTTTCCAAACAAGATTTCTTTATTTTTTTGTACGAACTTCCATCCATACCCTGAAAGCTTTGTTAATGGCCCTTCTATGCCTTTTGGGTTTCCAGTTTTAGTAAAAATTACTTTAGTATTTCTTATTGCTTTTAAAACGTTATAAGGAGTTTTAAAGTGCTCGATCAATTCTTTTGCTTTCTTTGGACCACTATCAATTAATCCCTCTATTATGAAAGCTCTTCTATCTTCAGTACTCATGCTTTTTGGCGCTTTTCTTGACATGATCGCATCATACCCTTTTGAATGTTCCCGAAATGCAATCCTCTCAATAGCAATAACCGTGTCCTCTAAATTTCTAGTAGGTATTACCGAAATACCCATAATATAGGAAACTTTACAAAGAGCCCCGTATATGGAATTAATTTTCATTCCCGTATTTTCAAATACGTTATCATTTAAGCCTTCTAAGATTAGGATAGGTTTTGAATAAGTCTCCTTTAAACGCAACATTTGTTCAAATAACCGATTATCAATAATAGAGGATATAAAATCAGATCCTTCTTTCCGTTCGATTGCCACCTCCTCGCTGATTATAATATCTGCGATATCTAATTGTTCTACAGTGTAATTAATAGTATCTTTTTTCTGATCCAAAATTTTCATTAACTTCCTTTCACGGGTATCAACTATGATATTTAGCATGCTGGATTGATTCATTAGAAATCACTAGATATTAAGATTCAAATTCTAATAGATGTTAGGCAATTAATTTTTAATTTATTTAAATAAAAATTTACTAAACGAATTATACTATTCTTGTAATTTTTGAGTTACATTACTATCTTTTATGTAAGTGACTATTTTTCTAATACCATAAAGTTTGTT
>CAZBPC010000007.1:0-57609 GCA_964493715.1 uncultured archaeon
TGATTTTTTCCTTCTTTGTTGGTTTAGTATCTTCACTCATCGTACTTTTCAACTACTTTTTTGTAATGTTTTGTTTATCAATGTTATATTTACATGAATTTTTACTATAAGAATATAATTAAATCCACTTTTTTAATTTTTTGATATATAATGAAGTATTAGTCATAGAAAAATGATTAAAATTTTATTTTATAGTTTTTTATATCACTTACATTGTCTAGTATTATTGAATTATCTTTAATTATTACTGCTTGTGATTTGAAAGTCGAATATAATTAGAATTTATGATTTATAATTGAACATTATCATGACGCCAAAAAAGAAAGAAGGAAAGGATCTAGCAGAAGAAAATTCCCAAGAGCCTGAAGAATCAGAACGTGAAGAATCAAAATCTGAGGAATCAGAGCCTCAAGAAGAAACCAAACTCATTGAAGGAAAAGAACCATTTAAACTGGAATTCTTTTCAAAAGAAGAACTATTAGCAAAAGTAAAATCCTTGGAAACTCAAGTAGAAGCATTAAAAAAATCGAATGACGAAAATTCCAATTGGAAATCTAAATATACGCGCTTACAAGCGGAATTTGAAAACGCTGAGAAACGATGGAGTAAAAATCGACAAGATCTAAGGATTGAATACACAGCTTCTGCCATAAAAAGTTTCCTCCCTCTTTTTGATTCATTTAGAAAAGCTCTGGAGAATTCTGATAAAAATCATGAGATCATTAAGGGTTTTTATGACCAATTCATGAATGTTTTAAAATTCCATAAAGCAGTTCCAATGGATGTGAAAATTAATGATGTTTTTGATTATAATTATCACGAAGCTTTAAATTCTATAGAAAGAGATGATGTTCCAAGTAATACGATTATCGAAGTCATCCAGGATGGATGGAAGTTGGATAAAAATGTTATTAGATATGCTAAAGTTATTGTTTCACGTGAACCTAAACCTCCAGAGCCAGAAAAGGAGGAAGAATCAGCCAAAGAATCAGAAATTCAAGATGAATCTAACGTGAATGAGAAGAGCGAAAAAAGTGTGGATAATACCCAAAATGAGTATATTTCCTAGTATTTCTTTTATTACTTAATTTTAGGGTTAAGTAATCCTCATATTGATTTTTTTAAGGGAGATAACATACCACAATAACGTGGAGTAAAAGAGCAGTATTCTAAATATTCTTTTCCAAAGATCATTTCAAGAAATTTCTCCTCATTGAGAATGTAAATATGATTAGTAGATATCCAAATTATAGCTAATAATAATGAATAATAAGATCTCCCACATAAAGCTAAAGAGATCAACCCGATATTTCGTGCTAAAGACTGAGGGTTCCTACTCGTGTGGAAAATGCCATCTGTTATCAGTATATCTGGAATGAAACCCAAAGCCCTTGAAATTGATTCAATTTTAAATAAATACAATCCATAGATTATTATACTTATAAAGCCAGTAGAAGCCCCAAAAGTAAAAAATAATAAATGCATTTCAAAATAAGAACTTTCATCAAAAAATGGCCAAGTACTGAACCATGCGCTATAAGAAACGATAGCTACAAATCCATTATGATATAATAAACACAAAATTGATGTTATCTTAGAGCGCTTTTGGTTACACTCATAATTCTTTTTAGTCTTTAAGATAGAATAAATGCCAATTATTATAACTAAAGGTGAAATTAAAATCGCAACACTACGATGTAGTTGTATATATTCAAACATATCAATTTGGATTTCTCAGATTGAAAGTACTCTATTTTTTATATTATCCGTGGTTTTATATAAATCCTCTCTAATTTTATGAGCAGTTAAGTTTTTTTTTCATTAGAACAAAGAATATTAGGGATATTGTATTATCAAAAATATCAAGTAATTAGGTGATTTAATAATGCCCGATTTTCTTGAACCTATTCTAATAATCAAACTAATTCTTTAAAAAGACTGAATAAGATAAGGAGGCTGTTGTAAAAATGGGTGAGGAACCGGAGCTCCCGATGATTCCGGATATTGGAGATATTTTAGACCGAAAAGATAAAATGGTTGAAAAAATTACCACAGTACTTAAATGTAGAAGTTGTAACGTTAAATATACACGTTCATATAAACCAGGAGATTTTACCTTTAAAAAAATTACAGACGAAAAATGCAAAGAATGCAGCAAGGATAACGTGTTAGTAATTGAAGAAATTTATTCAGAATGGATCGATCCAAAGAAGAAAAAATAATGCTCAATTAACCTGATTTTATTACATATTACTCTATTCCTAGCAATTGTATGATTAAATTTGCCATTGAATATGGATCCATGCTTTTATCCATGACTAATCTAATGTACTCATCAATCTGTGAATTGGAATGAAGTAATTCTTCAACTTTTTTAGTTAATTTATGCTTAAGTATTTGGAGCGTTTCATTTCTGATCCTTTTAAGGTGATAATTTTCTATCACTCCTGTTTCTTCCAAATAAGATCTATGTTCGTTTATTATTTCAAGTAAATTTCCGAAATTTTCTCCGGTTTTTGAATTTACTTTTACGATTTTAGGAGTCCATTTACGAACCTTAGCATTTCCTTGATTAATATTTTCATAATCATACTTGAAGTTTATGGATAATTCCAACATTTGCATGATCTCTGATACTTTTCTATCCGCACCAGGTAGATCCATCTTATTGACAATAAAGATATCTGTAATTTCCATTATACCGGCTTTAATGGCTTGTATGTCATCACCCATTTCTGGAACTAATAAGACAAGAACACTCTGAGCGGATCGAAAAATGTCTACTTCTGATTGACCCACTCCCACAGTCTCAATTATAACTATATCGCATCCGTAAACGTCTAAAATTTTAATGATATCTTCTGTTGCCCTTGCTAATCCTCCTAATTGACCTCGATTTGCCATGCTTCTTATGAACACATTATCGGTTGTGAAATGCTTCTTCATGCGAATTCGATCTCCTAATAATGCCCCACCTGTCAATGGGGAAGTTGGATCTACACAAATAATACCAACTTTCTTCCCTTCTTTCACAAAAATAGTAGTTAAAGTTGAGATTAAAGTGGATTTTCCACTTCCAGGTGCTCCAGTAATTCCTAATATATATGCTTTACCAGTGTGTTTGTAAATAGCATTTATGATTTCCTCAGCAGACGCAATATCATTTTCTACTATAGTTATAAGACGAGCTGCAGCTCTCGTATCTCCCTTCAAAAGGCGATCGATTAATGCTTCGTATCCCATTCTCTTTTTATCTCTTAAGATTAGTTTTTACGAATTCAACGATTTCTTTTAATTCAGTCCCGGGACCATGAAATCCCTTTAAACCATGTGCTTCCAAGTTCGGTTTGTCTTCATCAGGGATGATTCCTCCAACGGCAACCAAAACATCATCGATACCATTTTCTTTTAATTTGTCCATTATTATGGGACATAAGGCATTATGAGCCCCACTAAGAATGCTAAGCATCACAGCATCGGGATCTTCTTGGATAATAGTGTTCACGACATCATCAGGCGTTTGATGAATTCCAGTATAAATGACCTCCATCCCTGCATCTCGAAGAGCCCTCGCTATTACTTTAGCCCCCCTATCATGACCGTCAAGGCCAGGTTTGCAAACTAACACTTTGATCTTTCTATTTTCAGGCATTTTATTCCCTCTTAAAATATTGAGTCCTCATCATATGTACCAAATACTTCTTTTAAGGTTGCTATAATCTCTCCTACAGAAGTGTATTCCCTCACAGAATCAATGATATATGGCATTAGATTTTCTGAACCTTGAGCAGCAATTTTAAGTTTCTCTAATTTTACTTTTACCCTTTCATTATCCCTAATATTCCGAATTTTATTTAAGAGATCGATTTGTTCTTTTGAAACTTGTTCATCGATCTTTAAGAGTGGAGTAGAACATGGTTCTCGTAATTGGAAATCATTAACTCCAACAATAATCCTTTTGTTTTTTTCAATTTCTTGCTGGTACTTGTATGATGCGTTAGCAATTTCCTTTTGAAAAAAGTTTGCTTTTATAGCTGGGATTACCCCTCCAAGTTCCTCAATTTGTTCAAAATATGCTTCTGCTTCTTCTTCCATTCTATTAGTTAATGATTCAACATAATAGGAACCAGCAAGTGGATCAACCGTATCTGCAACTCCAGATTCAAGGGCAATTATCTGTTGTGTTCTTAATGCAATTTTTACCGCTTTTTCTGTCGGTAAACATAAAGCCTCATCAAAAGAATTAGTGTGAAGTGATTGTGTCCCCCCTAAAACCGCAGCTAATCCTTGCAAAGTTACTCTAACAATATTATTTTCTGGCTCCTGAGCTGTTAAAGACACACCAGCTGTTTGAGTGTGAAATCTCAATCGTAAAGACTCTTGTTTTTTAGCATTATATTTATTTTTCATCCTTTTAGCCCAAATTCTTCTCGCAGCTCTATATTTGCATACTTCTTCAAAGAAATTATTGTGAGCATTAAAGAAAAATGATAAACGTGGTGCGAAATCATCAACATTCAAACCTCTTTCCATTGCAGCCTCAACATAAGCAAAACCATCTGCTAGCGTGAAAGCTAATTCTTGAATTGCTGTAGAACCTGCTTCTCTAATATGGTACCCACTTATGGAAATGGTATACCATTGGGGCACGTATTTCGTACAATACTCTATGGTGTCTACAATTAAACGCATGGATTGTTCGGGAGGAAATATCCAAGACTTCTGGGCAATATATTCTTTCAGTATATCATTTTGTATGGTTCCCCTCAATAAATCAGGAGAATGACCTTGTTTCTCTGCCGTAACAATATACATTGCAAGTAAAATTGATGCTGGTGCATTAATTGTCATTGATGTTGAAATCTTAGATAAATCTATAGAATTGAATAGAGTCTCCATATCTTTTAAAGTATCTATGCTTACACCTTCTTTTCCTACTTCCCCTAAAGCATATTCATTATCTGCTTCATAACCATAAATGGTATGCAAGCTAAATGCAACACTCAAACCAGTCTGTCCATGTTCTAATAAAAATTTATAACGCTCGTTTGTTTGAGCTGCGGTACCAAACCCAGCAAATTGACGCATCGTCCATAATCTTCCGCGATACATATTTCTATATGCTCCACGCGTAAATGGAAATCTCCCAGGTTCTCCTAAATCCATTTCGTAATTCAAATCTTTTATATCTTCAGGAGTGTATAGCCGTTTAATTTCGATATCTGATAGATTTCTGAACGATTCTTGACGTTCTCCTTTCTTGGGTTTTAAAGTTTTATGCTCATCAATTTCAGTCATTATTTAGACTCATCTCAGTTAAATTTAATATTATATCTCAAAATAATTGAGCTATTCTAGTTTTTGTTAAGGTTGGAAAGTTATTAATCTTTTTCCATTAATGAACATAAATATCTGAGGAATCTTGAGGAATGATAATTGGTGCTGATTCACCCGCTTCTATCATCCTTTGTTTTAATAATGATGATAATTCCTTTCTAACATCGATAAATTTTGGCTCAGTTATCAGATTCTGTTTTTCGTATGGATCATTTTCAAGATCATAAAGAAAGGTCTCTTCATATATTCTACTTCTTGAATAGAGAATACCATCTTTATCAGGAGCTTCTACTGAATATTTCCATTTATGAGTTCGTATAGCTCTTCCAACTTGAGTTTCACTTATTTGGATGAATACATCATTGGACCAATTCTTTGAATTATCATTTAATAATTGTTGTAATGATTTTGCCTTCATATATTTGGGAATTGGAATTCCAGCACATTCAAGTAATGTGGGAGGTAGATTTATTAAGCTTACAAGCACGCTAATCCGTTTTCCTCCTTTAAAATTATCACCATTTATAATCAGTGGTATCCGAATTGATGCATCATGACATGAACGCTTGTATTCCCCGTTTCTCGTTCTAAAGTGACAACCATGATCACTTGTAAATACAAATATCGTGCTTTCTTCCATGTTCACTTCTTTAATTTTATTAATAATGCGTCCTACATTATGATCTATACTATTGCAACATCCTAAATAATCAGGATATAAATGTTTCCAATCTCCTTTCATTCCTTCCAAATCTCCCGGCACTTCATAATTCTTGAATTTTTCATTACTTCCTTTGGGACCGATTATTGCATTCTGATCATTTTGTTGATGAGGTTCCAAAAAAGAGATGAAAAAGAATAATGGTTTTGAATAATCTCGTATAGATAAATATTCTAAGGCAAAATCCGTAAGACAATCAACTCGATAACCATTAAAATCAATTCTATTATTTTTGTTATCAAAAAGATGTCCATTAAATGCGTTAGATGTAAATTCTAAGAGATCACTAGCGAGCCAATAATCTTTATATCCTCCTCTATATTGTTCTGGTATGGAAGTAATCATGTTTTTCACTCTTTCAAGCTTAATATCTTTACATCTTCCAATAGTGCTTGCGAGGTGCCATTTGCCTAAATATCCGACCTCATATCCCGCTTGAGAAAAAGATTTTGCTAAAGTTTGTTCATTGATGGGTAAGGCAATTCCATTTCTATAGCATCCGGTCTCACTAGCATATTTACCAGTCTGAAGTATCGATCTTGCAGGACCACATACAGGTTGATTCGAAAAACAATAATCAAATTGTATACCTTCTGCTGCTATTTTATCAATATTTGGAGAAACCTTTAATTTTTGACCAAAACAACCTAACGAATCAAATCTCTGTTGGTCTGAAAGGATAAAAATGATATTAGGGTTTTTCATTTTAGCGCGCTTGATTTTTTTTTTTGAATCCCATTTCATATCGGTTTATAAGCTTTTATAAGCTTCGGTTATGGCAGAACATCCACCACATTTAACACAACCTGCTTTATGTTCCAAGGGATTTACTCCTGAACGTTTCATCAATTTAGCAGTTTCTCTATAGATTTTTACTAAGGTAGACACTTCCATTTTAGGAAAATTTGTTTTTCCGGGAATAGTTCTCACTGGAGTGATGAAAGGGATTACACCAACAGAAATAATTTTTTCAAGATCCTTGATCAATTCATTAGGAGATTCACCCAATCCAGTCAGAATAAAAGATTCTACTTGATTTTTTCCAAAAATATCTATAGCATGGGTCCAATTTTCTTCGAATAATTGATAAGGAATGTGGGCTTTTCCGGGTGTCATCTTTTTTCTAACTTTTTCATCAAGGATTTCGATATGTATCCCGATCGTATCTGCTCCTGCATCTTTTAGCTGATTGATAAAAGTTAAATTGTCTAATGGTTCGATTTGAACATGAAGGGGTAAATCGGGATTTTCCTTTTTAATTCCTCGTAACATATTACTATATCTATTTACTCCTTTATCGGGTGTGAAATCAGTACCGCTCGTCAATGTCATGTGAGAACAACGATTTTCCTTTTTAGCAGTAGCAATAACTTCATTCATTTGTTCAGCATTTTTTTCAAGTATTGTAGAATCAGTTTGTAAACTCAATTCTACTCCGCAGAATTTGCAGGCTTCTCCGCAAGCCCAATACACACATTTTTGATAAATAGTGCTTGAAAGACAGTCAATCCCGTGAACTAATGCTATTTTTTTCATGGGGATCCCATCCGAAGTTATGCATGAAGGATCATAATAATCGGGATTAGGAACTAATCTTAAATCTGCAAATGCTTCTTTATTTTTATTATTAATAATTTGAAAACTCCTACCTTTTTTTTCTCCTAAGACCAACGGAGTCAGTTTACTATTATTCCATAGTGCAACATTGACCAAAGTATTGTCTTCAAATAAGAAATATCTCCCTCCGCTTGGACCGGCCCCACCCTTCCTTCCAAAATCGATTTCTATTCCTTGTTTGAGATAATGTTCGACTAAGTTCTCATCAAGAAATAATCCATTACATAAAAGTTCAGTCTTCTTTTCAAAAATTGAAGTAATTCCAAGCATGACAATGATTAATTAATAAAATCCTCTTAAAATATTCTAATTTTACAATTGCTATAAATGAGTGATTCTCTTATATTTCTACTTTTAATAAAAAGTAAACAAATATGTGAAAATATTTATAATAAAATTCTTCTTAGTATTTTACCCTTCCTAATAATGCTAAAATAATTACTATAGAACGAGTATAAATCTAATAAGATTCAAATCAAACATCGATATTATATAACGTCCTTTATGCCTTAGGATAAAGTTTATTAAAAATAATATACTTACACATTTAATTAATAACTATATTTTTATAGAAACAATAAAGATTTTAAAATGAATTGGTGAATTTAAGTGGCTCATAAAAGACCATGGCACTGTTATTCGAAGTGGAACAGGCGCCCTTTTCAACATAAGCGTAGTGCTAACCATCGAAGAGAATACGCGAGAGGAGGTGCAGAATCAAAGATTCAACGTTACTGGGGTGGAAATACAGACATTGCTTGGGAAGATTGGGATATCGTGTTGGGTTTAAAGGTTTCTAACCAAATTCAAGTATCCTCAAATGCTTTAGAAGCAATTAGAATTACAATAAATTCACCCTTAACGAAAATTCTAGGAAGACTCAATTACCGTATGAGAATTCGTTCAAAGCCTTTCCAGAAATACCGTGAAAATAGAATGTTAGCATTCGCTGGCGCGGATCGTGTTCAAAGTGGTATGCGCAACAGTTTCGGCCGTTCCACGGGCGTGTGCGCTCGAGTCCGGGCGGGGGCTATAATAGTAGATGTTGCGACTCATTTAAAAAACTTGGATATCGTTCGAGATAGATTAAGAGTAGCTAGCATGAAGATCTCTTGTGGTGGTCAAGTAGTTGTGCTACAATATAAAACTCCAGAGATCTTAAAGCGATCCGGTCTTCCCTTATATAATGCTGCTAAGAGGAGGGAAATCCCCATTTATGAATTAGCTACATTATAAATATTAGTAAAAGAAATTGAGTTTAATGTAAGAAATCTTATTGTTGAACTAGCACATAATATTGTTTTTTAATTGAAGTAAAATTCGTTTTCATTTAAAAGTAAAATTTTCTTTTAAGAGTAAATAAAAATAACCATTATATTTTTTATCTTGCCGATTTCTTATTATCATAAATATTTAAAATAAACAGTCTGAGAGTTAATATTGAAAAATTTAGATCCTTTCTTTCATCCAAATAGTATTTTAATTATTGGAGTATCGCGAAAGACGGAAACGTTCAGTTATACCCTCCTTAAAAATCTATTAGAAGTTTTATATAAGGGGAAAATTTTCATACTAAACCCAAATGCTGATGAAATTTTAGGAGTCAAATCATATCATTCACTCGAGGAATTACCAGAGATCCCTGAACTAGCGGTTATAGTCTTAGGTAAAAACGTTGCTTCTCTTTTTGAAAAATTAGCAAAATTTGGTGTGAAGAATATAGCCATTGAGTCAGAATTGCGTGTTGATAAGGAAGATGCAGATCTTATTGAGCAATTAAACAAAATGAGTCTGGAATACGATGTAGCTTATATGGGACCTTCGATGATTGGCATCATTAATTTCATAAATAACTTCACAACTTCGATTATACCCGTACGACAATATTTAATGCAGAAACATAGAAAAATTAAAGCAGGTGTTAGTTTTATTGCTCAATCTGGAGGATTAGCAGGTGCGATGGGATGGTGGGCTCCTTCTCAAGATATACCCATATCTAAAGTGATTCATTTAGGTTATGGGTTCAATATAGACGATGCGGATGTTTTAGACTATTTCATGCAAGATGATTCAACTCAAATTATCTTACTTTTTCTCAGAGAAATCACGGATAGAATAATAGAAGCAGTTAAAAATATTTCTCCAATTAAACCCGTGTTATTCTTCTACGTAGGCAAGGACATTTCAAGAGAGGAACAATTAAGTCATGCTGGTGGAATGGTGGTATCAAATTACATGGAATTATTTGAATTTGCGAAAATTTTTTTATGGTGTCCTGAACCGAAAGGACCTAATTTAGGAATCATCGGGCCTAGTTCTGGTGCAATCTATATTATAATTAAAGAAATGCGTAAACAGGGATTATCAATAGCAAAACTAACTAATAAAAACAAACAGATCATTCTAGATAAAGTTGGTGGCTCCACTTGCAATTTAGGAAATCCTGTTGATTATTGGCCACCTGATCGATTCGTTGGTACCAAAATATGTGGTATCTATAATACTTCCTCACATGCGCTCCTACAAGATGACTCAGTTGATGGATTGATTTTAGCTTTAGAATTTTTTGTCGAGATCGAATTTGATTTTAATATATTTGAAAATATCAAGGAATCTTATCCTAATAAACCAATTATAACCGTTTTAATTCAAGCTGAACGTGATGGTTCAAAAAGAGTTATAAAATCTGCTTCAGATCTAAAAATTCCCGTTTTTGAAAATGAAATAGAGCGCGCTGTTCGGGGATATAAGCTTTTATTTGATTGGCATTCGAAAATTAAAAGGAAAAAATAATTTCCTAATAAATGAAACCGTAGCTAGTGAATTAAAACAAATAAATAAGAAAAAAGAAAAGAAATTAACTCGAAAAAATGTCTCTTAACTCTTCTGGAACATTATCAGTATCATCAGTTACAGATAGAATGTACATCTTTTCGCCACAATTACATCGAGCACTTTCAAATAAATAATACTGAAATTCATTTTTCCATGTGCAAATTTGCACGTTGATAATTTCAACAACTTCTCCACATTCACAATAAATATTAGCGTCCTTTCCGTATGATGGAATGATTTTTGTGAAATCTATTGGTGCACTTGCAAAATCAGATTCGTTTAACATTTTATTAATTTGACCCGCGATCTCCTTCCGTAAACGTGGAGCAAATTGTTCGATAACTCCTTCTTTTGCTTTTATTTCAGTTAGAACAATGAAATTTTGTTCAGCTTTTTCAGGCTTTTGTGTTTTAATCGAAATTGGTTGATCAAGTTGCTTTAAGTTTTCAGGAATTGGTATCGGTTCCATTCCGGGAGGATACGCGAATGTATAGTAGTATTGAGTTAGTCCTTTGAAGGCTTTTTGATTGATCAAATCCAAGTTTTCATAGTCTGCACTATGGAGAACAAATTTAATTAACTGAAGAGGCACTTTTATATCCAATAGCTTGTCTCTGATGTTGTCAAGAACTTCTTGGACATAGCTTTTTAAAACAGCTATATCGTCTCGATTTATAGTATATATATCATTCCGATTCTCTTCTTTAAATCTTGTCCATTTTCTTAATACGGTTCCCTTTAAAAGTTGTGGAAGCATGCAGAAAACGCATAAAATAGGAAACATGAATGTGTAATCGAGACCAGGAATAAAAGCTAATACAGTAATAACTACTAATAAGGGAATAGTCACCATAAAGCTTAACTTGCGAAGTCTCTTGTCAGCTGATGTGTTAAAACCATTTTCAGTAGCTGCTGCTTCTGCTCGTGCTTTTACCTGGAGTATTATTTTATCTATTTTTGTTTCCTCAAATTTTATCTTCAAAAGCTTGTCGTCTTCATTTGTTCCCAAGGTCTCAATTTTCGACGTAAGTTTTTCAAGATATTTATCAACACTTTTATCTTTGAAAATGAAGTCTAATGTTTCTTCAGAAAAATAGTCTAAAAAACGAGCAATGAATAATTTTTCTTCAATATCAGATATATCTTCCTGTTTCATTCCTAATTTTTCTTGAATTAATTGCGCTTGCGTTTTTCTAACGGGTCTTCGTGATCGTCTCGAGTTTCTTTCTTCATCTCCGGAAGAATCAGTATTCGTGTTCGGTTTATTTTCTTGTTCAGTCATAATTTTTCATTAAATTAATAGAATATGGTGAATAATTATGCAAACATAATTAACTTTATGATCAAATCTAAACAAATTTTAGATAAAACGAAACGAGCTCTATCATTTGTCTATTACGACTATAATTAGTAAAATTTGAAAAATATATACTGAAAAAAGAATAAATAAAAAATGATAGAGTTATATCTAATAAGGTACGTTAACAACTTCCGTAACTTCAGGAATAATTTGTTTGAGAGTTCTTTCAACACCGAGTGTTAAAGTCTGCTGAGCATGCATGCATCCTGCACAATGGCCAAGCAGCCGAACTTTCACAACTCCATCGTCTGTTACTTCGATTAAGTCGATATCTCCACCATCGGCTTGTAGCTGAGGGCGAATTTTATCAATTACTTGCTTAACTTTTTCTTTATCCATTTTAAATCATGTGAATTAGTAATTTTTTCTTATAATAATAAATAAGAGTTCGTATATAAACCGTTTCTTAATAAAAAATGGAAGAACACTTTAAAAGCATTATAATTTTTAAAGAAATATAACTCTATTGTTATTAATTATGACCTTGCTTTTCTTGGTGTAGAATAAAAAAGTATTTTTTCAATCAAAAACTCATTATCAAAATAATAAGAAAATTACGATACAAATGAAACCTAATGAATTTGCAAATAACTTGAACGATGTTCAAGATTTGATGGCAAAGGAGAAATATAAAGAAGCACTTGTACTTCTTGAGCATCTCAAAGAACTTGATAAAACATCAGATTTTGATTATAATTTAACTCACAAATTATATCAACTAGATTCTAATACTCGCTCATTATATAATCAAAAAGTAATCTTAGAAAGATTAAAATCAATTAATAAGGATATTAAACTAATTTCTATTGCAGAGTTTAACGAAATGTTGAGATTAAAGGATAATCTTTTATTAGAAGAGCCAATTTTAAGAAGAGAATTGGAAATATTAATTTTAAGAGGTATCATTTCCATTGAATTTCAAGGAATAATGCTAAAATTATAAATTCCACCTGATAAAATACAGCTACTGAAAATCTCGGCTTTTTTAAACTTATTTTTAGAAAAATTAAAAATAAGCTAATAAGTGATAAAATTATAATAATAGACGCCTTAGAGAAGACAATTCAATTAAAAATTGTGTATTATGGTCCCGCTTTATCTGGTAAGACTACATCAATCAAGACCTTGTTTGACCATTTTGGAAAAAGAGATGAGCTTTGCAGCATAGAAAGTACCGTAAGGAGGACATTATTTTTTGATTATGGCATAATCTCCTTTCAAAACGAAGAGTGGTTGCTTAAACTTAATTTATATTCGTGTACTGGGCAAGATTTCTATATTGTTACACGACCAATAACTTTAAGAGGCGTGGATGGGATTATCTTTGTTGCGGACTCTCAAATCTCAGCTTTTGATAGGAATATAGTCTCTTGGAATGAGTTAAAAACATATTTTGATGATAATTTTAAAAATCTCCCCTTAGTGATCGCATTTAACAAGCAAGATTTACCAAAAAAATTTAGTTCAGAGACTTTCCTGAAGAAAATCAATTTCAAGACTTATAGAAATAAGGAGGTTAAGTACACGATTGCTGTAAATGGAGAAAATATCCTTAGCAGCTTTGAAGACATCTTAAGATTGATTTTCATTAATATAATAAAAAACTCTGAAGTTTTTCCCAAGATTAAAACTAAATAGATTCTTACAGTCTTAGGTAATAGTACTTTTAATGATCTAATGAGGATATTAGAAAAAATCGGAAGATACTGATGTTTGAAGTCTGATATTTTTCTGCTCGTTATCTTCTAAAATCGTAATAAGAGCAGAGACATTTTGTTTTGTTTCATACATGATCTCTTTCTCTTCTCCAGAGTTCCATTCGCTAAATCCTTCTAAAGTGGAAATGGTTTCGAATAATCCTTCGAGTAATCCTGAAAGTTTAACCGTTACACCATGGAGTTTATCTTTTGATGCATTCTTGATTTTTACAATGTATTTATCCATGTCTGAATCGATAGAAATAATCTTAAACACTTTTTGAAATTTTGACGAGAGTCCTTCAAATAAAGTTGGTGCACTCGAATTTTGACCAGCAAAAAGACTAACTCCAATTTTAGCCTCATCAACGGGTTTCGATACAACGGTAATAGGGATATTAAACTTCATCTTATCGCGACCTATCAAGGGTTTCCCAATTACTTTTAATGACCATTTGGAGTAATCTCCAAATTTGAATCCCCAATCTTCCTTTTCGTGGGCTTCCCACACATAATTATGTGAAGGTTCAGCAATTTCTGGAATTTTCAGAAATAAAAACCCTTTTTCAACGTTCGTTGTTTTTGCATCTCCCGCAATAGCAGGAGGAAGTTTTTGTACTTTTCTACAATTTTGACCATAAGCATCACAATTGCATATTAAATTTGCTTCTTGCAAGAGTCGTATTTCTATTTCTTTAAGATCTTCTCCCGAAAAATTAATTTTGATTGTCTCTCCAGGTTTAAATATGTCTTTTGACAGATTGATATTTAATCCCGATAAAGAAAAAGATATTGGATTTGATTTTTTTGTTTGTACACCTTGACCTTTCGATCTTATCTCTATTTTCTGAGTTCTATTAATGAGTAAATCATCACCTGGATTTATAGGATGAGGTTGTCGCATAATAAGCTTAATGATATATTCTAAATTACGGTTTTTTATGGTTGGGACAACATTATTTTTAATGAGCATTGTTCTATTTCGAATGTATTCTCCTGATTCAAAATCCCCCTTGGAAAAAATTTCTGCTTTAGCAATCTGTAGTTCTTTGGCGCATGGAGGATTAGTTATAAGTTGGATTCCACTCCATAAAATAGATGTATCTTCTTCAAAGATAAATTTAGACCTAACGTTTAACTTGTCTCCAACATACACGGAGCCGTTATTTAAATCTCCAAGCTCGATTTTCATAGTCTTAACGAAGGTTTCTATCACAATAAATTAATGGATTTTAATAACATTTATTATTGATCTTTTAAACTACATAACGTTTCATGACAATTTAGTATTATTAAAATATTCAAGGATTTGTGAGATTTTTTGTCTAAAATGATCAATTAATTACTTTTCTAATGATTAATAATAACTTCATATGAGTGCTGTTCAAATAATTTTGTTATTTCATGTATATTACTATCAGTTAAATTTCCAAAATCCTTATGAAAGCTTTCCATTCCCATTTTTTCATATTTTGTCTTTGTTAATTTATTATAGGGCATTAAATGTATTATACCATTATAGTTAACATTATGTAGAAAGGCTATAATTTGCTGAATTGTATTTATATCTGTATTAACACTTGGTATTAATGGTATTCGGGGTATAATTCTTTCACTCCCTACTTTAGAGAGAATTTTAGAGAAGTTTGTGAGAATTTTTTCATTAAATACGTTTGTAAATTTTTTATGTTTGTTCGTATCAACCAATTTAATATCAAATAGAAATAAATCCACATATTTGACTAATTCGCTTATTAAATTTTCATTAAAATACCCACACGTTTCTATTGCAGTGTGAATTCCTTGATTTTTTAATGCCTTGAGCAATTCTAGAAGAAAATCTATTTGCGTAGTAGGTTCTCCTCCAGAAATAGTTACCCCTCCCCCAGAATTATCGTAAAAAGGTTTATCCCTTAATGCTATTTCTACTAATTCATCAAGACCTCTTACAACTCCAATTTTTTCCATGACACCATTAGGACAGGCACTAATACAAGTTCCACAAGTAGTACACAAACTAAGGTTTCTTATAATTTTTCCATTAATAAGTGATAAAGCATTATTTGGACAAGCAGTCATGCAATTACCACAAGCTTGACACTTTTCTTCGAAATAAGACATTTGCGGAAGTAATAGTTGCGATTCAGGATTCTGGCACCACTGACATTTGAGAGGGCATCCTTTTAAAAAAATTATAGTTCTGATACCAGGGCCGTCATATATAGCATAATTTTGGACATCAAACACAATTCCGTTCATTGGACTCATTAAACCATGGTATGTTCCGTTCTCGAAATTATTTCGTCTTGAATTTCTCTTCCCAAGTCAGTGAAATACGCTGAATAACCCCCGACCTTAACTATGATATTTCGATAACTTTCTGGATTAATTTGTGCTGCTTTTAAGACCTCAGTAGATACGACAGTGGGTTGGAGTTGTTCTCCCCCTAAATGGAAGTACGTTTTTATCAATGAAATCCATTTTTTTTTCGATTCATTAGTTTTTCCGATTCCTGAAGGATGCATCCGAATATTGACCGCACATCCCATTACATGTTCATATTCTAAAGCGGATACAGATCGCAATACTCCAGTAGGACCGTGCTTCTCGACATTATAAGGATTACAACTAGCAGCAAATGGTTTTCCTCCTAATCTTCCATCCGGTGTTGCGATGGAAATTCTTCCATCATAGGTATGGGTTGTCATACTATTGATAAACGGTGCGTAAAAACCGTCTTTATAAGTTCTATATTTGTAAGTCTCTTTAAACATGTGAGAAGTCACTTCTCTCGCAAGTTCATCAGATTCGGGATAACCGTTACCCCATTTTCCATCTAAATCCAATATTAGTTTATGTACATGTTCATAACCATTGCTGAAATTATTATCGATTGCATTAATCAAGTCTTTGAAAGTGAATTTCTTTTGTTCAAAAATTAGTTTTTTAATAACGTATAATGAATCAACGGTGTTGGCAATACTCGTCATGAAAAGAATACCCTCGCAATCGTAAATAGCGCCCCCTTCCGTTATATCCTTTTTATTCTCAAGACAACCTTGCATAAAAGCTGAGATATATGGAGCTGGAAGATATTCGGCAAATAATTTATCGCGAATTGTAGAACCATCAACTATTTTCTTGATCATGAAATCAGATTGGATGAAAAAAGCATTCAAAAACTCATCAAAATTTGAGAATTTATCCGGATCACCCGTTTTTAAACCAGCGTTCTTGACTAAACCCACGAGAGTTTGTGAATCGCCATTTCTCAATGCCAAATCAAGGGTTCGGCACAATAATATTGAAGAAAATCCTTCTCCTCCTGTCTTTCCTGGGCTGCACATATCAACGCACCCTGTAACAGCGTATCCGTTCGCATCTTCTTTATTAAATCCTCTATTCAATAAACTCTGAATGCAAATCTCGTCGTTCATTAACGATACACTAGAAAGGCCGTGATAATGTAAATCTGCAATTTTCATTAATAATTTTTCAGGACTATTTTTATGAATGCGTACCGCAAAATTTAAGGAAGCCTTCGAACGATCGGCTGCTTCTAACATTACATAGGTTAAATCGTTGGTTGCATCCTCTCCTTTAATTGTCAATCCTCCTAATGTGACTGGTTCGGATCCTTCATACCGTTGACTAAAATCACTTGAAGCGTTAGAATATGGACGCATGTTATGACTCATAATTTTTAAAAATAATTCTTCTAAAAGCTCTCGAGCATCCTCAGGGGTGATTTGTCCACTAGCAATATCATTTTTATAAAATGGATAGAAAATCTGATCAAGTCGACCTGGTGAATGGACATTAAAAGGCATCGCTAACTCAACAGCGGTTTTAATAGTCCAATACGACTGAATTGCTTCTCTAAATGTTTCTGCTGGAAGAAGAGGAACTTTCTGGCATATTTTTAACAATTGGATTAATACCGCTTTTTTGGAAGGATCTAAAATGCTTTTCAGCTCTTCTTCGAGTTTTTCTACTAACCTTTGCGAATAAATCACCACTCCTTCAAGAGCTATGGATATCGATTCAAGAAAATCTTGTTCACGTTTTGAAAATATTTCATTACTAGTGATTAACTCTTGAATTTCATTTATCATGGCTAACAAACCCTTATGAATTGGTTTTTCATGATCGAGTATTAGATGCCCTTGCCATACTCCCAGAGCTGAACCAACTGAAGTAACCATATCACCTTGACCAGTAGATCGAGGTAAATTCTGTATAAAATCTCCGAACTCTCCCGGATATATATTATTCTCAATAAAAGCTTTTCCTAATCTATCAGCTATAGTATTTTCTTTCCAATAAGGAATTATTTCTCTAAGAAGTAATTCCTTGTCTTTTTCTTTAATCTGGTATGGATTAATTTTCCGGCTGTCTAATGTATCTATCCCTAATTCTGGCATGGCAACTCCTATACTTTTGGAGTGATCTAGAGTTTTAAGTAACCCATCAGAACCGTACTTATCAATCATGTATGACATGAAACCTTTATTACTCTCTTTAGCAAATTTTTTCATTGATTTCTTATCGAGTTCAACCTCAAAAACTCTATTAAATAATCCTCGTTCAATGTCTATAGGAATCCCTAAGAAATTTTCTGTCCAGGTGCCCACAATTCTATCATCAGGATCAATGCTAACTCCCATTTTTTCAAAAACTTTTTTCATTGATAATGCAACACGAACATTTAATGAGATGTCACTATTTTCAGTTTTTTTCCATATTTCCGTGTAATATTTAGCCCGCTCTATTGAAATGAAAGGCATATCATCGAGCAATCTACTGCGAAGCCGTTTAATTCTATCACTCGCGTTATCAACCATTTCTAATGCTGTAGTTTCAGTCATAATATTAAGTTTAAATTTATTCTTTTTTAGTATATGTAAATTTCCTAAAAATAGGTTATTAATTTTTTTCTTATATTAAATCACTAAATATGAATATATGAAAAACATATCTTATACTTTACTCCATAATTTTTGATGAATAAGGAAGAAACTATCACTTCCAATATCCTAATAAATAATCATATAATTTATTAAATTCTAACTGTAATTTTCTATACTCCATTTTTTTGGCTTTATTTGGTTCAATAATGATACTGTCATTAATGTCATTTTCCTTGAAACATTTTATAAATCCTAAACCGTAAGCTGCAAGCAGACCGCAACCTCTCAAACTAGCCTCAGGTTCATTCGTTAAAATATGGGGGATTTGAGAGATGTCTGCTTTTATTTGATATAATAACTTATTTCGAGTTGCTCCACCAACACAAAACACTTGTTTGATGTCTACTCCTACTTTTTTATAAGTTTGAATGTCTTTACCTAGTGCTAAACTAACCCCCTCCATTACAGATCTTGCTAAATGACCTGCTGTGTGATTTATGGTTAATCCAAAAAAACATCCTTTTGCGTGAACATTCTCTTGTCGGCGTTCACCTAACAAGTAAGGGTAAAAAATCAACCCTTCGCTTCCACAAGGTACTTTTTCTGCCATTTCTATCATTTGCTCATATGTAATTTCCCTTGAATTAACAGAAGCTAAGAAATCCTTATACCATTTCATGCTTAAACCCCCAGTATCCAACATCGTGAATGGAATCCACCCCTTAATTACATGTTTTAAATTTTGGACAGAGGAATTTATTACAGGTCTATCTTTTTGAACGACAAAGAGGGTACTCGTTCCTGTCATATCAACGGCTGTTCCTTCCGAAACTAAACCTATCCCTAATAAAGAAACTATGAAATCCCCACCACCGGCAATCACAGGGATATTGATGGGAATTCCTAAATCCTTTGAGATTTCTGCTCGAACTTTTCCAATAGTAGCATAAGAGTTATTAATGGGTGGAAATTTGTTAAGATCAAGGTCTAAAACTTCAGCTATAATATTTGAATATTTTTCAGTAGCGAAATCATAAAGATATGTCCCTGAAGCTTCACTTGGATCTGTACTAGCAACCCCTGTGAGTTGAAAATTAATGAAATCTTTTGGAGCGAGAAACCATTTAGTTTTATGGTATATCTCAGGTTGATTCTCTTTAATCCATTTAATTTTAAAGCCTTGCCAGCCAGTTGTAATAGGATTTCCAGTGATTTTACTTAGGTTCGATTCTTCAAAATTTTTTCGTATATCATTACAGATATCCTCACATCGCTTATCCATCCAAATTTGTGTCCAGTCTGTAGTAATCTCCCCCTTATTATCAATACCGACTGGACCATGCATCTGCCCACAAGTACATACGCCTTTAATGGTATTTATATCTACTTTTGAGTTCTTTACTACGTCAGAAATTACTTTTTTTGTTAAATCCCACCAAATATGTGGTTTCTGCTGGGCCCAGCCAGGTATTGGGCTATTCACTTCTTGATGTTGTTGTGAAACTGCTAAAATCGTACCTTCTATATTAACAATCCCAGCTCTGATGCTTTGAGTTCCAATATCAATTGCTAAGATGTTGATAATTTTCCTCACCTTAAGTGGATTAATTTCTAAAAAAAATCATCCGATTTCTGATTTTATTAGTGAAAGTGCTCTTGTTGTCAAGTTTTTAATCTCTTCAAAATTGCCTGATGATATCAAGTCCTTATTTACGAGCCAACTTCCCCCACATGCTATAACGTTATCTAATTTTAGATAATCAGTAAGAGTATTTTCATTGATTCCACCCGTTGGCATGAAACGAGCGGTGGGATATGGTCCAGAGATTAATTTAAGCATTTTTATTCCTCCTGAAAGATCAGCAGGAAAAAATTTGAAAAAATTTAGTCCTCTTTCTAATCCCCATTCTACAAATGAAGGGGCATTAAGGCCAGGAACTACTATAATTTTGTTTTGAACACAATAATCTACAACAGTAGGATTAAAACCTGGAGTAACTATGAATTCTGAGCCTGCGTCCATTGCAGCATTAACTTGGTCAATCGTAAGTACCGTACCAGCTCCTATTAACATTTCTGGATATTTTTTTCTTATTATTGAAATTGATTCTGTTGCTGCTTCAGTTCTAAATGTAATTTCAACTACTGGTAAACCCGAATCCATAAGAGCTCTTCCTAAAGGGAGAGCGTTTTTAGAATCTTCAATAACGGCAACGGGGATTAGTTTTAATTTTTCAATTTTTTTAATTACATCCATATTTAGACCTCATATATTATTTCTTTTTAATTTTATAAATTACATTAATTTCTGGGATTATTATTTGGAGTTGAGTGGAACTAGCAGCTCTCAGCTCTTCTAATTCTCCTCTTGTTACTGTATTATAAGCGAACATGCCAAAATGATGAACGATGAGATTTTCTATCTTGGCAGTTTTGCATATTTCCATAACTTCTAACACTGAAAAATTCCCAGCAATATTATTTTTTAGCCGATATTCATCTCGGCCATTGATTGGTAATAAAGCTAAATCTATTTCTAATTCTTTCAATTTTGAGGTTAATCCATCATATGGTATGCAGTCCCCAGAGTGATAAACTCGGATCCCTTCAAATTCAAAAATGTATCCTAAAAAATAATGTTCTCCTTTTTCATTCACTTTAAGACTCTCGTGAGAAGCAGCAATTCCAATGATTTTTATAGTGTTTTCTAAATTAAGGAGTTTTCCGTCATCTGCTTGGATAATTTGATGAGATTTAACACCTCTATTTAATCCTTCTTCCAATTCCGCTGCGGGTAAGATAATTTTTACATCTTGGTTATTATCACTTAGAATTGAAAGCGTTTCTGGATCCATATGATCAGAATGTGCATGAGAACATAAAATATAATCAACAGTAGAAATAACTTGGGGTAATATTGGAATTTTCATCAATCGAATATGAGGAAATATTTTATCCTTATATTTTTCTGATAAATAATCCGATAGGTATGGATCAATTATTAATATCTTGTTTCTATACTTAAATATAAATCCTGCTTGGCCAATCCAAGCTAATTGTATTTCATTTTTAGGGCTAGATTTGATTTCAATAAATTTCTCTAAGTTTTTAATGAATTCAGTAGTTATTTTAATTTTTGACATCTTTACCGACCACCATCAAAATGTTATCAACAGCATCTTCCACTGATCGATTAATACTCTCTTCCGTATATGCACCTATATGGGGTGTACATATCGTTCGTGGATGACTAATTAGTACATTAATTTCAGGAGGTTCTTTTATATAAACATCTGTGGCATAAATTTCGATTCTATTTGTATCTAAAGCCTTGATTATTTCCAATTCATCTACGACTTCTGCTCGAGCGGTATTGATGATATAAACACCTTGTTTCATCAATGACAAAGCTTTATGGTCTATAATCGGTTTTTCTCCCGGAGGAATGTGAAGGCTGATAATATCTGATAATTTGAAAATTTCGTTTAAACTTACATATTGGAAATCACTTGAAGGACAAAATGATTGATCGGGATACAGATCATATCCTAAAACTTTCATTCCTAAGCCTAGAGCCATTTTTACCACGCGTTTTCCAATATTACCACATCCTAAAACTCCAAGTGTCTTCCCTTCTATTTCTATTCCTTTACTTCGATTCCATTTTTCTTCTTTTAAATCTTTATCTTGATTTGAAATATTCCTAACTGCATTTAACATTAGAGATATTGCGAGTTCTGCAACACTTTGAGCGTTAGACCCTGGAGTAATTTTAATTTCAATACCAAGATTATTTGCAGCCTTTAGATCAATATTATTTTTCCCAACACCATTTCTACTGATGACTTTTAATTTTTGTGAAGATTTTAATACTTTCTCTGAAATTTCTTCAGTTCCAGCTAAATAAGCAATGCAATCTGGTAAAATTTTAAGAAGTTCCTCCTCAGTGGGGCGTCTTCCTGCAGGACCAAATATGACCTCTAATCCAGCATTTTCTAGCCTTAGCAACGCGGGATGACCTTTAAGGGTTAATGTTCTTGACCCGATATAAACTTTATTCATAAATTTTCTTCACTTAATGCGTCTATTCCTTCCATTTTGGATTATCGATTATATCTGGTTTTCCATTTCTTTCAATTACTAATTTTCTAAAACCTTGTGTCTCAATTGTTTTGTAATCGTGTCCTGCATCTGCTCTAAACACGAAAAACATTATTAATGGTTCTGTATCTGAGATATTTATGCTTCTATGAGCAAAATTAGGTGGAACATATACAGATATACCCGGAGTCATTTCTTGAATTTCTGTTTTGCCTTCAGGATCTTCCATGAGTAAATATCCATGTCCTTTAACACAATAATACACTTCTGCAGTCTGAAGTTTTTTATGGAAGTGTCCTTTAGTCATAAAAAATTCGTTACCCACTTTTCCAGAATATAAAATTGTAGTACCAAAAGCTAGATCACTGGATTTTTCAGGAATACCAAGCTCAAAGAATTCATAAATACATTTATCTCCATTACCAAGCATTTCTTCAGATGCTTTATTATCTAAATATATACCTTTCATATCAGAAAGCATCCTCCTTGTGGGAGTTCGATCTGGAGAACGTCCATCTTCCAAATTAAATTTAATTGAGAATGATTTATTATCTTTCATGTAAATCCTCATTATTTTTTATTTCACTTGTAAAGCAATTTTTGATAATTTTTTAAACTTGGGACCACTCGTGGGAATGTCCAAGTGAAAAACTTCAGCGATTACTCTCAACCATCCATGCAAAAAGTAAACCCAACCATCTTCCACATGTAACTTCTTGGCTTTTTCTTGAGCACGAGCTTGTTTTAAGAACATTAAATCTCCTCTAAAATTATAATCCCATGCAAATCCATTCACAGGAAATTCTACAGCATTTGATAGTGGAGATCCAGGAAAATCTTTTCCAGCTCCCGTTCCATTGATAACTAAGGAATATTGGTTTAAATTACCGACAATTTCATCATTATCTTCCGGAATCGGACAATAATGATATTCAAATTTTATCCCTGGATTAATTTGAGAATGTATATTTTTCATAGTTTCAAGTCGGGATTTACTCCTATTAGTTACATGAATCTTCTCTGGCCATTCGGTCTTACTCATTGTTTCAATCAAGTAAGTTGTAAGCGCTAAAGAAGCACCTCCCGCACCCATTATACAAATTTCGCCTTTTGATTTTTTCCAATGATCTTTAGGAATAAATGCTTCATAAGATAGACCACTCGTTATTGGATCTTTAGCATGTGCCCAGAGTTCTCTATTTCTTTTAGAAATACAACTTAAC
The DNA here is from genome assembly GCA_964493715.1 of uncultured archaeon. Taxonomy (GTDB): domain Archaea; phylum Asgardarchaeota; class Lokiarchaeia; order Sigyniarchaeales; family SOKP01; genus SOKP01. Next base: position 23,802 of record CAZBPC010000007.1, read on the forward strand.
TCTCCAAGGAGATTAGTATAGGCACCAAAATGATCAAATAGATCTTTAGTAGCCTTAAATAGGTCGATCTTATGAGAGGTTACCAAAGCTCCTAATGAATTATTATCATTTCTTATAAATTCTACAATTCTCCTATATACTTTGGGATCATCATGTATTTTGCAATCAATTCCAACAATCTGTGTTCCACCAATTCCTAAATATTCAGCCCATTTAGGAAAAACCCTCATTATTGATGATTTTGTTGTTGAAACTCCAATGTAATAAAATGTTGGTTTTTTTGCAGGCAATAAATTAAAATTAATCATGATTACCCCTTTCGATAAGAAATTTTATTTTGAAACGCTCTTAAAAGTTTGCGTAGTTACAGATTTATCTTTCAAGAGCATTTTAACTGCATTTTCTGCTCCTATCATTCCAGTCACGACACCCCCAAAATTTTCACTCTGAGCGCCTACGAACCAAAGACCCTTTATTGGTGTTTTATGTTGAGGTGGTGGAATCTTAAGATGTGGAACAGTTCCTCCAAATGCATGATTTTTTAAATGTGCACGATTTTGGAAATCTTCTGGAGTAAGAATTATTTTTGTTTTAGTATGTTCTCGTAGTCCAGGAATGAACTTTTCTGCTAAAATTAAGAGTTCTTCAGCCCACTCCTCCTTTTTATCTTCCCAGCTACCATTTTTAGGATTATTAGGTGCAATAGTGTAAATAGTAATAGCGTGATGTCCCGGAGGAGCCATTTCAGGTGAATGTTTTGAAGGAATGTATACTAATAGACCATCGTTTCCTTCGTGGTAGATTCCTTTTTTACATTCTTTTATGCTTCTATCAATATCATAAGTAAAATAATAGTAACATAATGCTGCGTCATTTTGATAAATAGAAGGATCATAATCTACACCTAAATGTACCATAAATACAGATTCAGTAGTGTAAAGAGGATCAATAAAAGTATTGATAAATTCTTGTGTAAGGTGTTCACTTCCTATGAGATCCAAATACAATTCTTTAGCACCCCCACTTGCAAATACGAGATCAACTTCAATTTCTTCTTTATTAGATAGCAGAACGCTTTTAACACGATCCTCCTCTATATTAATTTTATTTATTGCAGTGTTTGTAAGAATCTTTCCACCATTATCCAATATATATCCAGCGATTGCTTTCACGAGACTTTCCATGCCATTTTCTACAAAACTCCAAGATTGCCTATGTTGATGTCTTCCATAATCAAGAGAAACCCTTTCATCGTATTGTGATTCCGCGTTAATTGTAGGGATGATTAAACCCGGAAAGACTTCTGGTGAAATTACATAATCCGCTAAAATAGCAATGAATACTGCTTGGAGTTTCTTGTTTGTAAAGCAATAATCCATTAATTTCTGGGCACTCCATTCTTTTTTTCTTATGATTGGAAGGAAAGTTAGGAATAGTTTAAGCTTAGAAAAAAAACCTTCCTTGTTAATAATAGCGGTTACATCATGGATTCTCTCATAGATTTTAAAATATTTATCCAATCCCTTAGTATCCTTTGGGAAAAGCTCTTTTAAATATTTTTCTCTCCAATTGTTACCTTTAAATTCTTTAGGTCTTCTAATCCAAAAGTCAGGAAAGTAATTTTCTCTGTAAGATTTGAAAGTTCTCACTTTTTCTGTAATTCCTAATCTCTCAAGGATTTTCCTTCCAGGTTCTCCTTCACTGAGATCTGGAACTAACATCTGACCCCAATCCCAAAAAAACCCATCCTTCTCAATCGTCGCAGTTACTCCCCCAATTTTCGCGTGTTGTTCATATACAGTTACAGAATGACCTTCCTTTATAAGAAGTGCAGCGGACGTAAGTCCGGATAAACCTGAACCTATTACGGCAATTTTCATATCGATTTTAAAAATATTTTAATTCCATTAAACTTTTTGAATCTTAAAAAAATTTTATTCTAATAATTATGAAAGTCATTATTATTGGTTCCGGATTAGCAGGACTTACTGCCGCGTCCTACATGTGTCGAGAAGGTCATATTGTAATAATTTATGAACAATATTCAGAAATTGGAGGTGTAACAGCCACAATTCATGAAGATGGGTTTTCATGGGATATTGGTCCCCTCTTGTTGGAAGGATTAGCTCCTCACGAAAAACTTGGAAAAATTTTAACTGAATTAGGAATCTCAGATAAAATAAATATTATTAACGAAGATCGTGGGCAAGTTCTTCCTGATTTTACGATATGGCATCCAAAAGAGTATAAAGGGAAGTATTGGCGAAAAGAATACTTTAAAGAACTATTCCCTTCTGAAAGTGAAGGGTTAGATCGATATTATCATTTTTACGATCAAATAATGACACTTATGGCTATTAGCAATCGGTTAGAATGGACAAAAGGTTTGAATTCTATCTGGTTAAAATTAAAGCTTTTACCTAAATTTTTAAGGGTTAAGAAGTATATGGATAAAAGTGCTGCTGAACTTATGGATTCTTTTTTTAACGAACCAAAATTGAAAGCAGTATTTATGGGAATCCTTGCTGACTTTGTTGTAAAACCAAGCGAGTTCCCCGGATTAGGAGTTCCTGTCTCGAATGTTGAGACAGCTTTTGATAAACGCATACCACTAAAAATTAAGGGTGGAAAGTTACCTAGTTATCACTACATCCAAAATGGTTGCGAGCAATTGGTAAACGCATTTGCAAGTTACATCAAAGAAAATGGAGGAAAGATTCAAACTGATTGTTTAGTTGAAAAAATTTTGATAAAGAATGATAATGCAATTGGAGTGAAACTTAAAAGTGGGGAAGAATTTCATTCGGATATTGTAATTGCAAGTGGAGGAGCTCATAAAACTTTTTTTGAATTAGTAGGAAAGGAATACTTACCTTCAGATTTTGTAGAAAATGTACAAAATCTGGTTCATATGGAATCTGTATTAATGGTACATTTGGGTATCGATTTGGATCCAACTCCATACCAGCGTGCAGCTTTATGTTATTATTATGGTACATATGATATCGAAGGAGCAGTCAATCGGTGTAGGTCGGGTGATTATCATGAGGGAAAGGAGGGATTTTTATTATATTTGCCTTCATTACACTCCCCTAAAATGGCTCCTCCCGGACATCACGCTATTACTATTTACACTATTGCACCATTTGTTCTTAGTAATGGTGATTGGGCTTCACGCAGGGAAGAACTTGCAGAAAAACTACTCATAGAGGCTGAAAAAATAATTCCTGATCTTCGAAAACACATTAAAACGAAGGTGATAATGACTCCATTGGATTTTAAATCTCGCATATTCGTCGAGAAGCACAGTTTTGGAGGATTAGCTCCAATCATGAATCAACAAAATCCTCCCCATCATACACCTATTCAAGATTTATGGTATGTTGGATCACAGAGTGAATCTGGTGGTGGCGTGGCAGGAGTAGTAGCAGGGACGCGAAAAGCTATCTTGAAGTTATTGAAGGAAATCTAAAATTATATTCTGATTATGAAAATACGTTATAAAATAATTAAAAGGATAAAATAAATGACTTTAAAAAATATCAAAGCTATTTTGTTTGATCTTGATGGAACGCTTATTGATGTCGATTTAAAAGGATTTGTTCCTAACTATATGAAACTTCTTTCAGAAAAATTCAAGGACCTCATTCGTCCAAGTAAATTTGTATCTTTATTACTAGAAGCTTCAAATCAAATTGATCAAAATGATGGTAGGATGACAAATGAGGAAATTTTTGAGCATGTTTGTTTTCCCCTTAATGGTCATTCGAGAGAAGAAGTAGATCACCTTTTTGATGACTTTTATGATACAGAATTTATCAAATTAAAAATCTATACTAAAATTAAACAAGATGCTCGACCAGTAGTTTCCAAAGCTTTTGAGAACGGATATGATGTGGTTATTGCTACAACACCAGTGATTCCCTTAACTGCAATCCAGCAAAGGCTTGACTGGGCAGGTGTAGGTGATTTCAATTACAAATTTATAACCACGATTGAAAACATGCGAGCTAGTAAACCAAATAAGTTATACTTTACCCAGATCTTTAACATGCTTGGTGTTAAACCAAGTGAATGTTTGATGGTAGGAGATGAAAATAAAGACATGGTAGCACGTAAATTTGGATGCGAAACATTCTTGGTTCCAAGTAATAATACTAATTTAGAGCCTACTACTCCAACGCCAACATATGAAGGAGAATTAAAAGATTTATTACCTCTCCTATAAATTTTATATTAATTGAATTCTAAAGTTAAATTATGAAATTAGGGTGATTATTAGATGAAATCTGAATTTGGAAATGGTTATTTTGGAAAATGGATTAAAGATGAAAATGGATTGCCTGCATATAAATATACGTGCAATCAAGTCAAAGATCCTAAAGCAATTACTCCCATGAACGATATATGGCGAGACCCTACCGATCATATTTTTCTTGTAGGTAATGACAGGATTGTTGGATTGGCTTCTAATTATGGTTATGTCATGGTAAGACAAGATGAGGGGGCTCCAAAGTATTTGAATTACTATGATCCAAGACTTAATCAATACGCAGGTGGATTTGGCTACCTCACTGATGGGAAGAGCACGATTTCTACTTATTATAATGGTCAAAACTCGAATTTTGAACGAATATTTGGTATCGGTTATGTTTCCAAGCGAGTTTCTAACCAAAACTATAAAGTAAATCAAACTATCTTCGCACCATTTGGAGATGATCCCGTTTTAATTTCTCAAATAGAAATTTGCAATAATACACTTCAGACTATAGATTTAAAATGGATTGAATATTGGGGCTGCTTTAATTTTCAGTTTTCATTCCAAGCAGTTTTAGATGCAATTAAAGAGAAGAAAGTTGACCCACTCAAAAATTACCGGATAAAATTAGAAAAAAGTTATAAAAATAAATCTATAGTTTTAGATAACGGTCGTGGATTGGTTAATCTAAAATATGACGAAAAATCATCAAAATTGGAGGAACAATTAAATTTTGAGGAAAGAATTAAAGGAATACCAGTCCAAAGAAAAAAAGCTTCATTTGAAGACAAAAAACCCCCTCCAATTTTCTTAGTTTCTTTAGACGATAAGACTACAGCTGTACAAAATGATGGGTCCTTATTTTTTGGACAAGGAGGCACTCAAAATCCAGATGGTCTTAATGTTAACGGATCATTTAATGAAGAAATCAGTGATTTTAACTCCTGTCTAATTATAGAACGCAAAGTTAAAATTCCACCTAAAGCTTCAAAAACAATCTATTTTGCATATGGATACATTCCCGAGGGATTTGAATTAAATGATTTAATCAAAAAGTATCAAGCTAGCCTGCCAAATCTCTTCAAATTATCTTGCAATAAATGGAAAGAAAACCGTATTAAACTCGATATGAATGAGGACTTATGGATCGACAGAGAGCTTTTTTGGAATTATTATTATTTGAGAGGAGCGATGACTTACGATGATTACTTTAACGAGCATATACTTTCTCAAGGACACGTGTATCAATACATCATTGGATTTCAAGGTGCTGCTCGAGATCCATTACAACATGCATTGCCATTTCTCTTCATAGAGCCTCGCATTGTTAAAGAAATTATAAGGTATACCTTGAAAGAAATTCAAGAAGATGGAAAAATCCCCTATGGGATTACTGGAAGTGGAATGATCATGCCCTCCTTATTGGATCCAAGTGATTTACAATTGTGGTTGATTTGGCTAATTAGTGATTATGTCCTACTAACAAGGGATTCCGATTTTATAAATGAAGAAATTTCAATGTATCCCATTTATGGTCGAAAAGCACAAATGAAAACAATAAAGGATGTATTATTTCTTACTTATGAATATTTTGTTAAAGTGATTGGAAAAGGAAAGCATGGTCTAGTAAGGGTTGCTAGCTGTGATTGGAATGATTTAGTAATAACTGGTTTTGTTCCAGAGAATAAGCAAGACGAGGTAAAAAAAGTTGGAGAAAGTATATTGAACACCGCAATGGCTATATATGTTCTTTCTCAGTTTTCTGAAATGCTATCCTTTATTGGACTCACAGAAAAATCAGACGAAATTAGACAATATATGGTTTCATTAATCAAACCATTAAAAGATCACTGGAACGGAAAATGGTTCAAACGAGCCTGGCTCTCTGAGGAACTGGGATGGGTTGGTAATGACATGTTATGGTTGGAACCACAACCTTGGGCACTTATTAGTGAAATATTGGATTTACCTCAAGCAGAAACTTTAATCAAGAACATAAATGAGTTAAATAGAAAACCCTCCCCAATTGGAGCAATAATACTTAGTAAGACAATAGACAATCAAGTAGAAACGGCTGGAGTCGCCACTAATGCAGGAATCTGGCCATCAATCAATGGTACTTTAATATGGGCTTTAAGCAAAACCTCTGGTAATTTAGCTTATGATGAATGGAAGAAAAACACTTTTGCTCATAAATCATCCATTTACCCTGATATATGGTATGGCATTTGGAGTGGACCAGATACGTGGAATTCGTCATACTCTGAATATCCTGGACATACTTTATTTGATAAATTTTACTTGACTAAAAATCCTAAGGACAAACAAGAAGGATTACTTTCAATGGGAATTAATTGGACAGATTTCCCCGTTTTGAACCTTCATCCCCATGCTTGGCCACTATATACGTTAATCCATTTGATAGGCTTGCAATTAACAACTAAAGGCATTAAATTCGTACCAAAATTTCCTAAAGATGAATATTCATTCCAATCGTCATTAATAAAGTTTCAAAAGCAAAAATCTGGTTATTCTGGATGGTATTATCCTAAGAATCGAGGGTCATGGGAAATCTCTTTAACTCTCAAAAAGGAGGAATTAGTAAAAGTGAAAACTGTAAAAGTAAATGGTAAAATAACAGATTACACTGTCTCTGGCAATGAAATCACGTTTAAAAGTGAAAATTCTATAGACTGGGAAATCATATTTTAATTTCTTTCTTTAATTTCTTTTTGCTCTTAACTATCTTTTTAAACTTTTAAAGAAAAAAATCCTTATATAAGTTCAGAACCACAAAATTCACAATAAATTTGCTCTTTCTGTCTTGAGGATGATATGCAATTAGGGCAATATTTCATCCCCATATCTTTAATTACATCTCTGATGTATTTATTTTTCGAGATGTAATTATGTGATATTGGGAAACTATTATAAAATAATTTTTAGCAAATTCTTTTCTAAGATTATAATAAAAAGAAAAAAGAGAAATTTTAAAACATCCTCAAAATAATTGCATTATGAAATATATAAAATTTAGCAAGGTGAAAAAATATGGAAGCTAAAGGAATAGAGCTCGTAGCTCCTATTGTGGGAATAATTGGCAGTATATTACTTTTAATTTCTGGGATTCCCTCTTTCTCCCCATTAGATATATTCGTCACAAATTTTGCTGTAGGATTTTTAGGCTTAATTGGAGCAATTTATGGTCTTATTAAAAATCGAACTTACGGGGCCCTTATTATGTTAATCTCGGGACTTATAGCACTTGTTGCGATATTTTCCGCTACTATGAAGACTTTTCTCTTCGTCGAACCAATTCTATTGTTGATTGGTGGAATTTTGGGTTATATTTTAAAAAATTAACCTCCCACTTTTTATATTTAAATCTTAAATTTTTATATAAAATCAGTAAAATAGGAAGAGATAAAAAGAAGTAGAAGATACCTTACTCATTTATAGGAGGAAGAGGAGGAACAGAATTGTCCCATTTTAGGGGAACGGGATATTCCCACCAAGATTCTGGAATCTTAGAATAATTCCCATATTTTTGCAATCCTTTTTGAAAAGCTTTAATATTTTTCCGAGGTGCATTGAGATCTCGAGGAGTAGGATAGAAATAAGCACCAAATCCTCCATTTTTAGTGCCCAAATTTCTCATCATGTGCCACACTTCACGTTCTACTTCATCTGGAGTTCCTTGTGTATAAATAGATTGAATGTTAACGCAACCCCAGAACATTATCTTTCCGCGATATGGTCGTAAATCATTATATCCGCTCATTCGTGGGCTATCTAATTCGATTGCGTCTAATCCCCATTTTATTAATGGCTCTAACAATGGGTCAATCTTACCACAACAATGAAGATGGACATCCAAATCTAAATTATGAGCTTCATCTATGATTGTTCTATAAGAATCCTCGTATAAATTATTAAAAGTTCGCGCACTGAAGAATGGACCTTTTTGTTCACCTAAATCATCCACGACCCAAATTCCATCTGCTTTTAAACCATATTTTTTGCTATATCGCATTATATCTACGTGATAATCTGCCACTACTTGTAACGCTCTTTTCAATTCTTTTGGGTGCTTTTTATGATCTATAAGATATGTATTAAAACCCCTCATCGCGGCAACAACTTGAGACGGTCCATGACTAACCAAGTTAAGTGTAAAATATCTATCATTTTCCACCATATTTCTGAGTTGAAGAGCTGGTTCATATCTGCTTTCTTCACTCGCATCAGGGGTATATTTTGAGATATAATTTTCAAAATCATCCCAATTGGGAAGAGATGGTCTTCCGGGATGACCCATATCCTGATCATTACCTTTCATGTTCCAAATACATCCCCATTGATCAATCTCTTCATGTTTTATTTTTCTCCAATTATTTCCTTGGTATTCAGGATTTTCAATAGCCCAATCAGGTCTTTCCCAATTATATGCCCCTCTTACATGAGGAAATAATCCTTCTTCACCTTCATTCCATCCTGGTCTCCATTTTTTAGAGTGAACGATTGGAAGAGGCATTAGATCACCAGAAACCATGTCAAAAATAGGCACCTTATCTGGTTTAGTAAATTTTAAGGCTGCTTGTATTCGTTCTCTTGAGTTCATCATAATCAGAAAATAATCTAAAATATTAATAATTTTATGATTTCATCAAGATATTAAACTATATCAATTCCATGAGAATTCATTGAACAAAGAACCAGTTTTTAAAAGAATAATTTCTTGATCTTGAGAGTTCAATTCGCTTTTCCATCTTTCATCCAGCTGAATTGAAAAAGGGTGATCTCGATAGTAATATTCGTTTCTTTCGGTTAGTAACCAATCATCATTGGAATTCTTGGCTTTAATGAGCAGATAATGAGTACCAATATTTCCTCCTATTGAATGCTGATCTTTGTTATAATATTCTTTCATTTCTGGCTCATAAGTTATTTCCAAGAAATTACATAAGTCTTCTATATTTTGATCTGGATTCAAAGATAAATCTTCATAGAAGATTTTAATTTTCTTTCCTTGAAATAGATTATATAATGTTTTTGTTTTGGTAATTTGGATGATCCAATCATTAATCAAACGGTCAAGAGTCCTATTTGGATATTTTCGAGCCATAGAGTTGATTACAGCCCTAAGATCACGCTTTAAAAAAATTAATTGTGCTTCTATTTTGGTATTTTTTAGGATTTCTAACTGCCTATTAATCCAATCCACATTTTTTGTAGAATCAATAAGAATAGATTTTTTCGTTATATTATGTAATTGTTCATATATGTTATCCTTTTCTGGATCAACTTTACTCCAGATGTTGCATTCTTTACCACATAATCGACAATATTTTCTTTCAGCTTCGAAATTTGGATCTGAAAAATAAGAAACCTTGTTTGCTTCTCCCATAAAAAAAGCAGTACTATGACTACCTAGAATTAATCCAAGTAAAGTAGAACCAGAATGTGCTGCTCCAGAGATGAAGCAAATCTTTATTCTTTTATCCAACGGCATGTTTAAAGTAATCTCTTTAATTACAAAAGTTCGGTGAGTTCCTCTTCATCAGTAACATGAGGAAATGCAGAAGTCAGTTCAGGTTTATTAAAAAATGGACACAGTTTTTCCCATCCTTCACCTTTAGTGATATCAATAGTTAAAAGATCTTCGGGCCGATCTTTAAAATATTCCAATACATTTTTGTGGTGAAGATCGTATACATTGGATAGCCTTTGTTTGTTGAAAGTAAATACACCGTACACGCTTGCCCTGAGAAACCGACGGATCTTTAAGTGTGTTTCTGTTTGGTTAGGATCATCATATGGGGGTCTATCTTCCCAATGTCGTTTAAGCGATTCTAACCATTTTTCCTTTTCTCGGATAGTTAGAATGAATTTACTATTAGGAAACAGTTCATCTAATTCTCGATAATATGGAGCTATGGTAATATCTGAGATTCCATCATAATCCTGCAGGATGGTAAAGTTATAATTTCCATGAATCAATTCATAATGAGTCACTTTATCCACGGGATAATGAATTACATTAATACCGAGAATATTTAGCGCTTTCGTTAAACTCTTTGTACTCGTTCTGCTTAATCCCAGGCAAAATACTTTTTTCGAATCATCCCCAAATACACCCAAAATATTTGATGCCGCTTTTAGATCTTGCACTACTTCCATTTTCAAGTACTGTTTTTCCTCAATTCCTAAATCTTGAACGACTGATCGGGCGACATTTGGTAAATTTTCAATGAATTTTGCTATATCAACTGAAGATTCGCCATGTGGTATCATTTTTCTTGTGTAGTTTATCGCTTCTATAGCAACGACAAAATCTTTATCTTTGTATTTCCAATTATCAATAGCGGATTGGAGCTTTGCTTTCGGATAATCTTCTCTGCTTCTCAATTCTCTAATGGCACATTTAATAAAGACGTGTTCATAATATTGGTGAAAATCATGCAATATTTTAAAACGCTTATACTTCTTCTTCATTTTCATATTGTTTAATGCTACATTTCGTATGGCAGTCTCTGGTTTTAGCACGTATAATAAGTTTTCATTTGAGAGAGAGACCTTTTTCATTTCTTCGACTACATCACGTCTAGTGATATGCACTCCCATGTGGACATATCCCCTAAATTTATCAAGTACGTAGCAATCAACGTAAGCTAATTCATTTTCTTCAATAAAAGGTCTTAAATCTTCAAAAATCAAGCAATCGGCATCCATAAAAACAACGAATTCGGTCTCAGGGTCATATTCAATCTTCATTATTTCTTCCATGGTTCTCGTGAAGGGTTTTATGTCTTTTATTACGTGAATTTTCCATGGCTGAATGTTAGTTCGAGCAAATTCGAGTGCGATGTCAGAAGTCCTTTCACCGATGGTCCTAAAAACTAATTCTACTTTTTTCATTATTATTTTTTTATTGATTAATTTTTCAAATCTCAACTTGTACTTCTTAAATGGATAAAATTTACTATCATTAAAATTTGGATATATTTCCTCTGAATTTTCTGGTATTTAGCATTAGATATTGATAAGATTTTAGTTTTAGATAAATTAAATGTTAAAGATAAATAAGACTTTTCATTTATAAACTTATTGTAAAATGTGAATATAGAGATATATACGAACAAGTATTGATTTCGTCTCTTTCAATATGTGAATATTTTGGTTAATCTATGACCTATTCTCATTTTTAAACGGGATATTAATGGATAATCTTGATTATTATAAAATTCAAAATGTTAAAATTAGGTTCTATCTAAGAATTATAAATTGTTATTTAATTGAAATTTATAAATTATATCAATTGAGGGGGGGTAATTGGAAGTAAATGTACATATATCCTTCATTTATTAATGTGAGAGAGGTGATTAAAAGTTAAATCAAGCCCTTGCGGGTGAGAGTAATTAGTTATCAGGATAATTATAATTTGTATAGTAATCTTATGTGTAAGAGAGAGGTGACTGAAAATAAATTTTTTTCCCGAAATTTTAAAGAAAATTAAATAATATAAGAATTAAGATTTCACAGAATCCTTATTATTGGGGGTACAACATATTTCAGATTGAGATCTATCTACGTTGTCAATTTGAGACTTTACGCAAGCTTCGCAATATTTAAGCCAAATTTCTGATTTTTTTTCGGAATCTTGATCATCCATTTTACTATACCGTAAGAAGGAAGTAACTTAAATTGTGTTAATAGCATTAATAATTGATTATAAAGTTTTTCAAACCGACGAAATTCACGATGATAGATGAGAAAAAGATCGGAAATATAAAACTTTAAATAACTTTTGTTTAGAATCCCTGTTTCTTATTTTTAAGTTACAAAATTGAATTAAAATATTTTCCATGATACAAAGTCCTCATCATACTCTTCAAAGCCGAGACCTCGGATAAAATTGTAAGAAACCTTATTGTCTTTATATACCTTACAACGAAGTTCTTTTACTCCTTTTTTCTTAAATAAATCCCAGCTCGCCATGGCTAAAATGGTTCCCAATCCTTTTCTTTGTAATTCTGGAATGATTCCTAATCCTGCAATAACACCTACAAGATTGTCCTGAGAGGTGAAATAAATCAAAGCAAAACCACTATCTTTACCCTCTACTTTAGCAATGAGAAAAATAACGCTCTTGTCATTTAGTATTTCATATAATTTTTCTTTAGTAAGGGGTCTATAAGGCATTGGAGTGGAGTGCCAAGCACGATCATGAAGATCGATTAAATGATCAATATCAACTCCTGTTGCTTCACGTATTTCAGCATTAATAAAGGAATGCTTAATTTTATTCTTTAAATTTTTTTCAAAATCCTCAGTAATGTGAGAAACTGGCAATCTCATTTGAATGAAATCCATATCTTTTTGGTAAAGATTTATGATATCACCGTACATTTTTATAAAAAAAGCTTTGATACGACCCATTTTAATCACCCTCTTATCTTTATTTTACTTACATCTCAATCGATCAATTGATTAATTCAAAACCAAGACTTTTGATGAACCTGTAAGCCTTCTTATTATCTTGCTCCACTCTACATCGCAATTCTTTAGCCTCGTTTTTTTTAAAATAATCCCAAATCTCTATAACAAGTATTGTTCCTAATCCTTTTCCTTGTAGCTCAGGAACTACACCAAGAGCTGTAATAATCCCTATTTCTCTATTCTCTCCAGTGAAATACATGATAGCAAAACCACTATCATTTCCGTTTACTTTAGCGATTAAAAAAACGATGTGTTGGTCATTAATTAGTTCAATTAATAATTCCTTCGAAAATGGTTTGTATCGCATGTTTGTTGATCTCCAAGCTTGTTCATGCAATTTCATGAAACTTTCAATATCATCTAATGTTGCAATTCTTATATTGGCTTGCAAAACGCTATATTGAGCCATATTTCTTAAATTATGTTCAAATTCTTCCGTAATTTTTTTTACAGGAAGTCTCATTTGAATATAATCAGACTCATCTTTCAAATCATCTAGCGTTTCTGCCAATTTTCTTGTTAAAAGCGATTTAAACCATTCCATAATATGTCATAAAAATGAAATTTTTATCAAATAAATCAGTTTCTAATCTTCTTGTTTATCGTTAGCTTACATTTGAAGAAGATGAATACTTTCAAATATAGATTTTCAAAAAGAGTTGAATAAAATAATAAAAAAATAATATATGATTAAGAGATTGAAGACCCACAATCTGGACAATAACTTCCACCTTCTAAAATTTCAGCACCGCAATTAGGACAGAATTTAGGGCGTATACCAACAATTCGATTTATACTTGAAGCAACATTTAGGGAAACTGGTTGTGGTAAACTCGGTGCTTGGGGAAGTGCTGGTGCTCTAGGAGGAATTGGTGCTTGAGGAACTACTGGTGCTTCTATATATGCAGGAACACTCATATTACTGAATTTCGCTAACTTAAAGAATCCAATAATTTGTAATATGAATCCAATGATTAACGTGATTCCCAAGAATCCAAGCGCGTACATTAACGCTGCAATTCTTAATTTCTCTGCTCCTTCAATAGTTTCCCGTACAACATATTCTGGAAATAATGATCTATTTTCCTCGATATAAAATTTCAAGTTTTCCCAAGCTTTCATTTCAATTGAGAAACCTACTATTAAAAGAATTAACCCGATCAGAGCAGGAGAACTACTAAGAATAATATTTACAATCAACGCAGCAATATTATCATTATTAGTCCAAAAATACGCTGAAAATACAATTCCAACAATGCCTCCAGCTAAAAGACAAATTGAAATTAACTTATAAATAAAAGAGGATACCATTTTTGAACGAAAATCATAAAGGTATAAGCTTTTTAATTTGGAATTAATTAAATTAATGTTTCCAAGAGAGATGAAGACAAAAATTATTGCTACAAGTCCGGTAATACCAGTAACTAGGGTTAAAATTGTTAATATAGCTACGAGATTCATGTTTCTTCCGAACTCGTTCCATAATCTATAAAATTCATTATCAGACAAAGATTTCACCTATTTACTTAATAATTTAATATTTCGTATGAATATAAGTTATGAAATAAGATAAATTGGACACTTTATATTTTTTATATAGTCCAATATTTAATTCGAGAAACATATAAAGTGAGAAATTTAAAAATAAGATTACTACTGTAGCCTTAAGAACTTGTAAATCGACAATAAAATCCAAAGCAAAATTCTTACTTTTTTTTTTATTTAGCATTATATTAAGATTAATAATTTTAAAATTAGAGATTTATGATCAAATGCTTTAATTCTAATGTTTAATATAAAAAGAAATGAAAAATAAAGTTTTAATCCGTGTGAGCACTTATAATTAAATCCGCAAAAAGATTCATGTCATTCAACAGCACGTTGAGTTTATTTTGCGATTCTACATCGATTTCTCCAGATTTCATCACTAATACTGTAATGATATATTTAAAAATGTGTAATTCAATTTCTTTACCTTCCTCGTTGCGTCCTTTAAAATTTGCAGAATCGGACATGAATATGTTTTCTCTAACTGTATTGCAAGCATTGATGAAGTCTCTTAAATCTCCTCTTAGAGTTAAGCCACTACTAACTCCTTGAACGTTATGAACAATAACATTTCCAGAAACATCTGAAATGATAATCTTTGCTTTTATTTCCTCTAATTGTGCCTCCGCTTTTTCCACGTGTTCCTTTAAATTGGAATAGGATGATATCAAGATGTCTCGAAATATTTTTGCTAACTCATCTTGTTGGTAAATGCTTGTTAGCATGTAATTGAAATCATA
This sequence comes from uncultured archaeon, assembly GCA_964493715.1. Taxonomy (GTDB): domain Archaea; phylum Asgardarchaeota; class Lokiarchaeia; order Sigyniarchaeales; family SOKP01; genus SOKP01. The sequence goes on from CAZBPC010000007.1 coordinate 38,847, forward strand.
TTCCTTAAACATGTCCAAAAAGATTTCTTTTGCTTTATTAACATTTGTATCAAGTAATTCTTTTTGATATTTCTCCGTGTCGTATTTGTGCAAGAACAAGAAAATTTTAGGTTTTTCATTGTTCTTCCGATAGATATCCAATAGTCCTTTAATATATTCCTTAGCTTGTTCAAAGTTCTTAGGATCGTGAAGATCCACAATGGGTATAAGGATATCTGTCCCACGAAATATCTCTGGTTTTTCCATGTATTCCCTCCTATATTCTTCCTGCCCACCAAAATCAAAGATCCCCACTTGTAATCCTAAAAAGGGATGTCTTCGAGTTTCATAAAGAATCGTAGGGCTTAAGCCTTTGGTATCTTCGGGGCTTTTCTCAGCAAAAGCCACGGAATAGAGTGAGGTTTTTCCACATCCTCCTAACCCAATCAATGATATTTTAACGTTAATTCACCTATTTTGTTGTTATTTTTTTATTTATTTATACTACTATAAAGTATTTATATTCTTATTGATGTAATTTTTAATTCAATTTAAATATTAAATGTTAAAAACAATGTTAAATAATGATAATATTATATTAATCAATGTTTAAAGGGAAATTTCTTTTTAAGAATTCATAAATTTGATAACCTTCTCTATCACCAACATCATATTTATTAATAAATTTATAGAGTAGTGTTTTTGTAGAACTATTAGAATTCTTATTTAATTCTTGAATATAATTAATAAGATTAAGGAAATAATTTCTTAAGATACATCTAGTATCAGAATTTTCTAATTTTAATAGCAATTCTGTATGATTAAATTTAAAATACTTTTTATTCAAAAGATTTAAAACTTCGAAGCTATTTAATTCAAAATTGGTTTTTATAATTATGATTACTATGTTATTTTGATATTATGGATTCTGATGGCATTGTAGGTTAAAATAATACTAATATTTTTTTTTCCAAAGTTTTATTACAAATATATCTTAAAATAATCTTGAAGGAGCGGATAATTATAAACAATAATTCTAAAAAAACTCACGATTACTATATTGAGATAAAAAATAACATTAGTGTCACGAGAAAAGGTATAACCATAAAAATTTGCAGTGGAATTATGTTTACATTTATTGTAACCATTTTCGCTTCAGTCCCGGCATATTCAAATATCTTTTTTGCCATTCCAACTCAAGCTAAAATGTTCACTTTACTTGGGTCCACATTTTTATTGATTAATATTGTATTCGATAAAGCAGAAGCTATCTTATATTGGAAAGATCCGGAAAAAAGACCGGTGATTTTGAATATAAAGATGAAGCAATCGTTCATTGAGACTATGATTGTATTTTTTGTTAATATTATTATTATTATACTTTCCCAAAGTTTAGGATTATTAAATTTTATATATAATCTTAAAGGGATGAAATATTTTATTTCTTATTATCAACCACCTCTCTTTGAAACAGTATTAATTACCATAATTACAACTTTATCGGTTTTCGTCATATGGACTTCTATGTATTGGTGTGTAAGTAGATTCCTTCAAATTAAAAATTATTCATACGATCTCAAAAAAATTAATATAAAAACATTAGGTTATTTTATTGGTGGAATGATTTTATTAATAATTTTTTGGGGTTTTCTTTCTCTACCGGATGTCTTATATAGAGAGGTTAAAGTGAATGGGGACTTCGAAGGAGGAATATTATTTTTTAAAGAATTTGCTCAAAGAGATTACCTTTGGATATTGACGGCGGAGGTATTTTTTCTTATTGGCTTAAATCTATTATTCTATTTTCTAGGTGATAAACATTTGAGTGAAAGAGATAATTTTGTTCTATTGGAGAAGGAAAACAGTGAGATTAAAAGTAAAAAAGAAAAATACCGAAAAAGAGCGATCGAAAAACGTTTTATAATAGCAATGTTTGAAATTATAATAGTAGAACTAATTTGTATGCCTTTATTTTTTATATTCGCATTATTGGCCGTAGCAATAGGATCAATTGAATCTATTTTTTCCTTTCCTTATTTTCTTTCTTTAGGAACTCTAATTATCGCATTTATTTTAATTGGCGCTATACTGACTGGGAGGATTTCGATAATTAAATCAAAAGCGAGACAAAGTATACGCAATAAATCAAAAAATTAGAAGTAATCTTTTTTTCCTAATTCTATAAATCAATAGCAGATTGCTGGGGTGTAGGTGATGAATTTAGGTTAACTTCAAAACCAAATTCTAATTGGTATGGTGGAGTACAACCTGGAATTATAATAGAAGTAATCTCCATTGATGAAGTTGCATCAGGTATATTAAAACGTCAAAATCTTTTAATATTTGAATTATCTTCGGGGCTCTTCTCAGCAAAAGCCACGGAATAGAGTGAGGTTTTTCCGCATCCTCCTAACCCAATTAATGATATTTTAACGTTAATTCACCTATTTTGTTATTATTGCTTTTTATAATAATTTATTTCATTTAATTTTTTAATAAAATTTACTTTAATTATTTTTTTCTGGTGGTTCTAATTTAAAAGTTTTTGAAAAAATCTTACCATACTCTTCGGTAGATGCTTCCACTAAGACATTTTCGTATTTTATTTCCCCGTCTTCGACTTCCAGAGGATATCCAATTTCGATCGTTTCATATGGAAATAATTCCTTTATTGTGGTTATCCAAGGTCTCTTCTCAAATAATTCTTCAATACTGACGATCCTTATTTTTATATCTTCCAAAACTTGACCCAAGCTATTAGTGAGTGAAATATTGAGTACTTTCGTTGCTTCATTTATGGTTTTTGATACACTTAAGGCTTTTCGAGTTCCAAGAGCTGGAGAGACTGGTGTTTGATCTGATTCAGGTCCCGTTTTGATTCGAGGTTCCTCTTCAGAATCTCTTACTATGAAGACTTTTCTTTTTTGGATGTTATATTGAGAAACCTTCTTTAGTTTTGCCAAGAATAAAACGGCATTTAAGTTTATAGCGTTAAAAGGTTCTATGGTGAGATATCCTTTTTTAGCAGCATCCTCGATAATTTCTGTACCAATTCCTGACCGAGCAAATACTGTATTCTTCTTTGGACCACTCCCAACTGAACCAACGGAAATGTCTGAATTCTCAGCAGTCAAATCAGTGCAGAAATTACAACTCGACGATTTGAATTTATCAAGTTCCTTAATGGTGTATGATTTCACGGGTTCAGCTTTCGAATCGTAATATATGTGGAACTTACCTTTACTGATATCCATTTTTTCTACTTTGGATAAGTCTATGCCCTCTTTTTTAAAAAAGGAATAAATTGCTTCGGGTGCGAACGAATCCATGCAAAAGAGTCCGATTTTTAAGACGTGTGCTCTCATAAAATATTTTAACATACCAGCAGGGGAACTCATCATTTTATCAACAGCATCGATATTACATGGTGTACCAACAAAAGCGATAGATCTATAATCTTGCCTAATAGCATCCATTAATGCCTCTACGGTTTGGGAATGACAATAAATTGAGCCCGATGCTTTTATCGCATCTTCCTTAGTTGTAATGATTTGAGCGATTGGGTGCCAAGGATTTTTAGGATCTTTCATGGTAACCACGGCAGCATCAATTAGATGCTCATCAAACAAATAACACAAAAGGGACGTGATACTTCCACCATCCTGTCCTCCAATAACTTCAGGAATATTAGTGTTTCCGACATAACCCGTCTTAAATTCACCCATGAGTTGAATTGGATCAGTTATAGTTCTGGGACACTGGTTATAGCAGATTCCACACCCCGTACATTTTCCGATCAATTTCGGTTGCCCAACTATGGGATCCCATTCTAATACTGGACACACGGCAGCGCAAGTTCCACATTCCGTGCATATTCCTGCACGAATGATCTCTTTCATTAGCATTCCGAATGAATCTTTCTTGCCTTCAAGCTTTCCTTGAATGTAATCAAATGAATAATCATACTGTTTTTTTTCTTCGCCAGATTGATTTTCAGTCATGTTTTTTAATTTGATTTAAAGTTATGAGTATTAATGAAAACTTATGTTAATGAAATGGAAAGCCATAAAAAAAATTTATTAATTATTTAAAAAAGTTACTAAGAACATTCACTTATTTTTTTAAAAAAGAAAAAGTGCTTTTTTTAATTGTATTCAACTAAATTTTCTAATTCCGATTGCTTTTCTTCCAAATATGCAATTCCTTTCTTCCAGAAAGAAGGGTCTTTCAGATCAATATCCAAGATTCGAAGCATTTCTTCAGGCGAAATAGAACTCCCATAAGCAAGCAATTTAACAAACTTTGGAACAAATTTTTCTTTCTGCTCTAAATATAATTGATATAATGAAATCACGAGTAAATTCGACATATTATACGCATAGACGTAGAATGGCGTGTGAAGGAAATGGGGGACCACAAAACAATAGGGAGCATATTCTTCACGGAGATTGGTCATCGAATTCCCAAACATTGCTTCCATCTCATCGGCAAAAATATTCTTAATTTCTTCGGTAGTTGGCAATTTTTTTTCTAATAAATCGTGTACTCTTGTCTCAAAATTATAAAAAGCATTCTGACGAAAAGATGTGGAAAAATTATTTTCCAGAAAAACAGCTAATAAGGCTACTTTTTCATCTTTGGATAGATCGGTTTCCTTTAAATGGTCGAACATCAATATTTCGTTGAAAACTGAAGCGATTTCCGCGATTGCAAGAGATAATCCTACATTGATGAAGTTTTGATCTCTCTGGATGTAATATGCTTGAATCGCATGACCTAATTCATGAGCTAAAGTTAACAATGAATCCACATTATTCGTAAAATTAACAAAAACAAATGCATATTTTGTTAATTTTCCAAATTCACAAAATGCACCCCGATTTTTACCTTTTCTTGGAGTCACATCAATATGTTGCTGTTCATGAGTTTTTTGAATTATCTCCTTGAATTCGGGGTGAAATAGTTCGTTTACTTTCTTGATTAGATCCATCGCTTCTTCATAAGTGTATTCTTTGGATATCTCGCCAACGGGACAATATAAATCTGACATGTGTAATTCTTGGAGATTTAATAGTTTCTTTTTCAGGTTATAATATCGTTCCACAACGCTATAGCTCTCAGAAGTGACTTTTCCCAGTACTTCAACAATATCATCACTCACCTCATTATCTAAATTCCTTCTTGAAATTGGCGTTTTAAAATTCTTTTTTTTTGATTCTAAGTCCCAATCTTTTAATATATTTGTAAAAATATGAGTAAAAATCATTTCATTATCTTTATATTTCTCAACAATAGCTCCTAACGCTTTTTTGCGTATAACCTTATTTTGCCTATATAAATATGAGAATAACTCTGATTCAGTTAGTGTTTTTTTCTGGCCATCAACTTCAAAATCATAGGTGAAACTGCTTTTAAATTCATTGTAAAGTTTCAAGAAACCACTAGCTCCTGTAATATCTTTCATTAGAATAATTTGCTCTTCTTTTTCTGAGAGTTGATGTGGTTTTCTTAAGCGATTATTCTTCAAAGCATTTGTGTATTTTTCTAATTCAGGAGAGTTAATTAGGTCATTAAACTTCTCATCAGAAATCCCATTCAGCTCTAAATTGAAAAATATCAATTTTTCTTGAATTTTTACAGTAAATTCCTCTACTTTTGAAAAAAATTCTTTCACCTCATCATTTAAATTATTGGTTGAATAAATTAAACTAGAATAAGTTTGTAAGTAAAACGCTTTTTCAGAAATATTTTCATATTTTTTATACCAATCAAGTAAAGTTTCAGATTTAAGCATGGGATCTTGAAGATTTCCCTTAACTTCCATTTTGAAAGTATCAGCCAGGGTAGTGATCTCTTGAATATCTATCGTAATTTTAGGATCATTGACTCCATCGTAAAAATCACTCAAATCCCATTCAATTATATTATCATTCATATTGGTAATAACCCCCAAATTTTATTTGAATTTTACTTTTAATAATGAAAGAAACGATATAATAAATTTTTAAATATACTTACTATAAAGTATTTAGGATGCCTTTTTTCGTCTAAAAAATTATTATAAAAATCTTTTTAACCAAGAAGAATCTTGATATTATAACTCTTAAAAATTAAGTTTATTCTAATGGTAGCATATAAGTGGAAAGTATTAGCAATAACCACTATTGGAGTATTTATGTCTTCTTTAGATGGTAGTATTGTAAATATTGCAATTCCCTCAATTTCAAAGGATTTGGGTACATCATTTGAAGTCGTGCAATGGATTCCTATTATTTATTTGTTAGTAATGGCTGTGTCTCTAATAGGATTTGGGAGGTTGTCAGATTTAAAAGGAAGGAAATCTTTCTTCCTCCTCGGAATCTTATTCTTTACTTTATCAAGCTTTTTAACTACATTTGCAACTTCAGGGATAATAATTGTAATTTTTCGAGCAATTCAAGGAATTGGAAGTTCATTTATTGCTGCAAACGCACCTTCGATGATAACAGATATTTTTCCTCGTGAAGAAACCGGGAAAGCCTTAGGAATTAATGTGGCAACCATTTATGCCGGATTAGTAATAGGTCCTGTATTAGGTGGATTTATTGTCCAATTTTCTTCTTGGAGACTCATTTTTTTTATTAATGTTCCAATTGGAATCTTACTTATTATTATCGGTTGGTTTAAATTAAAAAAAGTTGATCAAGGAATCAAGGGAGAAAGTTTTGATATTCGGGGGACAGTTTTATTCGGATTGTTCTTATCTTCTCTTCTTTTAGCGTTAACTTTTACAAATAGAGTGGGATGGCTTTCGTTTGAAGTTCTTTTATTATTTATCATTTCTATATCAAGTATGACTTTTTTTATTTATACTGAAAGCAAAACGAAATATCCTTTAATTAAACTTAGTCTGTTTAGAGTAAATAGAATCTTTTCTTTTGCTAATTTTGCAGCTTTATTGAACTACATTGCGATTTCGGGGATAAGCTTTTTATTGTCAATTTATTTTCAATCAATATTAGGAATATCGCCTGCTTTTACGGCTTTATTGTTACTCCCAACAGCCATTACAATGGCAATTGTAGCGCCAATAAGTGGTAGACTCTCTGATAAATATGGAACGAGGATCTTAACAACATTAGGCATGATTATCATGGGGGTGGGATTTATCCTTTCAATTATAGTTATTGGATTTTTACCATTAATGCTCATAATTATAACCCAATTTATTGTGGGGTTGGGGGTTGGATTTTTCTCGTCTCCTAATAATTCAGCAATTATGAATGCAGTAGAACCAAGAGATCATGGAATAGCCGCGGGGACGCTCTCAACCATGCGTGTAGTAGGGCAATCCATAAGTGTAGCGTTATTAAGTGCAATATTGATAAATTTTATCCCTATTACCCTATTGAATCCAATATTATCAAATCCAGCTGTAATAACCGATCCGTTGGTCAAAATGGAATTTACCATGGGTATGCAAATAGCATTAATTGTTTCAACAATAATTTGTTTTATTGCGGCTCTTCTTTCATTTTTGAGAGGTAAAAGAATTGCAAATCAAATTATAGTGGAACCGTAAATTCCTTTCTAAATTTTTTGTGCCTTGCTTCAAGCACTAAAATTTCAAGATTTTTTACCATTTCTTCCAGACTTGGAAAATCTGGAATGTCATGTGCACTTAAAATTTTAGATATTCGTTTCACTTCTTTTTCTTCTCCTACTAACCAATAAAAAAAGGGTTTTGGTGCATTTCGAAGCTCCTCAATTATATCATCTAAATCATTGAACCCTCTATACAGTTTGGAACAAAAAAGCATGTTAAAAATTGCTTCAACTTCAGGATCAGCAATCAAAGCCTTGTAAACCTTTGCCATGATGACTTTTGGTTCTATATTATTCATCATTGCTTTTTCCATTGCCGGCCAAATATCGACAAACCCAAATCGGTTTGGAGGCATCCATTCAGGGAATACGCTTAAAAGCGTTTCATACGTTTCACTACTTAAAATCGGAAAATATAAGCCATGTTTATTTGTAAGATCTGCTGTGATGGTTCCCGCACCTCCAGATCCTGCTACCATTGTCGCATTTCCCTTGATTGGAAGGGTTTTATTAGAATTATACATCATGGAAAAAGTCCTTGCGTATTGAAATAGTTCATGAAAACTATTAGCTTGGACTACGTTCGCTTGTTTTAAGATTGCTTTGATCAACTTGGTGCTTTCAGAGAGGGTTCCAGTATGGCTATGTGATGCTTTTTGTCCTAATGAGGTTGTTCCCCCTTTTACCATTATTATTGTCTTATCTTGTTTTGTCATGGCTTTTTTACATAATGTCAAGAATTTCCGAGGATCTTTAAATGATTCAAGATATATCGCTATAACATTTACAGTTGGATCGTCAATTAAATACTCTAAAAATTCATTCTCTCCAATATCCATCTTATTTCCTATTGAACAAGAATATCTAAATCCAATATTAGGGTATTTTGAGAAGATGTGCATCAGATAACCTCCATTTAACATTCCAGATTGACTCAATACTGCTATATTTCCACGATTATACTCCGAAAAGACACCAAAACTGGTAAAGAACCCTCCTTTATTTTCTGAGGAACTGCTCTCATCAAATCTAGTTAAACCCATGCAATTTGGGCCAACAACTCTGATTCTGGTAAAATTCTCCGTTATCTTTAAAATTTCATCACGTAGTTCCAATCCAGCATCTCCAACTTCCTCGAATCCTGAAGCTTCAATTAACGCGCCTTTTATTCCCTTTTTTATACAATCTCTAAGTAAATCTGGTATCACTTGATTTGGTACGTAGAAGATTGCGATATCGATTTCATCCTTTATATCTAAGATGCTATTTTTAAATTCTAACCCGTAGATCTCTCCTTTAGTATTAGGATTAATCGGAAACACTTTCCCATTAAAATTATTTGAAACTAAGTTTTGTACAATTCTATGTCCCCCTTTTAATGGATTTTTCGATGCTCCTATTACTGCTACTGATTTTGGATTTAGAAAAGCATGAATTATGTTATTTTCAGACAAACTTGTCATTTAAGAATATATATAAAGTTAAATGAGAAAATAATGTACGGTAAAAATAGTCTTCTACTTTCCTAAGTTCGATTTATTAGTATGGAAAGTTATAGGAAAAGCATTGTTTTCAATACAAACATTTAAATATAAAAAGTGATAATTGTTTTTATAGTAAAAATAATTTTTACAGTAAAAATATTGTGAATTTTTATGCCTGAAGAAAAAGAAAAAAAAGAAAAAAAAAAGCCAATGTTTGAAAAGGTGGGTCTAGTGTTTCGAAATCCCACGAGAGTAGAAATACTACGGGAACTTTCCTTTAATTCCCAACGTCCTGTGGATTTAGCAAATAAATTGGAAGTTGATCGTCAAAATATTAATTATCACATAGGCGCGTTAAAGAGAGGAGGAATAATTAAAACTCAGAAAATGGAAGTCTCAAAAGAGGAAGCACCAAAAATGAAAGGGGCCACAATTGATGAAGTGACTGAGAATGGAAAATTAAAAATCTCTTATGGAGTTGAACTTACAAAAAACGGCAAAGATATCGCGAGCCAATTTATAGACCCGCTTTACGAAGAAACAAATTTGGAAGAAGAGTATGAAAACTCACATATCAATAAAAAAAAGAGGAAAAATAATTATGAAAAATGTAAGCATTCAAATTGTTGAAATGTTATTTGAAAACCCGTTAGAAATTTTGGAATTTGAAAAACCTCAATCTCATGGTAATATGACAATTATCCCGATCATCTATAAGGGTAAATCATTAGATTTTATAAGTGTGAAAAAAGCTGAAGAACTTGGTTTAATAAGCATAAATGAAACTGATACTGTCAGTCAATTGGAAGTTGTAAACAATAGTGATAAACAAGTCTTAATCCCATTTGGTGTAACCGTTCACGGGGGAAAACAAGATCGAACTATCTGGGAACCCATCCTTTTAGCCTCTGGAGGAAAGCAGAATATTTCTGGGACCAATAAAGGAGCAATGGATCAAAAGTACACGGTTCCGGCGAAATGCGTAGAACAATCGAGATGGAATTATGGTAAGGGAAAAGGGTTTAAATCTTCCAATACAAGACTTCATCCCAATGTTGCTTTTGAAGCTATATCTTCTGTTGGTCAAGGGTCTGTTTGGAATGAAATACAGGCTTATAGATCAGAAATGAGTTATAATGCTAATATTGCCCCAACTCAGAGTTACTTAGAAATGACTGAAAATATTGAAAAGGAAACGAAAAAAATTGTTACCACATTTAAAAATCTAGAAGATCAGTGTGGTATAGCTACTTTTATTAATGGTGAATTTATTGGTATAGAATTTTACGCAAACGCACAAGTGTGGGAAGAAATGAGCAAAGATATACTCAAAGCTTTTGCCATCGAATCATTGAGATTTAAAAATAAATCCAAAGAAAAATCAGAACTAAGTTATGACCAATTGATCACAGCTTTACATAATTTAAATTTAAAATTTACTTCAAGAAATGGCATTGGTTTAGGCGAAGTAGTCGAATTTGAATCTCAAGATAAAAAATGGCGTGGCAATACTCTTATTCATGAAAACTCATTCGTTCAATTTTATATAGTCTCGAAAAGAGGCGGTAGCACGCAGACAAATATGAGGGAGCCATTTTTTCAAACGAATGTTGAACAAAGATATATTTAGGTTCCTAATAATTATTAATTTTTTTTTATATTTTTTCTATTTTATGTTTTGAAACAAACCTTATGCTTGGCTTGCAAAATTTGAAAAATAGAGTCGAATAAAAAAAATGAATATTTTTTATTTTAAATTATTAATTGCTTCCTTTAAAATAACCTCAAATCTTTCTAATATAAAATCAGCATCACTTTCGGTTATAATCAAGGGAGGTTTAATTTTTACAACATTTCTTCTTAGAATTTGCCCACGCATGGTAAGAATTGGCATCGATTCTCCCAAAAATATCCCATGCTCTGGAGCTATCAAAATCATTTCTTCAGATAATTCTGTAAATGGTTCTCGTGTATCTTTATTCTTTACTAATTCTACTCCAATGAATAATCCCTCACCTCGAACATCTCCAATCACCTCGTATTCCTCTTGCATCTCTAAGAATCTTTTTGTCATTTTTTGTCCCATTTTTTCGCAGTTTTCTCCTAATTTTGATACTTCTGCTACTCTAAGTGCTGCTAATCCCGCTGCAGCTAATACAGGATTGGAACTGAATGTAGTATGTTCTTCAGAAGGCCCGAATCTCTTCCTAATTTTAGGAGAAGCAATTAAAACACCTAAAGGAAATCCGCCTCCAATTCCCTTTGTATAAGTAATCATATCAGGTGAAACATCGACATTTTGTTCTTTCTCATATCTCTCTGTTAAGGTGAAATACTTTCCTGTTCTCCAAAAACAAGTCTGGCATTCATCATAAATGAGATTCACTCCTTCTTCCTCACAAGTGTATTTAAGTTTCTTTAAAAATTCGACAGGTGCTGGAATTTGACCTCCACCGGCTTGATTGGGCTCAATGATAATTCCTGCAAACTGTTTAGGAGCCATCCCTTTGATATAACTTTCAACAAGATCAAAGCATTCTAAATTACAACCAGGATCTTTTTTACCTCTAATCCCTTCTTTATACTTCCATAAACATCTGTAACAATATGGATAAGGCATCCGAGTAAAATGATCGTGTCCAAAATATTCAAATCGATTAACTGAATGGATGGGTTGAGAGGCACAACCAGTAATTAATGAATTTCCATGATATCCCCCCCAAAAAACACCAAAATTATTAGCACCTCTTGATGTCATCAATGCTAACTTCATTGCTGCTTCATTTGCAAGCCCTCCTCCCTCATTATTAATTGATACTCTCCCACCTTTGAGTTTGCCAGGAGCAAGTTCAGCAAGCTTATTTATTAATTTAGCCCTTGAGGGTGTTAAGGTGTTATATCTCACGTGCGTTAACTTTAACATCTGTTGATATACCGCATAATTTATATCTGGGTGAGCAAAACCTAATGAGAGTACCCAGTTCATTGATGTAACATCTAACAATTCTTTCATGTTTCCTTCTTTATCTCTCACTCTTACCCATGCAGAACCGGGTTCTTTTGCTTCAATGGGAATTAAAGGTTCTATAAATGAATTTAAACTATGTTTTTCAAATTCCATCAAATCCTCTTCATTAACCCCCGCAGGAATTCGTTCTAATTCCTCTTTTGTCAATACAATTGGTTCAATATCTTTCATGATGATTCATTTCAAATTAAATATTTATTTTAATATTAATACTTGCTTGAAAATTAAATATACGGAATTATTTATTAACGACACTTCCTCCATTTTAAAGAATAATTCTAAATGAATGATTACTTGCAAGGAATTATGGGTTGTTTTCTTCTAATTCGAGGCGTTCCTCAATCCGTTTTATTGCATTTGAAGCATGAATCCTAACAGTTCGATGGAAATCATTAACTCTGGATAATAAGGCATTTATGGCTTTTTCATCTCCAAAAGTTTCTAAAATCTTAATCATGCTTAATTTAACTTTATAATCTTCATCTTCACCAGACTTCAAATATTCTATCAATTGAGCAAAATCCTGATTTAAATTTCGCCATAATTCATTTTCGGTATCCTTTAGTTTGTACCAATTTTTTTGAAAGATATTGTAAACGGCATCTGCAGCAACCTTCTTGAGTAACCAATAGGTTGAACCCTTTTTCAAAAGAGAGATCAAGGTATTTAATGAAGAAGTCTGTCCTATTTTTCCTAAAGCGATGATTGCATTTTTCCGAATATCTACATTTCGTACTTTTAGGATACTAATTAAAGGTTCGGCAAATTCTTCTTTTCCAAGTTCTCCGAATATGAAGGCAATAATTTCCTTCATTGTATCATTATCTTTATCTAAATATGTGAATAAGTGATCATATGAAGCCTCTTCATTGTGAAGGTATATGTTTTTAATAGCATCGATGATTTGAAATTTCATATCAATATCAGTATATTCAAAACTTACATCATCAATATTTAAAATATCTAAAAGTTGTGGCACCGCAGAAATATCTCCTATTTGACCCAAAGCTTCAATAGATGCTATGGTGACTTCAGAATATAAACTATCTAAATTATTAAATAAGGAATCTAAAGATTCTTTAATTCTGAGCTTTCCTGATACGATGATTGCGTTTTTCTTAACAATAAAATCATCATTAAGTAAGAGTTTTATGAGATCATCTTTAATCTCATCTTTTAATAAAGTTAAAATAGCAATTACAGAATTCATGAATTCTGAATCCTCTTCTTTTAAAACTTGAGTCACTTCATTCAGTACAACATTTTTATGCTCAATGAGATTCGTTATAACTTCAGGATACTTAGTTTGAAGATAACTTACATCTTCAAACGAGATATTAATACTAGATAATTCATAGCCGATTAATTTGAATATTTCAGATTTATGTTCATTTGAATAATTATCATTTTTTAAAGAATCTAAAAGATATTTTATCAAAACATCGGGTGTTAAATCTAATAGTTGATTCCTGGCATATTTTTTAATAATTTTGTTTTTTGCCTCAAGATTCTCGATAAAAAGCTTGATTTCCGAATCTTCAAATCTTGTCTTGTTTATTGCTTTTAATGATGCAAGAATTATCGCAGGTTCGGTTGATTTTTGATCTATTACCCACTTTAATGGTTTTAGAGCCTTTTCAAGCTTCAGTTCTCCAAGAGCTTTTGCTGCTTCACATTTTATTTCTACTCCTTCATCTGATATCAGTAGATTCTCCAATGTATCATAGCATTCTTTACCAATCTGTGGTGTTTCTTCACAAACTAAACCTAAATATTTGATTGCTCGTATTCGTTTCGCTTCTTCCTTCGCTGAATCTAATATTTCAGTAAGCATTTTAACGGAATTAACGATCCCTAGTTCTTCTCGTCTTTGAAAAATTTCATCTGGATGAAGGTTTGGCTCCCACATATCTGAAAGCTGGATATTTTATTATATATTACAATTACTTACCATATAGCCCTTCTAATTATAAAAATTTTTTCAGTAGTTTTCATTAAAAATGTCAAAAAAAAAATTTTATTATAGATGAGACTCAATATCTTCTCACGTTAGATTTCTGAGAAGCCACCAAAAGAACTAACATTCAATGGTTTCCTCACTTGTTATTTATTTTTATCCGGAATAAATCCTTTATTGTGGTTGTTTAAGCCTTCAGATTACCTTTCTGAAGTAATGTGTAAAAAAATAAATCCTTAAATATAAGATTGGTACTAAATAGTATTAACAAATTATTATTTTGGCGAGAAACAATGGAAAATAATTTGAAATTTAAATATAAATCAGTTTTATTAATAGTTATTTTTGCTTTACCATTTGTTTTTGGAGCATTTGGCTATTTAAATATTGAAAAAAACGGAGATAGTACAAATATATACGCAGATCAAATAAAAGAGAAAGAGACATATAACAATAATATTGAAACTCCTAATCATTCTGATCCTGAAGTTCAATTACCAGAACCTACTAATGATTATGATTTTTATAGAAACCAACTTCTTGATCATTTTAATCTTACTTATGGAGATTATTTGAATATGGATGCACATGATAAAGGAATGTTTTATAATTACACTATTGCACTGTGGGGAAAAGAAAATGGAACATTAACTGAAGAAGAAGCTCAGCAATTAATAGAACATCACTCACCAACAGCTCTTGGAAAATATCCTAAAAGGGAAGCAATAATAGAAAATACAGATGGATCATTCATAGTAAAGTTCTCGATTACAGGTAAATGGGCTGAAAGGGTGACAAAAGTTACTGCTTATCTTGATGATGATGAAAATATCTTCTCTTGGGGTTCAAATTTTAAACAAATGCAAATTAAAGAAGAAATAACGCTATTTCCCGAAGGTCATATGGAAGACAATTATAAAAGTTGGGTTGGCAGTATAGTATGGGGGGAAAAAGCATCTTTTGAAATCTGGTGTGCACCAGGATATATTGATGATTGTGTTGAGATATTTATTGTAATAGAATGGGATTTTTATGATGTGTTGCATATTCTTGACCCTTGGCAGCACCAGGATACTAAATGGGAACGCTTTTCACACACAGCATACATACCTCCAGTGTCGGAGTGGCCATTATTTCCAACCACAGACATTGATTCCATAGATGATTTAATAGAGTGGACGCCTATAAACATAGTCGATGATGATACGGTAAAACCTATAGTTAGTTCTTTCATAGTTGATCATGAAGATCTCAGGTATGATGGGTTTAATATTGATGTTCTTGACCCTCCAACTAGCATTAAAGAAGGGAAGACATACAAATACACTAATGATCAAGTATTGTTTATTTTATCTGAAGATGATTCACCACCAGGATCATTACAAATGGAACGTTACTCTGTTATAGATTCTTATGAAAAATGTATTGGTACTAATGAAGTTGAATTAATAGAAACGAGTGTATATCTTACTTTGGATTTATTTGGAATACCAATTACCACAGTTTCGAATGCTATTGGCTATGGTTTTAGCTTAGTAGACAATACACCCGGCATAAAATATAAATTTGTCGTCCAAGTAAGTGATTCTGATGATGATAGAGGAGAAATCGATAGAGAAACATCAAATCCTTTAACATTTTACTTATGCTCAGACGCGAGTTCTACTTCTTCCATAGATTTTGGTTTGATTATGGGGGCAGGAGCAGGAACAGCTCAACTTGTTCAAAAACTCGATGGTGTCATTCCAGATATAGATTTTTCTCACGTTGATTTCCAAACAAATGATGAATACGAAGTTTTTCCATATAAAAAGGATACAACCGCAACAGAGATGAGTTTTGATATACAATATTATAATCCATTCGAGTTTCCAATAAGAATTCAATTAGGATATAACCAATCTGAAAATAGTCCAAGATTATCAACAAGTATCGATATTGATCAATTCAGAATTGTTGAGAATGGATTTGAAGGACGTGATAATATCTATAATGGTTTTGGATCCGGAACACCTGAGGAAATTGAAAGCAGTGTCTTTAATTCTTATATACCAAGCGAAATCAATTCTGGCGGTACCGGATTAGGTACATTATGGTTTGAGCTTGAACCTAAAGAAACAAAGATTTTTGAAGATTTTCTTAAAATTAGAGTTGAAGATTTTGAATTGTTAAGTTATTTAGACTTACAAACACTTATGGAGGAAATTTCTATGTATATTGCGACAGCTAACTCCTTATCCTCATTAGCTTTTGATTTTATGACGTATGGTATATTTGATGAAGGTTTTCAAAGTAGTTATTCACTTGATAATACATTTAACCTTTACAACGCTTTATATCTTAATCCGTACTTGCACTCATTAAAAGCTGTATCTAATTTTGGCATTAAAGTTGAAAATGTATACTACCCAAAATTATATCTTCAAGACGAGAATGTTGCTATCTGGAATAATACTTTTTGTATAACAGATCGAGAAACTCTAAATTTATTTTTAATCGCAGACGAAGAACAAACGCTAGGTTATACTTTTGACTCTCAAACAGGATATAATCGCTTTAGATTTGCTTTTTATCCTCCCGATGAACAGGTATCCGCATTTGCTACATTTATTCGACAAAATTTATTACGTGATACTTTGTTATATATATCTTCATTTGGTTCTAGTTTGTCTGACGAAAATCCTTATAAGACATTATTAGAAGTTATTCCTATGATTACCGCTGTGGGTCTTTCTCCTCTTTTATATCATTTCGTTGAAATTATGAATGGATTCAACTCATTAGATTATAATTTTAATGAGAAACCGAACCCTGGGTTAATTTCAGTGTTAATTGATCAATTTCCAGAACTTCTGCAAGACAATGAATTAGCCATAAGAACTCTGTCATATTTAGAAAAATCATCTGAAATGGAAAGAGAGTTACAGGGATATTACGAAAGTATGAATAGATATCATACAGCAGTCATCTATAGTCAATGGTCTTCTTCTTCAAATCAACTATTTTATGCTGCAGAATTTTCTAAAAATGCAAACCAGTTTATGAATGAGATGACAATTGATTTAGCTTTTATATTAGCCACGATCAGTGATGGTCTATCTAATATAGGAATGGCTCCTTTCTCGAATGAGAATATAGATATGGTTAAAAATAACTTTGGATATGATACTAGATATCTAACAAATACATATGACCAATCAAGTTTTCGGAGTAACGACGAAAATACTAACTATTTAGCACAAACAACTCACAGATTTATAAATAATAATGCTCCTAGTGAAATTAGCGAGTTAGGTAGAGCTGCCTTAAACTCCATCTCATTTTACTCAAGTGCGAAAGATACTTTTAAGAACTTAGAAAAAACTTGTATTCATGCAGCAATAGACATTCAAAAAAATACGTTAAATTTTCCAATAATTGATGATACAGCTACTCAAGTATTAATAACTCTTAAAAAAAGTGAACTAAATAATGCTTCAATATTATTAGACAGTGGGTTATATCAATTATGTATTGATACACTTGAAGTTTTCAATGATTTTGTATTAGATAAATACATAGAAACGCGAAATCCAGAATTTTCTCACTTATACTATGAAGGTTCTAGACTTGGTTGCTTAGCACAAAAATGGAATCAAATAGATTTAGGAGTTTTTGATTATGAAGCCAAAGAAGTAGTTAATGGAAAAAGTATAGAATACATTTTTCAAATCCATAATGATATTAACTATGCAATGTATCGCACTAAAAACTTAATTGTACCCATATTCAATGTTACCGGATTACCTCCAGAAATTAATTTTAGGATCACTTACTTGAATTCAACAGAATTACCTCAAACTCTAGATGGTCACTATTATATTCCAATAGGTCCAGAAGAATCTATATTACTAAAATTTGTCGTTGAAATTCCCTTAAATAGCCCATTTGAACTAGAAATGTATAATTTTGAGATGTTGGCATTCAGTGAATTTATTGATAAGAGTACAAATTACCGACAAAATTTCACTTTAAGCATTTTAGAAGATGATTTAACTCCTCCAGAAGTTACACTTTCCTATAATGGAGATGGATACGATTCAGATCCTGGGATCCTTGAGTTTTCAGTAATAGAAGACGGTTATGGAAGTGAAGCTACCGGGAATTTAACAATTATAGGACCAGATGACTTCATCTATAAACAACAATTTGCTGAAGGCATGAATATGAAGGATCTAAGTAATCTTATTCTTAGTCCAGGAGAATATACTGCAACCTTATTTGTCGAAAACAATGACGAGGATAGAGGAGAAATTGACGAAGAAATCGATCAAATTAGTATCTCATTCGCTATTTTAGATGATGATACGGATGCTCCGGTGCTTACTCTGATTCATGATGGAGACGGTACGGATGGATCTCCAGGAGTTCTTATATTCTCAATAACCGAAGAAGACTCAGGAAGTGAAGCCACAGGATATGTAACAATTGAAGACCCATTTGGGTATATCGTAAGCAGTGAAATTTATGCTGAGGGAACATTTACTTTAGATTTGAATACATTCGATCCAAAACTTTGTGAACTTGGTTTCTACACCGCAACATTACATGCCAAGAATAACGACGAAGACGGATGGGAAGGAGATGGAGAATCATCTTCTATAAGCATTGAGTTCGAAATTACTGACGATGATATAGATGCTCCGGTGCTTACTCTGATTCATGATGGAGACGGTACGGATGGATCTCCAG
>CAZBPC010000007.1:57709-76079 GCA_964493715.1 uncultured archaeon
TCAATAACCGAAGAAGACTCAGGAAGTGAAGCCACAGGATATGTAACAATTGAAGGACCATTTGAGTATTTCATAATTATAGAACAATTTGCTGAAGGAACATTTACTTTAGATTTGAATATGCTGGATCCGAAAATCTGCGAGCTTGGTTTCTATACAGCTACCCTCTATGCCGAGAATAATGATGAAGACGGATGGGTTGGAGACGAAGAATCTACATCTATTAGCTTAGAATTCGAAATTACTGATGATGATGAAAATCCGCCTGTTATCACAATTACTTTAGGCGAGATAAATTGGTATACATCAGGAGATTTAGTCAACTTCACGTTTACTGTTGAAGCATTTGACGAGAGTGATTTCAGTTCGATTTATATAAATATAGGTACATATACCGCAGATTTCTTAGGATATCATGAAGCAATTTTACCAGAGGGCTTTTTTGATCTAAACGTTATAATATGGGATAATGATAATGATCGGATAATTGAAGACGATAAATTATCTTCAACTGAGATACTCTATAATATCGTCTTAGATCTAACCCCTCCAGTAACAGAAATTATCATTGATCCTTTTTACGACGATGGATTAGGAAATATTTATGTTACTTTAGCTACTCAATTTACTTTAGAAGCTACCGATGAGGTATCTGGTGTTGCACACACTTATTATTGGATTGATGATGGTCCCGTTAATGAAGACATTCTAACATTTTCGTTAACAGATCTTCCAGATGGGATTTATAGAATCCATTTTCAAAGCATTGATGAAGTTGGTAATGAAGAAGACGTAAAATTTATAGACGTAACTTTAGTCAGTATAACGGTAGAATCTTATATCTCTAACGGAGTAGCAGCTGACGTGATTGACGATTTCGACGTAATCTTTAGAAAATGTAAAGAAGATGGCGTTAACGGCTTTATGCTAGTAGCTACAAATCCCGGTCAAGTATTCTATCACATCGATATAATTAATTATTGGCCTATACCTATAGATGAACTTACTATCTATCCTAATATCCCTTCAGATTTTGTGATGAAGAGCAGTGAACCTATCCATATCTATTTGGATGGAGTACAAATAACCACATCTTGCATTATCGTCGATGGAACAATCAAAATACTCAATGTCCCCTCAGGTAGTAAAGTAGAGATTGTTATCCATTTAGATTACGGATTAAAAGGAACGTTTTATGAATATCTGGAGGCATTTTGGTTAAGAATATATTCATTTGAACCCATTGTATATGGAGTTGGAGGAGATATAACAGATGAAAACAATTTATTAACTGGTACTTATAGCTTTTCAACAGGATTTAAAGTATTTGAGAAGAAAGTTACAGCTATAGCCGGTTTTATTATGGACCAAAATGGAAATCCCATAGTAAATGCGATGGTAGAACTGCGACAGTCAGATGGAACCATTTTAGTGGCATTCACAGATGAAGATGGTCTCTATTTCTTTATTGAGCTAACGTGTGGAGATTACCAAATTCGCGTAGTTTATGAGGATTTAATATCTGAGTGGCAATTGGTAATTGCATTGAAGGATGAAATAACTTGGTTTGACTATATAGTAACTATTTTAATACCCTGAAATCGCTAATGGTTAATAATTATTAAATTTAAATCTTTTTTTTTATATTTAAAAACGAGCTTAAATGTTCTTTCTCGCAATTTAATTAGTTAAATTATAAAAATTTTTTCTGTTCTTTTCATTAAAATTATCATAATAAATTATTTAATCATTAAAATTTAATTTGTAAACCCCATAATTTTTAATCCTTTTTCTACTATTTTCCATAATAAATCAGCATTTTTTTTTCAATATGAATTAAAATTGCTTATTTGATAATAAAATTGTTAAGAATCGCTAATATCGGCTAATGCGATAAATATATAAATATAAATATATTCAAAGTTAAAATAAAATAAAGTCAATTATAAAAACGTAAGGTATTTCGTAATCGAAAGTTATAAGAATAGGATATAGCTCAAGAATTTAAAGAGTAAATACTAAGTCTATTAGACTTTACAAAATTGTAGAAATAAGAGGTGGATGAATAAGAAAGATGCTGTCTGATAATCAGACCATAAATAAAAAAAAAGAGAGTACGAAAAAAATTGGGTATTACGCATGTCAATGAGGTATTAATATCAAAGGGAAAATTAATTGCAATAAACTGGTAGAATACGCTAAAGGACTTGATGGAGTAGTCATATCGAAGACGCACGCTTTTCTTTGAACCGAAAGTGGGCAAAATGAAATAATTGAAGACATCAAGGCAAAGAAATTAGATCGAGTAGTTGCTTCAGCTTGAACTCCAAGAACTCACGAGCCAATTTATCGAGGATCAATATCGGAAACAGAAATGAGTCCTTATTATTTTCAGATGGTAAACGTGCGAGAACATTGCAGCTGGTGTACTGAAAGTAGTGAAGAAGCTCTTGAGAAAGCAAAAATTCTCGTGAGAAGTGGAATCGAACGCGCAAGGGGATTAGAAATAGTTCCTATTAAAACCGTTTCCGTCGAAAAAGCGACATTAGTGATTGGTGGTGGAATTGCTGGAATGAATGCAGCATTAGATCTCGCTAATCAAGGAATTAAAGTCTACTTGGTTGAAGAGAAAACCACGATTGGAGGAAGGATGGCCCAGCTTGATCGAACATTTCCTACAGATGATTGTAGTATCTGAATCTGTGGACCCATAATGTTGGAAGTAAATCGAAACAAAAATATTGAAGTCTTGAGCTTCAGTGAAGTAAAAAGCGTTAATGGTTATGTCGGGAATTATGAAATCATAGTTGAGAAAAAACCTCGATTTATAGATACTGAAAAATGTAATGGGTGTGGTGCTTGCACTGAAAATTGCCCCACTTATACGACGAACTTTTTTGATGAATTCTTAGGAGCAAGAAAAACAATTGATATCGCATTTGGACAGGCAGTACCATTTTTATATGATATACATCGTGAAACTTGCGTGGAATGTTTTGCCTGTGTGGAAGCTTGTGAGTTAGACGCTATAGATTTTAGCCAATTAGCCGAAGATATCACTTTTAAAGTAGGTACAATAATAATTGCGACAGGATGGGATATTTATGAACCATTTGGTGAATATGGTTATGGTGAATATGAAAATGTTATCACCCAAGCTCAACTCGAACGAATGCTTGCTCCAAATGGACCTTTAGAAGGTCACGTGCGAAGAATTTCTGATAATAAAAAACCACAAGAAATAGTGTTTATTCAATGCGTAGGAAGCAGAGAAACTGAACGAACGTATTGTTCGGGAGTATGTTGCATGTTAGCCCTTAAAAACGGCAAGCTTCTCAAGGAAGAATTTCCAGATTCGAATATAACCATCTGTTATATAGACATTCGTACGAACGAAAAAGGTTTTGAAGAATATTACCAACGTGCGAAGAATTCTGATATCAGAATGATTCGAGGAAAAGTAGGAGAAATAACTGAAAATCCCGAAACTAAGGATGTGAAAGTGCGCGTTTATTCTTCATTAACTGATGAAATCATTAATATAAATGCAGATTTAGTAGTTCTATCAACAGCAGCATTACCAAGTAAAGGAACGAATAAAATCGCTAAGTTGCTGAATTTAGACCTCGATAGAAATGGTTTTCTTACGGAAAGCCATTTTGGTCTATCACCGCAGGAGACAAAAACAAAAGGGATTTTCATTGCAGGATTTGCCCAAGGTCCAAAGGATATAGCCTATTCAGTTTCACAAGCTCGAGCAGCAGCAAGTAAGGTTGCGGAATTAACATCTGCAGGTGAAATTGATTTGGAACTAATTGTAGCTGAAGTTGATAAAGAATTTTGCATATCCTGTGGGCGCTGTGAAAAAGAATGTCCAAAAGGAGCAATTAGAATCATTGAATCTGAAGGAGCTGTTGTAGATGAGATAAATTGCGACGGTTGTGGAATTTGCGCGACTTGTTGTCCGACACAAGCAATTGATATTCGATATTTCCGAGATGATCAATTAATAGCTGAAATTAATGGAATGTTAGAAGGTGGTTAAACGAGATGGAATATAAGTATAATATAATAATGTTTGCTTGCCTAAAATGAGGCTATGGAGCTGCTGATTTAGCTGGTGTTTCCCGAATGAAATACACTCCCGCAATAAAGATTATTAAAGTAAGGTGTACTGGAAGAGTGGATGCTAAATATATCCTTCATTCCATAAAACAAGGCGCTGATGGCGTGATGGTCGTAGGTTGAAGACCAGATGAGTGTCAATATAAGGTCGGGAATTTTACGGCTCAAAGGCATGTCGATTTTGCTAATCACATCTTAGAAAAAAGAGGTTTTGGTAACCAAAGAGTTAACATGTACTGGTTAAGTAGTGCTGAATCAGAGAAGTTAGTTAAAAGTGTTGAAGACGCTTTTGAAAAAATCCAACGTTTAGGTCCCAATCCGATAAGTACTCAGGGTTTAGAAAAAAAAGAAGTTGCAACAACCCCATAGAATGACTCCTATAAAAAAATTCTAGTTATAGGATGACTATCCTAGCAAGGATGGGGTTTAGTATTGTTTAATTTGTTTAATTTAAATAAAAAAAGATTTGAAAAAATATGGTATCAATAGAAAAGAACAGCATGTTTAGTAATATCCCTCTAGAAGATTTGATGGATGCAACCTATCTTGCTTCCACGAATTTTCAAGTCAGAGCATTTTTTGAAGCAAAAAATGAAATTTTGAAGACAGGAAAATATTCAGAAAAAGAATTTTATGAAATTTTAGATGCTCTGGTTGATGCGGAAACCGAAAGAAAAATTGTTCTCGAAAGACTTCAAGGAAAATATCCGTTATTCCTATCAGAAATAGCAGGTGAAATCACGTTATTTCCCCCCGAAAATGTAATTCGTGATGTAATCTACTTGAAAGAACAAGGTTATGTAGAGGAACACGTTGAAATAAAGACCAAAATGGTCACGAAAAAGATAAAAGGTGAAGAGAAACAAGTTGAAGTCAAGGAATATTTTTACCGTTATCAAGCAAAAAAACTTCCCGATGATTTTATGGAAATTCATTTTAAACCTGTATCAATTGTATTTGATGCAGGAGTTTGCTGTCAATGTGGATGGTGCTCTTCTATATGCCCTGTAAATGCAATTACGGTAGATGCGGATAATTTAGAAATAGATGATGAATCTTGTATGAAATGTGGATTATGTTTTAGTGTTTGTCCTCGTTCTTTTTCTATTGACCAAGCTAATGAAGCAATCAAGAAATTAGATAAAGAATTGAAATGGTCAGATAATATTGGAGCTTATTTCAACTCTTATTCGGGAAGTACTAAAAATGAAGATATAATGAAAGTAAGACAAGATGGAGGCGTAGTAACCACAATCGCCGAATATCTGTTAAAGAATAAATTAGTAGACGCAGTAATTGCAGTACAACATTCAAAAGAGCTATGGAAACCTGAACCCGTCATTATCGATACCTTGAAAGATTTATATAAAACGGGAGGTACAAAATATGCGAATTCTCCATCTTTAAAAATAATAGATCAAGCTAAAAAGTATGATCGGGTGGCTTTTGTCGGAGTTCCTTGCATGATGAAAGCTCTGGAAAAAGGAACACTATTTCCATGTGGTTTACCCTTTTTTAAAAATATTAAATACAAGATCGGTCTTTTTTGCATGGAATCGTTTCCATACGATGGAATTGTAAGGCTAGCAAAAGAGAAATTCAATAAAGACGTTAATGAATTGACAAAAATGAACATCGGGGGAGGTAAATTCATCATTAAAGTAAAATCTGGAGAACAGTTAGATGTTCCACTAAATGATGTCAAGAGTTATGCTCGTCATAGTTGTCACTTTTGTGAAGACTTGACCTCGGATTATGCTGACATTTCTGTAGGATCGATTGGGTCGCAAGATGGATGGTCTTCTGTAATAACGAGATCGAAAGATGCAGATAAATTATATAATGAAATTGTTAAAGCAGGATTAATTGAATCACAGAGTTTGAAAGATGTAAAGCCCGGACAATTTTTAGTTGAGCGAATTGGCGGAACGAAAAGAAAAAATTGTAAACCAATAAATTTGAAAGAGAATCAAGATGACCACTAAATCATTTCAAGATTTAATTAAGGAAGTACATGAGAAAGGAATTTGTCAAGAATGTGGAGGCTGTGTAAGCTTTTGTAGCTCAGCAGAATTTAACATTATTGGATTTAAGGACCAATATTCTCCTCCAGTATATATTAATAAGGATAAATGCTTGGAATGTGGAATATGTTATTATATTTGTCCTCAAACCCATATTATAGATGATGAACTTAACAAAACGTATAATTTTTCAGATTACGCGTCAATGCCTTTAGGAAATTTCGAAAACATTTATTCTTGTCAAGCTACCGATAAAGAGTTCTTGGACTATGGAACTGATGGTGGCGTGGTAAATTCAATCATTAATTTCTTAATTGAAAAAAAAATGATAGATGGTGCCGTCGTCTCCAAAACTGAAGCTCCATTTTCAAGAGAAGCAACTTTTGCCGATAGTAAGTATGATTTATTAAAAGCTTCGGGAGTAAAGTTAAATATTACCCCTCAACTGGATGAAATTCAAAAGTTTTGTACTTACACTCATTCAATTCCAAAATTGAACCATTATAAATTTAAAAAATTAGCAGTGGTAGGGACACCGTGTCAGCTATATACTATTGCTTGCATGAAAGATTTGGGCGTTACACCTTCCCAGAATGTTGAAGTTTGTCTAGGATTATTTTGTTATGAAAATTTCTTCTTCGAAAAATCACAAATTGAAAAGTTCGAAAAGGATTTTAACATTAAATTTAGCGAAATTAAAAAGATAAATATCAAGGAAGATGTCATATTTACACTAAAAGATTTAGGGCCTGGTGAGAAGAATATTCACGTCCCTTTTAATCATTTAAAAGATTATATGCGTGCTGCTTGTAATGCGTGCGCTGATTTTACAAACATATATTCTGACATTTCGTTTGGAGGATTAGGGTCTCCAGAAAAATATACGACCGTTATTCCTCGAACTGAAAAAGGAAAGGACTTATTTAAAAAAGTCCTTAACGCCGGCGTAATTAAACAAAGAGATCTTAGCGACGAGAAAAAGAGAGAGATGGTGAATCTCATCACTCAATTTTCTAAGTCAAAAGTTAACCGAAAGGAACAATTCATGAAAAATTTATCTTAGAGAGGAGAAAACAATAATAGAGTCAAAAAGGGACACAGAACGGAAAAAATTATTTGATGATACCTTAAAATATCTTGGTAAGATTTATGATCCAAACTTAAGGGAACTTTTAAAAAAGTGTTATCAATGTGGTCGTTGTTCAGGTGTTTGTCAATTAAGTAAAGTGCAAAAATATACTCCGAGTAAAATAATTCAACTTATTTTAGAAGGTTTTGAAGATAAAGTTCTTGATAGTGGTGATTTATGGGATTGTTTAACATGCAATCAATGTCTTAAAGACTGTCCCGAAGATATTAATTTTGCAGACATTGTCAGAACAGCAAGGTATTTAATGCGACATAGGGACCAATCTGTCGATGAGTATGTTGCTCATAAAGGAATATATACAACTCTTTCTGAAATAATGAGTAGACCTTATATAAATCCCGAAAGAAACATGGAGTGGGTCCCAAAAGGTTGTAAAATCTCAGACAAAGGAAACATATTATATTATGTAGGGTGTTTGCCCTTTTTTAACTATGAATTTGAAGGTTTAGATACAATTGCTAAAAGTACCTTGCAAATTATGTGCAAAGTTGAAAATGAGCCTATAGTTGTTTTATCCGAAGAGACTTGTTGCGGACACGATATCTATTGGGGGCAAGGTAAATTAAAAACGTTTATCAAGCTAGCAAAAAAGAATATAGACAAATTTGAAAAAACAGGAATTTCAAAGATTGTGACTGCCTGTGCGGAATGCTATAGAACATTTAAGATTGATTATGCTCAATTATTTGAGGAGTTTGAGTCGAAATTTGAAGTTAAACATCTCATCGAATATATTTACGATAATTGGAAGGAAGGAACCATTGAATTTGTAAAACCCAATAAATCCGAAGAAATCACGCCTTTTACTTACCATGATCCATGTAGGTTGAGTAGATTTTTATCCAAGGAGAACGACATTACAGGGATGACTCGGGAAATTTTCAAGGAATTCGAAAAATTAGGTTATAAATTTAATGAAATGAAGCATAACAAGGAAAACTCATTATGTTGTGGAGTCAATTCCTGGATGAATTGCAATGAAAAATCAAAAGCATTAAGATATACGCGAATGTTAGAGGCAAAAGAAGCTGGAACGATAATGGTTACATCTTGTCCTAAGTGTAACATTCATTTGAGCTGTCTTCAAAATGATTTCGAAGATATAGCCTCTATTGAGATATTAGATTTTTCCGAATTTTTAGTTAATCACATTAAAGTTAATAAACCAAGGAAGAAGGAGGAGTCTAAGTAATGCAAGGAAGCGTATTAGTAATAGGTGGAGGCATAGCCGGCATCCAAACTAGCCTTGATCTCACAGAATTAGGATTTAAAGTCTATCTCGTTGAGAGGAATCCTTCTATTGGAGGTAGAATGGCACAACTTGATAAAACCTTCCCTACAAATGACTGTTCATTATGTATATTGGCTCCCAAGATGGTTGAAGTGTTTAGAAACCCGAATATCGAGCTAATGACGTATCATGAGCTAAAAGCAGTATCTGGGACTCCAGGCGATTTTATAGCAACTATTATTAAGAAACCTCGGTATATTGATGAAACAAGATGCAAAGGTTGTGGAGATTGTGCTGCGAAATGTCCTAAGATCCAAGTTCCCAATCTCTTTGACATGAATTTAGGAAAAAGAAAGTCTGCTTATATACCATTTCCTCAAGCAGTCCCTCCAATTTATCTCATTGATCCTGAAATATGCCTAAAATTAACTAAAGGCGTATGTGGGGTATGTGCTAAGGTATGCCAAGCTGAGGCAATTAATTTTGAACAAGTAGAACAAGAGATAAAGATAAATGTGGGAGCAATTGTGGTTGCTACGGGATTTGATATGCCTGCTGAAAAATTATCTTCAAGGTGGGGATATAGATTTGAGAATGTTGTAAGTGCTTTGGAATATGAAAGAATATTATGTGCTTCAGGACCCTTTGGTGGTCACGTGTTAAGACCGGGTGATCATGAAGAACCTGAAAAAATCGCATTCATTCAGTGCGCAGGTTCAAGAGATCTACACGAAGGAATCCGATATTGTTCTAGCGTGTGTTGCATGTATACCGCTAAAGAAGCCATCATCACTGCAGAACATTCAGAAAAATCAAAATGCTTTGTTTTCAGGCATGACATTCGTGCTTTTGGGAAGAATTTTTATGAATTCACGCAAAGAGCACAAAAGGAATATGGTGTAAAATATATTCAGACTAAAATCAGCAAGATAGAAGAAAATCCTGAAACGAAGAATTTGACAATTCACTATGAAAATTTAAAAACGGGAGAATTTGATGATTTTGAAGCTAATTTAGTGGTTTTAGCCACTCCATTGGTTCATTCATCCGGAAGTCAAGAGTTATCGGAAATATTAGGAATTGAAGTAGATGAGTATAATTTTTTTAGAGAGTTAGATTATTATAACAAATCAAAATCAACAAAAGAAGGGATCTATTTATGTGGTTTTTGTCAAGGTCCAATGGACATCCCAGAGACCGTTGCAGATTCGAGTGGAGTAGCTGGACAAGTTGCAACTTACTTAAATTCAGTAAAGTTTGAACAAATTAAAGAAAAGGATATAGAAATCCCCGAATTGGGAATTAAAGATGATGATGAACCGAGAATAGGCGTGTTGATATGTCATTGTGGAATTAATATTGGTAAATACGTACACGTTCCTTTATTGGCTGAATACGTGCGAGCTTTACCAAATGTAATTCAATGTGAAGACAATCTTTACTCTTGTTCATCAGATAGCCAAGCAAGAATTAAAGAACTCATTATCAATAACAAATTAAATAGATTTATTGTGGCTTCTTGTACCCCAAGAACTCATGAAGCATTATTTCAAGAGACTTGTGTGGAAGCAGGTTTGAATAAATACTTGTTTGAAATGGTCAACATTCGAGACCAATGTTCCTGGGTTCACATGGACGATGCGGAAGCAGCGACACAAAAAGCTAAAGATTTGATAAGAATGGCAGTTGCTAAAGCACGATTATTAAAGCCCCTGAAAGAAGAATTGTTAAAAATCACCCCTACAGCATTAATCATTGGTGGTGGAATCGCAGGAATGACTGCTGCCTTAAATACAGCCAATCAAGGGTTTAAAACATTCATAGTTGAAAAGGAAACCGTTCTTGGGGGAAATTTAAATTACTTAAACGAGCTGTACCCATTCGAACAAGATGCTTCGGATTTCCTTAATCGAACCATAGATACAATCGAGAAGAATGAGAACATTCAAACGTTCTTGAATGCTAAAATAAAGAAAGTCAAGGGATACGTGGGAAACTATGTTGTCTCAGTAGAGGAATCTAATGGAAATGTCCAAGAATTAAGCATTGGAACAATCATCGTTGCCACGGGAGGCAAAGAATATAAACCCAAAGATCTCTTTCAATACAAAAAGGAGAATAAGAATGTTATAACTCAACTAGAGTTAGAGCAATTATTAAAAGAAAAAGGGAAATCGTGGCTTGATGATATCAACCGTATCACTACAATTTTATGCGTAAATGCAAGACAAAATGAAGGAATAACCTATTGCTCTAATATATGCTGTGGTAATTCAATCAAGAATATAGGACTTCTAAAGAAGCTTAAACCGGAACTTGAATTGATTGTCCTTTATAGAGATCTACAAATGGCAAAGAAAAGATATGAAGATTATTACCGAGAACGTAGAAAGGATGCAATGTTTTTGCGATATGATTTGGACAACTTGCCGATTGTAAAAAGAAAGAGTAAATCTCCTGAAAAATATGGAATAAAATATTATGATACGAACTTGCAAGACTTTTTAGAATTTGAAACAGATTTGATCGTATTGTCGACTCCAATGGTTCCATCAGACAATTTGATGGATTTAGCTAAAATGTTAAAGGTACCGTTGGATAAAAATGGATTTTTCCTCGAGGCTCATGTTAAATTAAGACCACTCGATTTTGCTACCGAAGGAATATTTCTATGCGGCTGCGCTCAATGGCCAAAAAATGTCCAAGATACAATATCCCAAGCAAATGGTGCTGCAGGAAGAGCCAGTAGATTTTTAAGTGCTAAAGAAATTACCACTTCGGGCATTGTTGCAGAAGTAAATCCAATAAATTGTATAGGTTGCGGAAAATGTGCTAGTGTTTGTGCTTATAATGCCATTGATATTTTAGATTCAATAAAGGAATATGAAGATGTAAGCCTTTTAGTGAAAAAATCGTTCATAAATTCTGCGTTATGCAAGGGATGCGGTACATGTGCAGCGACTTGCCCAAACGGAGCGATCTCTATAAAACAATATGATTTTGATCAAATATCTGCAATGATTGAGTCATTTTTATTAGAAACATAACTATACATTAAGAAGAAATAATGTCAAAAACTAAATCGAAAGAGAAGTTTCCTGATTTTAACCCAGAAATCTTAGCATTTTGCTGTAATTGGTGTTCTTATGCAGGTGCAGATCTAGCTGGTGTATCTCGCTTTCAATATCCTCCTAATATTCGAATTGTTAGGGTAATGTGCTCTGGTCGAGTTGATCCTTCTTTTGTTATAAAAGCATTAAAAGACGGAGCCGATGGGGTTTTAATTACGGGTTGTCACATCGGAGATTGCCACTACATCACTGGAAACGAATATGCTAAGGAAAGGTTTGAAAGGTTGCATGAAATTTTAATCAAGCAACTTGGGATAAATCAAAAAAGAGTAAGGTTGGAATGGATAAGTGCTTCGGAAGGAAAGCGGTTCGCAGAGGTAATTACAGAATTCACAAATGAAATTAAAGAATTAGGACCTCTAAAAGTTCTTTAAAATATATGTTTATACCCTTTTTAATTTAGATTTACGTCAGTTTTAAATAAATTTTGATTGATCACTTTTATTCAATAATTTTCTCTAACAGAGAATTTAATATATATATTTAATATATCAAATAATATTGGTGCAATGATCTAAATTTGGTTGATTCACGTCCTTTCATCAAGAACATATAGTAATTAATAAGAAGTGAATTAAACTCGTTAGAAATAGTTTGAAAATATTAAAAATTAGTTAAAATTAAGAAACATTCGCGTATTTAATTATAAGAAGTTAAAAAAAAATCAAAAAAATCAAAAAAATCTTCCATTCTTTTTAGCTACAACTCAATCATTTGATAAAACTTAAATTTAAATAAAGATTGTTTGGGGATTATGAATAGTCAAGAGAGAGTTTGGGCAGTACTAAACCAAGAACCAACTGATCGAGTTCCAATTCATATAATTACTTTAGATGGGAAAATATGCGATGAGGTATTAGGAAAACCTGCTCGAACCACATTCGACACTATTGACGAATTAGAGAACCAATATCCTGACGATTGGGTTGAAAGAATTAACGGAATACTCACTAATATAGAGATTTCTATATTTTCAAGATCCTTAGAAGCTGCTGCACAGCTTGGATTTGATACAGTTGGGGCGGGATATATTCCTTTTATATTCGAGAACAAAAATGATATGTCTGATATTTTTGGGAGAAAATACCAAATCATTAACACCCATGGACATATTATGCCTTATTATATGGATGGTCTAATTAAAAACCGTGAAGATTGGGAAAATTTTCCTAAACCCGATTTCTCAAAGATATTTATGGAAGCAAAAAAGCTTTATAAAACTGTACTGAGGAGAAAAAAAAAATGTGCGAATCCTAATATGTGCATTATGGCTCAAGATGACTATGTATCTGTGTTTCCACCTGTATGGCAGTCAATGGGTATGAATGCATTCGTTAGAAATTTAAAAAAGGATCCTAAACTAATTGAAGAGATCTTAGATTTTAGTACTGAAATAGTTATAGGGCTATTCAAGACTTATTCTGAACTTGGAGCTAAAGTATTTTTTGAAGCTAGTGATTTAGCGTTTAGATCCGGACCTCTGCTTAATCCAAAATATATAAATGAATATGTATTACCTTGCATGAAAAGAGTTACTGATGAAATCCACAAGTTAGGGGGGAAAATAATTTTTCATTCTGATGGAGATATCACCTGTCTTCTCGATTTTATCGTATCTTCTGGTTTTGATGCTGTTCATTGCTTAGAACCTCCTTATGTTAAGCTAGATCCCCTTAAAAAAAAATATGGCGAAAAATTAAGTTTCCTTGGAAATATTGATACTTCACATGTTTTAGTCAGTGGGACAAAGAGAGAAGTTGAAGATGCGGTGAAATTCGCTATTAAAAACTTAGGACAAGACGGAGGGCTAATAATTTCTCCTACTAATACCCACCCTGCAATGAATTTAAAGCAAATAGTTTGGATGATTGAAGCTACAAAAAAATATGGTATTTACCCAAGTAAGCTCTAATATGTATTATTACAAATGAAATTAAAGAATTAGGATCCCTAAAAGTTCTCTTAAAATTTTATTAAAAATTTACATTAATGACAACATTTCAAAATTTAAAGATGATCACTTTTTCTAATAATTTT
Organism: uncultured archaeon; assembly: GCA_964493715.1. Classification (GTDB taxonomy): domain Archaea; phylum Asgardarchaeota; class Lokiarchaeia; order Sigyniarchaeales; family SOKP01; genus SOKP01. Next base: position 71,408 of record CAZBPC010000007.1, read on the forward strand.
CCAATAATTGTCTAAAAATAGTAATGATTTTTAATTAAATGATCAAATCTTTACAAATTTAAATGAAAATATTTATATAATCGCTTATCCTTATTTTTAGAATAACATAAAATAACTTAACTGATTTGTAAGGAATCAGTCTATTTTTTAATGAAATTAATTGGGGTATTTTATAATAATGGAAGGTTCTGTTTTAGTAATAGGCGCTGGCATAGCAGGAATCCAATCTTCACTGGATCTAACTGAACTTGGCTTTAAGGTTTATCTTATCGAAAAAGAAGCTTATATTGGAGGACATATGGCTCAATTCGACAAATTATTTCCTGCTAACGACTGTAGTTTATGCGTGCTCGCTCCAAAGATGGTTGCGGTGTATAGAAATCCTAATATTTCTCTCTATACATTATCTGAAGTTAAAAAAGTATCTGGGAAAGCTGGAAACTTTAAAATTAGTATCCAGAAGAGTCCTCGATACGTAGATGAAAGCCGATGTAAAGGATGTGGAGATTGTGCTGCAAAATGTCCTAGAGTGGAAGCCCCGAATCTCTTTGACATGAATTTAGGAAAAAGAAAATCCATTTACATCCCTTTCCCACAAGCAACTCCTCCTGTGTATCTTATAGACCCGGAGATTTGTCTTTATCTCAATAGGAATGTGTGTCGGGTATGTGAAAAAGTTTGCCAGGCTGGAGCAATAGATTTTGGTCAGAAACCAGAGGATATAGAGTTTAATGTTGGTGCAATTGTAATTGCGACCGGGTATGAAATGCTAAGCGAAGAATTAGCTTCGAAATGGGGATATCAATACAAAAATGTCGTGAATGCTTTAGAATATGAAAGAATTCTTAGCCCTACTGGACCATTTGGAACCCAAATTTTAAGACCCAGTGATGAAAAAGAACCAAAAAGTATCGCATTTATCCAATGTGCTGGATCCAGTTATTTAAATGATAATGTTCCCTATTGCTCTCGAGCTTGTTGCATGTATACAACGAAGGATGCAGTTTTGACGAAACAATATTCTCAAGACATTCAGATTTCTATATTTAGGCATAATATCAGAGTATTTGGCAAAAATTTTTATGAGTATACCAAGGAAGCTCAAGTTGATTATGGTATAAACTACTTCAATTCTAACATTAATTCTATTGAAGAAGAACCAGAAACTCATGATATTATCATTAATTTTGATGATTTAAGAAAGGATGAATATGGAAAGAATTATAGGGCAAATTTAGTAGTTCTCGCAGCTCCATTAGTACCTTCTCGTGGATCTAGAGATTTGGCTGATATTATAGATGTTAGGCTAGATAATTTTGGATTTTTTCAAGAATCTTCTTATTTTGACAAGTTACTATCGACTAAAGAGGGGGTATATTTATGTGGGTTCTGTCAAGGTCCAATGGTCATTTCAGAGACAGTTGCAAATGCGAGTGGAGTTGCATCTCAAATATCTACGTTTTTGAATTCTGCTAGATACACGCAAGTAGTTGACAAAGAAATTGAGACCAAATCTGAAGAAGAAATAATAAGGATTGTTCCTCGAACATTAATAATTGGCGGTGGCATATCTGGAATAACAGCAGCGTTAAATATAAGTAATCAGGGATTTGAGACAATTCTAGTTGAAAAAAAAGATAAATTGGGTGGAAATTTGAATCATCTCAACTTGATCTATCCGACTCAAATAAAAGCATCAAATTTCTTAGAGGATAAGTTAAACCAATTATCTAACAAAGAAAATGTTAAAGTCTTTCTCAATTCTTATATAGAGGAGTTGGAAGGGTCAATAGGAAATTACCATGTAAAAATTGCCAATCAAGAAAATAAATATAATTTTGAAGTAGGTACTATTATTGTAGCAACTGGAAGTAAAGAATTTAAACCTCAGGGTCTTTTTCAATATAATGAGAGAAATAGAAACGTTTTAACACAATTAGAATTAGAAGAGCGATTAAAACGAGGGGATAAAGATTGGCTTAAAAATATTGAACATATCACCACAATAATGTGTGTGAATGCCCGACAAAAGGGTGGATTTTCCTATTGTTCTAATATATGTTGTAGTAATACTATTAAAAACATTAGCATATTAAAAAAATTGAAACCACAATTAAAAGTTGTTGTTCTGTTTAGAGAATTACATATGGCTAAAAAGGAATTTGAAGAATACGTAAGCAAGAGAAAAAAAATTGCTGAGTATTTAAAATATGATTTAGAAAATCTACCACATCTAACTAAGATTAATGATAGTCCAGAGAGATATGAGATAAACGTTCAAAACATCGTGGATCAAAAGGAAACGATTAGGTTTGAAACCGATCTCGTTATATTGTCCACGCCAATGATCCCTCCCGAAGATGTGCACGATCTTGCTGAAAAAATAAAAGTCCCCATCGATGAAAATGGATTTTTCATAGAAGCTCATAAAAAACTCAGACCCTTGGATTTGACAACTTATGGGATTTTCATTTGTGGGTGTGCTCAATGGCCTAAAAATGTTCAGGATTCCATTTTAGAAGCTAATGCAGCAGCTGGGAGAGCAAGTAGATTTTTAAGCATTAAAGAAATATCGACTACCAAATTAGAGATGTTGTCAGTTTTCCTCTCTATAGAATGTTTTTTCAAGGATATGAAAGTAAATATTGAAAGATGTAATGGTTGTGGTCAATGTGCTGAAGTTTGTCAATTTAAAGCGATTACGCTCGAGGATTTAAAACAAGAATACGAAGATGTGAGTATTTCCACGAAAAAAGCACATATTAATCCCGCTTTATGTAAAGGGTGCGGTAAATGTTCAGCAACATGTCGCTTAAAAGCAATAGAACCCCTCCATTATGATTTTAAGCAACTAACCTCTATAGTTGAACCATACTTTCTTGATAAAAGCAAGAGGAAAGAAACCGAAGAATACATGTATGCTGAATAGAATTCTACAAAATTTAAATAATAAATTTTTCTATTTTTTTTACTTCCCCTGGAAAATGGACAAAAGAAATGAACAAGTTTGATTAGGAGTACAAGTTATTTAAGAAATTTTCAATTACCTTTTAGATTTTCTGCAAATTTATATAATAATATTAAAACAACCAGAAGCATCGTAGAAATTATGAGAATTATCATATATACTAAGGTTATTCCTCCGGAATTAAAAAATGGTTCTAATGTTGTTGGAACGAAAGCAATTCCGACAAAAAGAAACGCCGTTGTTAGACCCGCGAGAGCACCACGTCTTTTTTTTGATATCGTTTGGCTATAAAACATGACTAATGTCATTAATATTCCCCCAGCGAAACCCATAAAGAGAAGTCCAAGGGAAGTGAACAGAAGCGCTTCGAAACTGTTATAACCGAATAATACTAATATTAGATTAGCAATAAATAATGAAATAAATCCGATCGTTAAGGCAAGTTTTACCCCTTTATGTTTAATAATGAATCCCGTTAAAATACCGCCAAAAAATCCCATTACCCCAAATATAGCAATTACTATTCCTGAAATCGCCTCGGGAATTATATGAGTAAATGATCGCGAAGTCCAGATTACAGCTGCAGTAGAAGTATGTGAAAGCAAAAATGCTGATATAACTAATAAGATGACTGGTAAGCGACGCATTTCTTGAGTTAAATGGGAGAAAAATGTTCGAATCCTTGCATCACTTTTAGTGACCGATTGATTTTTTCTTAAAATATTAATAATTAGCATACCTAGTACTGTAATACTCAAAAATATCACGTACATATATCTCCAGCCCACATTTATTATTATACCCGCAAGTAATGGACCTATACCGACTCCTAAATTAGCAACAGCACCCAACAAGCCTATTTTTTTGGAAATTTTAGGTCCGGGAGTGATATCCGTGAGCAATGCTATTAAAACAGGATTGACAAAACCAAAACCAATTCCAGCTAAGATATTAGCAATAATAAAAACTAATAACGAAAAGGATGATGTTGCTATGACCATTCCTATTCCAAAAATTGTTAATCCTAAAAGAATTACGGGAAAACGACCTTTTACGTCGGAAATAGCTCCAGAAAATAGTTGAACTAATGCAAATGGGAACATGAATGATGGTATCGCAATCAATATGGCGTTAGGAATTACTGAAAATTCCAAAGAAAGTACACCGAATAAAACTAAAATAACGTTTCCTGTAAGGGGACCTAATGCGTATAGTATAAAAATAATTGCTTCACCTAAACTTGAAGTTTTGATCGGTTCCGTATTCATGATAATTCATCTATTCAATTTTTAAAGATATTAGTATAAAAAATTGGTTTCTCATATTAAACTCTCTGCTATTAAAAAATAAAAAAAAGTAAAGAAAAACAAAAAAACGATGATAGAAAATTGGACTATAGAAATATTATTAATTCAGAAGAAAATATGATCTCTAAAATCAATTGTGTTTATTGAATGAATTCAAAAAAAACCGGTTATGAGAGAGAAATGCCTAAAACGCATTTCTATCACATTATAATACCCATCACTTTTATGGTAATCTGGATTCTGGACACAAATATTTTTCGGATATCGACTATACTGGATGATTATATTCCTTTTATCTTGCGATTTATATTATTCATAGTTATATTGATTATAGCCTATTCTTTCATATATATATCACATAAAACTCTATTTAAATCGCATGAACCACCTACTACTC
>CAZBPC010000008.1:0-73713 GCA_964493715.1 uncultured archaeon
GTCTATGATATCGATAGTACTCAATTTGCAGAAATGCTTTCAATGATGATAGATGAAGGAACTGACTATGAAGGTAACGAAATTCTGGGTGGCAAGATAGAAATGAATTTTGGATGTGTCGCAAACCCTAATAGCAACCCAAGAGAACCTGAAATTTTTAAAGTTGGCCGAAAGGTTGAACAAGGGGTAGATTTCATTCAAACACAAACCGCATTTGATATTGATCAAGCAAAAGAGTTTCTCAAGGAACTAGAACAATTTAATGTACCAGTATTACTTGGGGTTTTCCCTCTAAAATCTCATGGAATCGCTTGGTATTTTGATAATTATATCCCTGGAGTAAGCGTTCCAAAAGATCTACTTAAAGCACTTAAGAAAGCAGAGAAAGATAACAAGGGAAATAAACAAGGCAAATATGATGCATTGGATAAGATTAACATTGAATTTTTCGACCCATTTATCAAAGAAATCAAGAAAACAACGAAAGCTGCGGGAATACATTGCATGGCTGTTGAATATGAAAGACTTTTTGAGCCTTTATTGAAAGATTATCCGAAATACGTTAATTAAACAAAAATCAAAAATGATGAATTTTTTATTATAAATTTTAAAATTTTTTTATATATTTGTAAGAAAAACGGTAGGTAGAAAAGAATGAAAAATATGGATGAGAAAGATAAAAGAATATTAGAAATGCTTATAGAAGATTCTAGAAGACCATATCGTGAGGTTGCAGACGACGTTGGTTTGTCTGAATCAACCGTAAGAAAACGAGTTTTAAAACTTCAAGAAGAGGGAGTAATCGAAAAATTTACAATAAAAATCTGCCGTGAAGAAGAAAGATGCATAATAGCTTTTCTTACCCTGATTCCGAGAAACGAATCTGAAATGAAAGAATTATTACGTGAAACACAAATTATTCCTCAGTGTGAGGAAGTATACTTTCTTGCAGGTCAATGCGGAGTATTAGTGAAGGTTCATATTCCAGAAATAACAGAATTGGATGCTTTAATTGAAAATTTCCGGGGAAGAAGCGATGTAAAGAGCGTTGAAAGGGTATGCGTGGTATTAAAACCAATCAAAACACAATCTCAAAAATAAATTCTTCAAGATTAGGATCAAATTTTTTGAGATCTCTAATTTTAGATACTTAATACTGCTTTTATGATGAAAAGTCAAGTTTTTATGTCGATTTATATTTTATAATTCGATTTAAGATAATTATACTAACTTAATTATTAGGCTTAAAATGATGGATACTGCTATTAGACTTGAAAATATTATAAAAATATTTAAAAATAAGCAAAATAAAAAACAACCCAAGGAGAGCAGAGAAATTATTGCTTTAGGAGGGATTTCTCTTGAAGTCAAAAAAGGAGAAATTTTTGGTTTGTTAGGACCAAACGGAGCAGGAAAAACTACAGCCATAAGATGTATTGCAGGTATCCTTCAATTAAATTCGGGTAAAATTTACATCAATAATCAAGAGTTAAATAGATCTACAGCGCATTTGGTTTGAACAAATCTTGGATTCTTGACAGAAAATCATGGTAACTATGAAAATCTGACTCTTCATGATAATCTAGAATTTTTTGGTAGTTTTTATGCATTAGATAATCTTGAAGAAAGGATTGATGATACTTTGAAACAAATGGGACTGCTTGAACGAAAAGATATGAAAGCAGGTAAACTTTCTAAAGGACAAAAACAAAGACTAGCTATCGCTCGTACTATACTTCATGACCCGGAAATTTTATTTTTTGACGAACCTACAGCAGGATTAGACCCTTCAGCTTCGGTCCACGTGAGAAATCTCATTTTAGAATTAAAACGAGAGGATAGAACGATATTCATCAATAGTCATAATTTGGAAGAGGTACAAAAAGTATGCGATCGAGTTGCGATTTTGGATTTGGGAAAGATTAAGAGAATTGGTGAACCTAGTGAATTAGGCAAGGATTTATGGGATGCTCAAGAACTGAGATGTTCATTAAAGGATCCTATATCCTCAAAAATCAATTCATCGTTATCCAAATTAGATTACATAAAAAAATATAAGATTGAAGATAAAGATATTATAATATACTCTGATAATATAGATGAAATAACTCCAAGGATCATAAAAGAATTAGTAAGATTGGATGCCAATATATTAGAGGTTAGAAGAACCGTTCACTCCCTTGAAGAAATTTATCTTAGACTTATGAATGAAAAACAAGGTGATCAAAATGGATTTAAAAAATAGCATTAGGATATTGAAGAAAGATTGGAAAACTTCAGTTAAGCGTAAGGAAATTCTTGCCATAATGACCATCTTTCCTGTGATATTTACAATTTTTCTTCCGATTATGATGTTAATTGGACTTTTAGTTGACCCAAATGCTTTTATGAGCGAGTTTAGTGACCCCGCTTTATTGAGATCAATCTTACAAATTCCTCCCTATTATAATGATGCGTTAGCTGGAGCTATTATGGTAATTCGAATGATTGTACTACCACTATTTTTATTTATACCTGGAATGATGCCAATTATTATCTCATCTGACTCTTTTGCCGGAGAAAAAGAAAGAAAAACAATGGAAGGAGTACTCCTTTTACCCATAACCAAGGCAGAATTAATACTTGGAAAGGTCTTAGCATCATTTATCCCATCAATGGTTATCTCCCTTGCATGTTTTTTCGCATTAGGGATAATCGTCAATTTGATGTTATTATCATACTTAAATGGAATTATTCTATTTTTTTCTGATATCCCAATAATGCTCGTAGGATTACTGTTAGCTCCGTTTTGGGGCTTGTTAAATATTCAAATTAGCGTAATTATTAGCTCTCGAGCTAAGGATATGAAAAGCGCTCAAAGTATCAGTGGTGCCTTGATTACTCCCGTTTTAGGTATAATGTTAATTCAAATCTTTAACCCTGCGTTTTTAACGATTACTACAGTTTTATTATTCACTGGGTTCATAGCTTTATTATGGTTATTTTTTATTTATGTCAGTAATAAGGTATTAGATCCTGAAAAATTAATCTTGATGCTTTAAACTTTTCATTCAAATTTGGTGAAAATAATATTTTCCATTTTTTTCCACTTTTTCCACTTTTCCTTGATATTCTAAATAGATTAAATGACCGAGCACTTCACTCAAAGCCATGTATGAATTTATCTCATCTAATTCCGTTCCAAAATGTATTTGAGAGATTTTAAAAGGCGTGAGTGCTTTGTTGTGTAAAATAGCTAAAATTTCAGTAATACGTTTTTCGTGATGCTCTCTAATTTCTTGAATTCGTTTATGGGCGTCATAAATTATGTCTTGGTGAGCGGGAAATATAACTTTTGGATTTAAGTTATCTATTTTTTCCAATGATTTTAAGTAATGGTCCAGAATGTTATCAAAATGACGATCTTCAAATTCATTTTTCAGAGCTGAACTTATAACAAAGTTGCCAATATGAGGAGTTATCCTTGATAAGATATGATCTCCCGAAAATAAATACCCATTCTTCATATTAAAAATGCAGATATGACCAAAACTATGACCAGGTGTCCATATTATTTTTAAATCATTTAATATTATATCTCCATCATGAATCAATTGATCTGGTTCTTGATATTGCAAATATTTTGGCCATAAGGTAAGAAATTGAACCACTTGTTTGCCTTGCTCTTCTGAAATCCCATACATGATCATTAATTTAGCAATCTTAGTGGCTTCTTCACGAAATTCATCTTCATTGTTTTTATCAGTTTCCCATTTAAAAATTCGATGAGTAATATCATGCATTAAAAGTTGTAAATCTGGATTTTTTCTTTTAAATTTCTTGACAAGTCCAATATGATCGGTATGAATGTGGGTTATGATACAATAATCAACATCGGAAAAGCTATAACCTTCCTCGTTCAACCCGGAAAAAAATAGTTTACTCCAATTTCCCATATTCAAACCAGCATCAATAAGAACTGTCTTTCCATTCACTTCAAATAAATAATTACTCACAAATTTTACTCCAAAAGGAACGTCAATTTTAATCCGTACAACGTCATTTATTTTTGAGATTTCTGAAGTGAATTTCAACATATTAACCACATGACCATATAATATTAATTTATATAAGAAAAAAAAGAATAAGATTTAATCTTTAAGGCCATAATACATGAACCAAAAACTTGTCAGATAACCGATCCTTACGAAAATAATCATCAATCCTGGAGCTGTCAATCCCTCTAATAATCCAAAAACGCAGAAAAATATAGCACCCAACGAAAGTAGGAAGAACTTTTTCTTCAGTATTCCTGTTGATTGAAAAGCCTTGATCAGAAAACCAACTCCAAGTAAAAAGATTGTACTAAGTAGAAAGAAAGCCATAAGCATCCCTGCTATTGATAGTATAATTGTATTATAGTCAATTAAGAGCTCTCCTGGGATTGCGGGATAAACAAAGTTAAATGCTGCAAATGGGTCTATAAAGATGATAATATAAAAAAATATGCTTAATACTGTAAATATTGAGATTATAACCCATTTTAGTTTAGGTACCAACAATTTTGATCCTATATATATCGCAGTAATAATTGCTGGTGGTAACCAAATATAACTCAAGATACCCACTAAACCATTAGTATTATCAATGTTAATATGTGAAATAGAAATAAGCACAGTCAAAAAATCTAAAAATACACCTAAAAACACAAGACCTGCAAACAAATTGGCCAAACCTAAAGCAATTAGGATCTTAGCATTAGTTTTTCTAGATTTATAGATGAAGAAAAATCCAAAAAGGAATCCAAAAATCACGACTCCAGACGCCGTAAGACCATCTATCCAACCAATTAAAGTTAACATTTTTAATCATTCCCACTAAAATTTGATACTTCAGATAGATTTAACAGAAATATAGGAAATATAAGAAATGCCATATAAAAACATTTACAAAAGTGAAAAAAAAAAAATCTGTTATTGTCTTGTTTTTTTCTGAAAAATAAGAATTCCAATTAATGTAAAGCCAATTGTATAAGCCAAAGTGATTAGAATTCCACCCCATAATGGAATTGAAGTTAATTCTGCTGAAACGCCAATCATTGAACTGCTATAAAGTTTTTCAAATAATCCATTACCTAAAACCGTAATTTGTAGATATATTTGCTTTGCCCAAAAAGGTGGGGTGAAAAAGACAATTGGACTTTCGAATGGAAATAATGCACCAGAAAGGAACATCATTGGCAAGTAGTAGAATAAAGCGATTGCATTAGCTACTTCAGGAGTTTTTGAGATACTTGCAATTATTATTCCAATTCCTACTGAGGAAATACCGAACATAAGCGCAACAAAAAATCCTATTAATAATTCAATGACGCCTATGACAGGAATTTGCAGAATTATATATCCAAGTATGAAAATAATAATGATCTGCAGTGCATTTACAATAGTTTCTGACATTAGGGCTCCAAGAAAAATGTTTTTTCTTCCTGTAGGCATTGTATCTAAACGTTCGAGCATTCCTGAAGTTTTATTTACTGAAAATGCAATAGCTGCACTTGGAGTTCCTGCGGCTGTAGTGTAAATTACCATTCCTGGAAAACTATATTTAAAAATTTCAGCTCCAAGGAAGAAATAAAATAATAATGTAAACATTATGGGAAATCCAAGAGAGAAAAAAAGATATTGCCATTGTCTTATCTTATATTTCAAATTCATAATGCAAATTATTATGGCTTTATTTTCGGTCAGCATCATTTATCTCTTAACCTCCTGCCCGTTAAATTTAGAAAAACATCCTCTAATGAATTTTGACGGAACTTCATATGTTCTACTTCCTCTAAATTTTCTATTATAAGCCTTAGAATTGCCTCCAAGTTTCTCAATCCCCCTCGAAATGCAACAAAAAGCTTTCTTTTTCCAATTGCTTTACAATCTGCAATAAATGATAAATTTTTAATGTTGATCTGTTTTTGCAAGAGTTCCGTTTCCTCTTCTTTAAATGTGAGAATTTCTAAAACGTTATCACTTCCAAATTTTTCTTTCAATTCTGTTGGTGTGCCTTGGGCAATAACTTTTCCTTGATCTATTATTGCTATATGATCACTTAATGAGTCAGCTTCCGCCATATCATGAGTCATTAAAATAATGGTAATATTTTTTTGTTTCAATTCACTTATAAAATCCCACACCAACCTACGTGCTTGAGGATCAAGCCCAGCAGTGGGTTCATCAAGAAAAAGAATTTTTGGATCATGTATTAAAGACATCGCTAAATTCAATCTTCGCTTCATGCCTCCAGAGAATTTTTTTGACCACATCTGTCTCCCTGCAATCCCAAATTTCTCTAATAATTTAATTGCTCTTAAATGTGCATCCTCTTTTGGAATTCCATTCATTCTAGCAACAAATTCAACATTTTCTTCTGCAGTTAAAACGTCATAAATTACGACATCTTGAGGACAAACACCGATTATTTTTACAATATCCTCTCTCTGTTTCTGTATATCAAAACCATCGATATTAGCAGTCCCATCTGTTGGGGTCAAAACTGTAGTTAACATTTTCACTAGGGTTGTTTTTCCCGCACCATTAGGACCTAAAATACTAAATAATTCTCCTCTCGGTATTTCTAATGATATACCATCAACTGCCTTAATATCTTTAAAATGTTTTTTTAGATTGATTATTTGAATTATGTTTGATTCTTTTAAAAGAACATTCAATTTTATTCAACTGAATTTCTTGAAATATTAATATTAATCAGAAACGTAAAGAAATATTTAAATCATCTTGAGACAGATTTTTTTTCATCTTGATTTTCATCCTTTTCAAAAAACAAGCTTTTTTTCAAACCGAATTCCAGATCTCTCAATTTATTCTTGATCTCGATTGGATTATAATCTTTTTTTAATAAATCTATTATAGTCTCCTTGAGGCTTTCTAAATTATCAACTGCGCATTGATAAAAAATGTTATTTTCATCCATGCTCATGCTTAAAATCTCGAATAACCCTGTTAGTGAATCTCTAATCTTTTCCCAGTAAATCCACGCTTTTTCTATGTCCGAGGGTTCATCAAATTCTGACATGATTATTGTAATGCAAAATTCAAAATATAAGTTTTGATCTCACATCTTAAGTCCTAATCTATGCATTTATTTTTCTCTAACTAAATACTGACCTATCATCTCTATATTATTTTACCCAAATTTCTTAGTACCATAATGATGTTAAAATTCTAAATTTTGGCGGATAAAAAGAAGTGAGAATTAAAAAATTATTTTATTCTGTTAGGAGTTTTTTCAACTCACTCGATAAATCTTTTGCATCTTGTTCTGAACTTTCTAGAAGCTTGAATGTTTCTTCAGCATTTACCCTTAAAGATCCATGAAGTAGTTTTTCAAAACCTATTCGAGTATTTAATCTTTCAGTTTTCTGAAGATGAAATATGACTCTTCCTAACTCATCTTTCAGTTTACCTCCTGAGTCTAAACAAATATTTAGCAATGAAGGAGCCAACTCTTCGATACTATCTAAACTCATGTGGCTAGATAACGAATAAACCTCTTTCATTTGTATATCTGAAAGGCTCAGGATTTTTTCTTGAAGTTCTAATATTTCCATTTTTCTTGATCACATCCAATATCTTGATTTTATTTAATTTTTATTTATTAATATAAGAAAGAAGAGTTTGATATTTAAAGCTAATGGGATAAAATTTTTGATGGATTTGCCGAGTTTGGGTGAATTCTTAAGAATTCGATCAATTTGGGATTTTATAATACGGAATTCGGAATTCATATTTCTCTGGGGGATTCAATTCCCAAAAAAGGGATTCATGGAATGTTGACATGTTATAATATAATATAAAATACTCTTTTTATGACATTTTTCAATAAATTATATTCAAAATGGTGCGAAAAAAGTCAAGTATAACCTAAAAAAAGTGTGTTTTTTTTGATCAAAAATCTTCAAAATTTTTGTTTTTGTTACCTTTTTCTTAAATATTTAGAAAAAAATATTCGTTTTTGATTAAAACGGTATCTTTCATTCATTTTAACTAAGTTCTTTATTAAAAATCTTCTTCTACTATGAAAATTTTATGAATTTGATCTACTTTTTACTTCTTCTTTTTAATATCTCGAATAACTCAATGATTACCCCAAAGCTAGCAAATGTATCCATATATGCAAGATTTAATATTCCCATTATTCCAGATTGCAGAATTCCTATCCCCTTTTCTTTAAAAATCTGAACATAATTTTTCTCCATCTTTAAATACATATCACAACTGATGAATTTTAAATTTTCCAAAATCTAATTTACCGTTTACAGACATTTTTAAACCTTAAAATTTTGATAGATTTTATTATCTTCATCAAGCAAATATATATTCCTTTATTATTTTGATGATATAACCATCTTATCTTTCACTTTTTTCCATTTCAATAACAATTTAAACAACAAGTTCTTTAATAGATATTATATACAACTCACATTTATTAGCAAAAGGATAGAATGTAACATGGAAAAAGATTTAAAAAAAGAGCTGAATAAAGTAATCAAGAAGGAGCGCGTACAAGGTAAATTAATAAGATACATGAATAAGTGGGGTAAAATATTCTTATACGTTCTTCCATTGATTTTAGTAGTGATGGCTATTTTAACGCTATTTAATTACGCCTTGCTAGATGCAACATTAACTATTGTATTCATTATTATACTTGTTTTGTATGGAATTAACTCAATCGTTCTAATTCTTGGAGCTATGAAAACCGAAAAGAGTTTAAAGATGAGACTTAACTTTGAACGAAGAAGAGGAAGACCAATAGATAGTCTAGATGGATTTGATTTGTTATTTAGTGGAGTTAAGCGGGTAACTAATCTACTAAAAATAATAGGGTTGATATCCATCGTATCATTAGTATTATTCCTTCTTATGGTTCTTGAACCTGCGTTTTCCGATATAGGGTTCGCAGCCATTGGCTTTGCTTTAATTGGTTTCGGTTTGGCATTATTGGTAAGAAGTTTAAACTTAAATATCCACGATGTGAATGGTCTTCAAGACTTTTACAAGCCAACAACTCATCAAATTTTCTTGGATAATTTTTTTGGGGAGGTTTTTTCTGACCACCTCGATCCTGTAACTTACTTAAAATGGGATGAATACTTGGCAGGGATTAACAAATTATTAAATCCACGGTTCATCCAAAAAGTAAAAGAGCAAGAAGCTGATGAGCTACCTATAACATTCGCAATAGAGCGAATTTTATTTCTCTATTATCTACGCTTTCAGAATGTTATAAACAAGGAACAATTCGCTGAAGAATTAAAAGAAATATTTGATATCGATTCAATTGATTACGACATTGAAAAAGGTCTTATGATTGAAAGTTCTTGGTATTTCTCAACAAAGGATATCTATAAACTTTTTGATTACATCAAGAAATATAATCCGGGATTTTTCAACATTATAGACCGCCTACAATTAGAACTAGCAGATAACATTACTCGTATTTCAAATGATCCAATTTACATGGATTCAAGTGCGCAGGAGATTACATACTTGAATAGTGAACTTAATATTATGATATTTCTGTATAACAATGCAATTAACGATAAGAATTACAAGATTAAAGTTGTAGCTCCTGGATTTGATCCCCATGAAGTAATACTGGATATTAATGTGGAGGGAAGAGGCACGTTCTTGATTCCCAGTGAACCCATTCCATTAATTTCAAAAGGATCAAATGATATCGTAGGAATACTCTCATCAATGCTGGAAAATGGAGATACAATTTGGTTAACTTTAGAACCAAGAGAAGTAGGAGAACAGACCATCCAAATTTTCTTAATGGATGAATATGGCACCATTATCGAAGGAAAAACTCGTGCAATAAAAATAACTAAAAATATAAAGGATTATTTCAAGAAATTGACTTCAATAGGGTCCCTACTCGGAGGTCTCGCAGTCCCAATCGCAAAAATGCTCCCTTATCTATTAACCCCCTAATCTTATTTTCTTTTTTTATTAAATTTTGATTTGATAATTAATTTTATGCAATTTTAATAAACATTTATTTAATAATAATTGCTCTAGATTTTAAATATCTATAATTTGGGAGAACTCTTATAACTATTTAATCTTTAGCTTTACTTCCACGGAGATAAAAAGTAAATTATTAGACATAACAAACAAGTTTAAATGGATTCAATGATAACATTATATGAGAAAAAAAAAATGATTTACTATGCATAGAATATGGCAGAAGAGAGTACCATTTCAAAGCGATAAAAACTATGTTCCGTTATTAAAATGTTTAACCGAATGTGATAAAGGAAAAGAACTTGAAGTTGTGAACGTGGAAGCGGGGTATCATGCAAAAAGGAGATTAACTCAACTTGGACTATTTCCTGGTACGAAAATAATAAAAAAACAATCTGCACCATGGAACGGTCCTGTGGAAATAATAGTTAGGGGTACTTCTTTAGTGATAGGTCGTGGATTAGCTGCTAAAATTATGGTTTTATGTCATGATCATTGTTCCACCTAATTTTTAGAAAGATTTTAATATTTTATAAACTCACGGTTACTAATAATGAGTTGCCATGATCCAAAAAGGAATATCTCTAATGAAAAGGGAGAAAATGTAATAAACATTGCTCTTGCTGGAAACCCAAACGTGGGAAAATCAGTCATTTTCAATCAACTAACGGGATTATCTCAAACTATAGGAAATTGGCCGGGAAAAACTGTTGAAAGAATGGAAGGACACTTAGAGTTTTTAGGATATCATTTCAACTTGGTTGATTTACCCGGAATTTACTCCCTATCAACTTACACTTTGGAAGAAATTGTCTCTCGAGAATACATTGTATCTGAGGAAGTAGATCTTATAATTAACGTAATTGATGCAACAAATTTGGAAAGGAACCTCTTCCTAACTTTTCAGTTATTAGAATTAAAAATTCCCATTATTTTAGCTTTTAATCAGATGGATATTTTACGAAAGAGAAAAAGAGATTTAGATATAAATAAGTTGAAAGAGTTATTCAACTGTCCTGTAGTTCCTGTCGTTGCAGTTCATGGTGTTGGCGTTCATGAATTATTAGAAGAAGCAATTTTTTTAGTAACAAGTGGAAATAAATGTAACCTACCTCCTGATGTAACTTCCTTTGGAAGAGAAATAGAGGAAATAATAGATTTGTTGAATAAGGAACTAATTTCAATATCAGGTTTTAAAGAAAAATCTCCTTATCCAGCAAGATTTCTTGCAATTAAATTATTGGAAAATGATGAAGAAATCTTAAAATTTGTAGAAATTAATTTGGGGTTATCGATTGAAGGTATTAAATTAACTCAATTTAGAAAGGATTTAGAAGAATTACACGGGGAAGACATTAATACCATCATATCTTCTGAAATTTATAATAATATTTTTCAGATAACTGAAAAAATCTTAATCGATCAACCTTTAGAAATAAAACGGAATAATTTTGCTGATATAATTGACCACTTGACCACACATTCAATATGGGGGTATATTATTTTGATTTTAGTTCTCTTAGGGATATATCTCTTTACATTTACTATTGGAAACGTATTAGGAGGGTTCATTGATGAGATTTATTTAGTTTGGACGAATCAAATTTATCTAATATTTCAAGCGGATAATCTTCTAGTTCAAGTATTATGGAATGGAGGAATGGGAGGATTTATGGGTGCAATATCAGGAGTATTAGTATTTGTTATTCCATTTTTTTTTACAATCGAATTGTTACAAGATTCGGGTTACCTCCCTCGTGCAGCATTTATGATGGACAAGATAATGCATATATTGGGTGTACATGGAAAAACCGTGATTCCGATGGTTTTAGGATTTGGTTGTAATGTTCCCGCTTGTGCTGGTTGTAGGATAATGGAAACGGAACGTGAGAAGAAAATCTCTATTGCTTTAACTTCTCTTATCCCATGTGCTGCTGTAATGACTGTAGTAATGGGATTAGTTGGAAGATATGTGGGGTTAGGATGGGTATTAGTGCTATTTGGTATTAATCTTGCAACTATTTTGATTGTTGGACGGATCCTAAATAAAACAATGCCTGGAACTTGCACTGAATTGATAATGGAAATGCATGCATATAGGACTCCAAACTATAAAGTTATCCTCAAGCAAACTTGGATCCGTTCCAAAGAATTCATCTTTAGAGCTCTTCCAATAATTATTGTCTTTGGAATAGTTTTGGAAATCTTGTTCCTTTTTAAAATCTTGGAACCAATAAACTTAATTTTATCTCCAATTACTTCTATTTGGCTTGGTTTGCCAGTTGCAACTGGTGTTTTTCTTATTTACGGAATTTTGAGGAAAGAATTGACTTTAGTTTTATTAGGAGTATTTGCTGAAAATGTAGGATTGACAATTACTCAACTACTCACTCCGTTTCAGATGATAACATTCAGTTTAGTAACAATGCTTTATATTCCTTGTTTCGCAACAATTATCATAATCGCTAAGCAAACTAATTGGAAATACGCGATTCAAATTTCATTTTTAGAAATTGGTCTAGCACTAACAATTGGAGGAATTATTAATTTTATTTTTATCTTGCTTGGTGCTTCTTAATCATTGATTTTAATATTTTTAAATTCCGCCAAATTAGGTTCTTAAAATTATATTTTAGGTGATGTGGTATAGTAAAAATTCATCATAAATTCCAAATATGTAAAAATAATTTCTAAAAATCTACAAATAAATACCATAATTAGTCATCAAGATTAATAAAATTGTCCTTGAAATTATCAAAGTTAATAATTAACTTTTAATGCATTTCTTAATTTCTATCCTCAACATTCTAAAATTAGTAATTAAACATATATTGAGATAAATAATATGACAATTATCACTACAAAAAAGCCGTTTGAAGAAGTATTAGCAGCAATTAAAGATATAAAAAGAATCACTATTGTTTCTTGCGCTAGTTGTGCTGCCATGTGTCAAACTGGAGGAACTGAAGGTGCTAAAGAAATGGCAGAGAAATTAGAGGCAGAAGGTTTTGAGATCTCGACAGTGATTGTACCTGAGGAAGTATGTGATAATCGAGTTATGAAGACAGATTTTCGTAAAATTGAAGAAGAGCTTCAACATACTGATGCCATCCTTACTCTAAGTTGTGGACTGGGAGTTGCAAGTATTACCGAAGTTCTTTCAAAAAAATTTCCTCTAATCCCTGTTTTTGTTGGCACCAATACTGAATTTATGGGAATGACAGAACGAATTGGACGTTTTTTTATGCGGTGTCAAGGCTGTGGTGCTTGTCTTTTGAATGAAACTGGAGGAATTTGTCCCATTACAACTTGCGCTAAATCTTTAATGAATGGACCATGTGGTGGAATGGTTGATGGCAAGTGTGAAGTAGGTAAGTATGAGAAAGATTGTGGATGGGTTTTAATATATAAACGCTTGAAAGAACTTGGACGATTGGATCTATTCTCAAAACTAAGAGATTCTGTAGATTGGAGTGAAAGAGGTCATCAACGAGAAGTCGTATGGAGGTAGAAAAAATGACAGAGAGAAAAATATATTCTAAATTAGGAGAAAAACTCGCAAATGGTGAATTTATTCTTACTGGGGAGTTAGAACCCGAAAAAACAACAGATTTAAGCCATACAATTCATGAAGCAAAACAAATGGCTCCATATGTTGTTGCAGCAAACGTTACAGATAGTCCTTTAGGAATAGTGACAATTAATAGTATGGCTGCTACTCATATAATTCAGCGCGAATCAGGATTAGAATGTATTTGGCAGTTGACTGTTAGGGATGTGAATAAATTAGGCATTGCTGGGATGATGATGGGTGCATATGCTCTAGGAATCCAAAACGTTCTATCACTCACCGGAGATCACACTGCATTAGGAGATATGCCTGAAAGTAAACCAGTTTTCGATTTGGACTCCGCAACATTAGTTAAACTTGTACGAGAGATGGTAGATAAGGGTTCAATCAATGGTTATGAAATAGAAGCTCCACCAAAATTACATGTTGGAGCTGCTGCAAATCCAAATGCGAATCCAATAGAGGCAGAAATACTTAAGATTGGACGAAAAGCCGAAGCTGGAGCTGAGTTTATCCAGACTCAAGTAGTATATGATTTAGAAAAAACTATCGAATTTTTGACAGCTATTAGAAAGTTTAATGTACCCGTTTTGCTAGGAATATTTCCAATGAAGAGCTATGGCATAGCAAAAGGTTTTGATGAGTTTGTGCCAGGCGTAAGCGTGCCTAAAGAGATATTAGCACGTTGGAAATCCATTAAAAAAGATGTTCCCGATAAACAAATGCAAAATGAAGCTTATGATCAAGCTAATTACGAGTTTTTTAAACCATTTATAACTGAACTTAAAAAGAAGAAACTGTTAGCAGGAGTTCACTGTATGGCGGTCCATTACCCCCGAATTTTCCCCAAACTCCAAGAAGTTGTTTTTAGTAAATAAACGAGAATATTTGGTATGATATCTCAGATAATCTCATTTTATTTTTTTTAATAAAAACCTGATTTTTTTATATTTTATAAAATCCAAATTTATATTTCATCTAAAGTTCTTATAAATGACGCTTTAGTCATAAGTTATATCTTTAAGACTTTGCAGATGTTAACCGAAAATATTGAAATGGAGCTGTTTAAAAAAGGATTTGAAAAGTCTCCAAATTCACGAGTTCTTGCAGAATTCCGAAACAAGAATGTAGCCATACTTCGAGTGAATAAAGCTTTTACAGATTTTTATGGGTACAATGAGGATGAAGTAATTGGGGAGAATCCAAGAATATTGAATTCAAAAAAGATGGGATTAGATTATTTCCAGAGAATGTGGGAATCAATCCTAAATCCTGAAATAGGATATTGGAAAAATGATATAATTAATAAAAAGAAAAATGGAGATTTAATTAACGTAATTCTTACTATTAATACGATTTTTGACGAAAAGAGTGTACCGATATACTTTACGGCTTACCACGTAGATATAACAGAACGAAAAAAAGCCGAAGAAAAATTGAAAGAAGCAGAATCAAGATCAAAGAAAGCTTATGAACAAGTCAACTTTTATAAGGACATTTTCGCTCATGATATAAATAACATATTACAAATCATATTATCATCAGCAGAATTAATTTCTTACTATTTAGGTATGCCTGAAAAGTTACCGACTATTAAAAGATTGAATAAATCAATTTTTGATCAAGTCACTCGAGGTAATAAACTAATTGAAAATGTTCGAAAACTATCACAAGTAGAGGAATCTAAACAGAATCTCAAAAGATTGATTATTGCTCCCGTATTAGATGAATCAATCAGACTTGTTAAACAAGGAATTCAAAATAAGAATGTAAACATTCAAGTTGAGAATTATAAAGAAAAATTAGCTGTAAATGCTGACGATTTATTAATAGATGTATTTGAAAATTTACTTTATAATAGTGTAAGACATAATAATAACGATAATGTAGAGATATTGATTAGAATTTCTCAGATTAAGTCAAAGGATTTAATCAAAATGGAGTTTATTGATAATGGAATGGGCATTGAAGATGAAAGAAAAGAAAGTATTTTTCAAAAAAAATCAAATATTAATAGAGGAGGACGTAGTATGGGCTTAGGTTTATCATTGGTCATGAAAATTTTGAAAAAATATAATGGAACAATACGGATTGAAAATAAAATTCCTAATGATTCTGCTAAAGGGAGTAAATTTACCTTATTACTTCCAAATGCCAAATAATGCTAAAATGATAAAATTCCTTTAATTTTTAAATCATTACTAAAAACTTTATATGTTATACTTATCCGTTTGAAAGTATGAAAAAAATGATTTGGTTGTAATTAGATCTGGATCTGGTTTAAATGTTCTTAAGTTGTATTTAGTTAAAATAAGAGAATAACTGATATATCTTGTCAGTTTTTCTCATTTTATTTTCTTGAGAATGGTGTTTTTTCTCTAATTTTAATCACATAAAATAAATATCCGAATGGGTATTTAATTTGTTTTATATGAAAAGCATCAAAAGCAAACAATTCCCGAGCAGATAATAAAAATTGATAATACACATTTTTATCTAGTATAATATCAACTATTCCATCGAGCTGGAAACTTAAAAATTTTGGTGCTAATCCAGTATAAAGTAATGACGCAAAAGGATTTTTCATCAGATTTTTAGCAGTTGTCCCTTCAAATATTTCTAGACCGCCTAATAGATATGGATCAAAATTTTCAGTATTTTTATAAAATTTTAAGGCAGTTTCCATTCTTAGAGTAATTGAATCTTCCCATGGACCGGAATCAGATGATTTTTTAGCTTTGATAAATAATTCAAGAAAATTATTAAGTTTCTCATGCAATGGTAATAATCCTAAACCTTTTGTAGTTAAATTAATGAATGGCTCGTCTTCCCCTTTTGTCGCCAATACGGGGAGATGAGCTGGTAGGGTTTTAATTGAATGCATCCCTGCTTTCTGTAATTGATCAAACATTCCTAATCTAGCGTTCGATTGCCATTGTAAGAAAGTATATGGCAAAGGTTGAATTTGATATTTTTTAATCTCTCCATTTTGATTTTTTATGCTTACATTTTCATTTTCTCGAACAATCTCATATTCCAAGTTCATTTCTACTTCCCTTTTATAGATTTATGATTTCGATAGATCTTTTTAAAATCATGTCCAATCATTTTTTATCTATCCTCTTCTTTAAATGAAAGCACTTTTAATAAATTTATTCTACTGAATATGATTAAGATTGGCTCTAAATTATTTACATTCTCTTACCAATTGTTTAGGACTAAAATTTAGTTTTAATTATAAGAGTGAATATCTTTATAAGCATCTTTAATCTACTTTAGTTTACCTTCCATTCCAAATTTGTTTGCCATATTTTCAACAAGCTCTGGCAGAATTTCTGAGATCCCTTTTTCGCAAGCAAAATCCTCTATCATTTTTCTTACCATATTTCTCACAAAAGCGGGAATTTTCTCAGTTAATTTTTCTGCTTCAGGGTTCCATTTGATTTGTTTTACATCTGAAGTTTCTATGTTTAGTTCATCTATCTTTTTATCAGAAGGATTAATAACAAGAACATTACTTTTACTAAATATAGCACAATTAAATACATGAGAACCTATTAAAGAAATATCTTCTTTATGAAGTCCCCACCTCCCTAGAACAATTAAATCAGAATTCTTGAGATTACTATATTCTATGATTTTTATGTATACTTTACCCGCGAGCACGTTTATATTTAACGGAATTTTTTTGGAATCTGCTATTAATCGGGCTTTTTTTAATCCGTCTAAATATAACGTTTCTAAACCCTTATCAATTATTTCATCATGAATTTTTTCTTGTGCTGTGAAATTGAACTTTTTCTGAGCTTCCATAGGTAATACGTCTGCTATTTTTCTAAAAATTGCAGTATGAAAATAAGGATCGTATACAGCAATAGCTTCAATATTAGTATTATAGATATTTGCGAAGCTAAGAGCTTTTAATAAAGCAGCATAAGAATTATTACTTCCATCAATCCCCACTACAATGGGATTATATTTAAAAAGCATTGGCTTTTTTACAATTAATAAATCTGATTTTAAGCTATGCAATAAAATCCTTTGAGTTAAGCTTCCAAGAGCATTTACTTCCTCTTTTCCATGTCCCCATCCACCCAAGATTATTAAATCAGGATTTATTTTATCGATAACTTCAAGAAGTTTAGAATAATTTCTACCTTCTGGAGTGATTCCTTCAACTTTCAAATCCATTTCTAAAGCCTTTTTAGCTATTGGGGCTAAATAGGCATCTGAAATTAATTGCATTCCATCTGTTATTAAATCTTCATGAGTATCTCTCAAATAATTTAATTTTTCTGCTTCTTGATATCTCTCTGGTAATCCCGATTCCATTTCAATAAATCTATACTTATGCATTTTTGATGCATAGACATGGCATCCATACAATGTACTTGAATTTGAATTTTCTGCAATCTTTAATGCAATTTCTTCTGCCATATCTGAATAGATTGAACCGTCTAAAGCTATAAGGATCTTATTATACATAATTCTTATAAAAACCGATTATTTTAATTGTTTTCTTTCTATTTTAATCTTTCTACGTTTTATTATAGCAAAAATCAACCCAATTAAGGATAGTGCAAATATTATCCCAAATGCAATGAGAAAGAAATAAAATTCAAATCCAATAAAACCACAATCATTGTCTTCAAGTATATTCTCTATACAATCATTATCAACAATATAACAATAAGTATTCTCTTTTAAGTTATTTTGAATAATATTATTATAATTTGAATTTTGAGTTAAACGGAGTCCCAGATAATTATAATTAGCTATATTTAAAGTTACATTATTATAGGTACTATTACCTAAAAGAATTCCTATGGCAGTATTATGTAAAACGGAGTTTTTTGATAGAGTATTATTATGACTTTTAAATAGAATTACACCAAATCCACTTGTAGCGTCTTTCCCTTGGTAATTTGCGTTATTATGAAATACATAATTATTACAACTCTCGTTTAGTCCAATCCCGATGTAACTATTATTAAAAAGAATATTTTGAATAATCGAAATATTATAACTTTTAACCAAGGATATTCCGGTACCAATATTAGAAGAGATTGTATTATTTATCAAAATTCCTTTGGTAGAATTGAAAATATTGATTTCAGCATTGTATATTGAAGCTCCAGAGCCAGCGATTTTACAATTTCTGATAATGAAATAATCCAGAGAGTTTTCTATAGTAATAGCATTATTACCATTCTTGAGATTTTCAATTGTTATGTTTTCAATTATAAAGGGGTCATTAAAAGTGCCAGATCCTGAAATGAAATCATAAACAGCTTCACTAGCTGACCAATTGTTATTAATATGAATTTCATTTGTGAGGTTCCAATAATTAGATATTTTAGGAGATAAAAGAATATATTCTGATTTAAAATTTGTCTGAATTGGAGAAAATACTAAAAAATTAAAGCTGATTAACCAACAAAAAAGAATGAAGGAGATAAAATTGAGTTTATATTTATCAATAAATTTCATGTTTGACTATTCCATAATTTTTTTATGCTTGAATTCAAATTTAGATGATTATTAACTACAACAAATTAATAATTTTTTAAATTTACTCCGATACAAATGGATCCCTTATAGTCATATATACTAGGAAACCAATAAAGCCTGAAAAAAGTATTGCGACTAACCATGCCTTATACTTCATTTTCCTTTTCTTTGCATTTTTATAAGACCAGATTGCCAAAACAGCACCAATCAGAAAATATACTAATACAAGCATCCCAAGAATTGGAGGATTTCCAAAAATAAAAGCACCCAAACCCTCATCAAATCCGGGCTTATTATAGAAAAATAACAATCATAACAACTCCTTTTTATATTTATTTTTATTATTAATAATAATTATTTGTTTATTATTCATTTTTAAATTTTAAGCTTTAATCTTAAAATCTTTTTTTTGGCATAAAAAAAGTCCAAATCCAATAGGGAAAATTTTTTTATCAACGATGATCATTTTGGCATTTTTAATAGCTCTGTAAAATTCAAACCATTCGAACCTTGATTTTTCTGGATGTTTAATCCCCATAAATCTATCAAAAAAATCAAGTAATCGTTTATTTAGCTCATCGATTAGAAGGAAACCTCCTGGTTTTAAGATCCTATTAATCTCTTTTAACGCTTTAGGATAATCAGGAACGTGATGGAGAACAGTAAATATAAATATAACATCAAACATGTTAGAAGGAAAATCTACATTAGTAATATTTCCAATAGAGATCTTAGTATTCAAATTTCTTTTCTTAGCTTTTAAAACTTGTTCGGGTAATATATCAAAACCGTAAAGGCTTAAGGGATGAAACTTCTCATGAATTAATTGTAACCCAAATCCTGAACCACATCCCGCGTCTAAAATTATTTTATTTGTAATATGGATATCGTGAGATTTTAAAAATTTTCTGAATACGATCATTTCAAAATACTTTAGCATAAACCTCTTCAAAAAACTATTGACAAATATCTTATCCAGAGTATCTATTACTAATACCACTTTTTATCCTTTATACTTTAATTAATAGAGATTTAGTTCCTATAGAGTTGAATTACAGAAAGTTGTTAATATAAAAAAGGTTTATGTTATAGAACATTAATGCTATTCAATTATCAATCAAAAAATTTACTAAAAGAGAGCAATAATTAAAATAATTTTTAAATAGGGGGAATCCTATTTTCGAAAGGAAAAATTTAAATATTAAAAGAACTCGTACTTTTATTATTTAGAGGTTATTAATATGAAAATTGAACTAGAAGAACCATCAGTTAAAAAAAAAATATTCCAAAAAGTTAATCAAAAAAAGTTATTAATCATTATCTTAAGCTTTACTATATATATCATTATTTTAGCATTGATATTTGTTCCACTTCAAGGAGGGTTTATATCGTCAACTCAGATAATGCCACCTGTTGATAATCTTCCTAGCCAATATGAATCAAATTTACCAATTCAAGAAATGTTTGGTACTTATGGACGTTCTATAGCTATCGCTTTTGTAATGCTCTCGCATACTCTTCTTGCAAATTTACAGCTAGGAGGCTCATGGGTTGCTGTAACATCTGAAACATTGTTCATTAGAAATCATACAAGTAGATTTAATCGGTTATCTCGATCTATAACCTTATTTAATGTAATGCTATTTAGTTTAGGAACTACGCTTGCTACAGCAGGAGTCCTTTTCTTTATTATATTTGTGCCTAATCTCGTAACAAACCTCTTTCATATTTATTGGTGGCCTTTATTCTTAGAAGTTATTGCGTTTTTCTTAGAAGTGTTTTTTCTGTATACCTATTGGTTCTCATGGGATAAAATTAAGATAAAATATCATCAAATTCTTGGATATGGTTTCGCAATTACGGTATTTTTTCAAACCTTTTTTATTAACATGGTTGCAGCAGGAATGTTAACCCCAGGAACTCCTACGGTGACATTTGGAAGTGATGGAATAATCACCATGTCAGTTAATGATTTAATGTCATGGTGGTTTAATCCTACTACTTGGTATTTAACAATTCATCGCTTTGCTGCAGCAGTTTCTGTATTTGGTTTTATATTAATCCTTCTGGCTATGTTTCACTATATGGATCGTCCAGATATTGCCTCCAAAAAGTATTGGGACTGGGTTGGATCTTGGGGTATGATGTGGGGTTTATTTGGCCTTATTTTTCAACCAATATTTGGATTACTTTATGTAAATCAATTATTTTATTCGGTTAACCCCGCTTTCCAGATGATAATGCATGGTCCTAGAGCGTGGGAAATGTTACTAGTTGTTTCTCTTATATCAGCATTGTTTCTGATCATTCTTGTATATTATATCGATAGAAAAGAAGAAATCCTCAATCGAGAGGAAAATGCTAAGTATAAGAAGCTATTTAATTGGTTTCTTATCATAAGTGCGATCTGTGCATTTTTTTTAATCCAACCTTCGTGGTTAGGAGATACTTTTGAATTTGAGGCCAATTCGGTTTTTAATCCTCTTGGTATTATGGGTATTAAGTATATAGCTCTACTAGGATTAATGATTATTGGAATTTTGATTGTTGCAATTGATGTAAAGATGTTAAAGAAGATGAAAGAGGGAGAATGGGGAAAACTTTCAAAAATTTCTAGATATGCGGGAATTCTTGCAGGAGTTGTTGGAATGTTTATAGTTATAGTAATGGGGTACGTTCGAGAATCTACCAGAGCCCCATATACTATATTTGGAATTTTACCTGTTGAAGGATCTAGTACAAATCCTACTCCAATTGCAGTAGATCGACTTTTTATCGTTTTTGGATTGATAATGATAACTATCATTTTAATCTTCTGGTTTACTTCAAAAGTAACTGCTCATCACCCAGAGGAAGCGGAAAAGATATACTCAGTAGGATACGACGATATGGAAGAACCTTTAACTCAAGAAGATACAAATAATTAAAATCGTTAATTTTTAAACTAAATTTGACCGAAAAAATTCCAGAATTTGTCAGAAATATGGCAATTAAAATGATTGAAGATTTCTCTGGAGAAATAGGATTCACTGAAGTTAAACCGGATTTAGTAGAAGAAATTAGCAACAAATTCAAATTGCACAATTAAATTGTATATTTTAATATTAATTTTAATGCAATTGATTTATAGAATTAGATCTAAGATTTAAAAGCAATAATCTTATTAAAAAAAACTACATAATAACTAATTATGACGCAATTATTAAGATGCAAAGTATGTGGTTACATTATTAAGGATAGTAAATTGGGAGAAAAGTGTCCCGCTTGCGGAGTTCCAAAAACCGCATTTGAACCATATAAGGAAAAGGTTTCAGAGAAGCGTAAAAAAATCTTAGATTTAGAGATTCATCCCATACTAACACATTTTGCTGTGGGGTTTAGTGTCTTTTCTTTTATTTTGACAATGTTAACAGTGATATTTCCAACTTTCTATAGAAATGAGATTCTTACTACTATTGTTATTCTAAATATTTCTTTGCCGATTTTTGTCGATTTAACTCTTATGAGTGGAATTGTTGATGGAAAGATACGATTTAAAAGAATAATTACCACTCAACACATAAAGAAAATGATTATAGGGTCAGTATTACTCGCCCTTGCAATTTCATTAGGAGTAATCAGTTTCTTTTTGCCAACAGCAACAATTTTAATACCTCTCCTTTTCATAAGTTTATTCTGTGTCGTTTGTGCAGGATTGCTCGGTCTTATTGGAAGAACATTAAAATGTATAGCATTTCCAAATTAACTTTCTTGATCTTTTTTTTTTCAATTTTTTTCCTTTATTGAAGCATATTTAATGATATTTTCTTTTTCAAACACTTTATGAAGTCTATTATAAGGAATATTTAACATTGTAAAAAATGGTGTTACTAAGCGAGATATAGGTAGATGAAGTAATATAATTAAAATCACCGATCTTATCAGTGAGATTGAACAATTTCGAGCAGTTCCAACACGCATACCAAAATTTGCTCTTAAAGTGGCAGATTTGGCAGCATTTTTTCGATAAAATTCATATTTATTGGCAAGAGTTTTAAGGTTGAGTTTAGGATTATTTAGATAAGATGATAGGATATCAGCTAAAAATTCGGCATCAGCAAATCCGGTATTCATCCCTTGACCTCCAATCGGAGGCATAGTATGAGCGGAATCTCCACACAGAAATACATTTTTTTTCCAATATGAGTCAGCTAAAAATTTTTGAACACCAAATGAATTCTGAGAAATTTTATCTTTTTCATTTAAGCTGATCCCTGTGCGTTTGAGTATAACTTTTTCTAAAAATCCCTCTTTTGGGGTTTCAATAAATTTATAAGTTTGGATGATCCACCTTCTTTTCTTATTGGGTAACGGAAAAGATTCTATGCTCCCTTTATTTGTAAACCATAAAACAGCAGCTTCTTTAAAGAGAGATTTGTCAATATAATCTCCCATAATAAAAGTGGGTTTAAAATAATACCCTATAAAGGGAATTTTGACTTTTTGTCGAATAACTGATTTCTCACCGTCACAAGCGCAAATGAGCATTGATGAGAAAGTAAATTCTTTTAAGTCTTGAATATTGAAACATTCTATTGAATATTTCTCCGAGTCTGACTTTACATTAGAAACATTATAACCTCGTAATATAGTTACGCAAGAAAAGTTTTTTAAATTATTTTCTAGTATTTTTTCAGTTATAGCTTGTGATAAAGAAAGAACAAATGGAAATTTTGAGGGAATTTTCTCTATCTTTAATTCACCTAACCGCATTGTAGTTCCAAAAAAGATTGCTCTTCTCCCTATAATACCATTTTTGATAAATAGATGGGCAAGATTTAAATCATTTAATATTTCTAAAGAGGGAGGAGTAATCCCAATAGCCCTTGACCAAGGACTTCTGATCAATTCTTTTTCTAAAATTAATGTTTCAATATTTTTTGAACCAAGGAGATTTGCTAATAACAGTCCGACTGGCCCAGCACCTACAATTATTATTTTATAATTCATAAAATTCTCTTTCAGAATTTCATTTATGTTTACACATATAAAGGAAATGTGTAATTATAACTTAATGATGTAGCTACAACATAAAACTTATTCCTTATTAGAAAATTTATAATTTATTAGAAAAAATATAAAAAATGCAACAAGATTTATGCAATTCATATTTAATTAAATCCTTTTAATAACTTAATTTATTACTTGAAAACATAATGGCAACAAAAAAGCAACAAGCAATTGGATGGATTAAAGCGATTAGACCTAAATTTTTGGTTTCATACGTAGTCTTAGGGATTGGGGGAATTATAATCGGGATTAACCATCCAGGAAATACAATTGATATTGTCTTACTTATCCTATCATTTATTACTATAATAACTGCGGGGATCGGTGTACATTATCGAGATGAAGCAGCAGATTGGCTAGCTGGTTATGATTTAGAATCTGGAGGCGTAGGAGTAATCCGGGATGGCATTTTAAAAGTCAAACATCTTCAGATTGTGGGTAGAATATTGACAATCATCTCTTTAGGTTTCGCAATTTTACAAGTTTTTATCACTTGGCAGTTAATATATATTCTTATTCCATTAGTGCCCGTAATCATATTATCAAATTATGTTTCAGAAAGCATCACTTTAGGGCACGAAGTTGCACCTGCATTTGCTTATTCTATGTCACTGTTGTGGGTTTTTTTAGCACAAGGATGGAGTTTTACACTTTCAACGCTTTATTTTGTAATATTCGCATTCCTATTCGTATTAGCTTTAGTACCATATCAAGATGTTGGTGATTATGAGGTTGATTTAAAAACAGGTAAGAAAACCCTTACAGTTAAATTGGGAATTGATGCAGTTGGGCAATTATCTATTATTATAGCTGTTATATCGCTTATTTTTCTTTATCTCAGTATTTTAATGTTCATTTATTAATTTTAAAATAATATAAGACTAATTATTTAATTATTCAATAACTAGTCTTTCTTTTAATCTTTTTAATTCATTACTAAAAACTTTAAATTCGATGGGAATCGAAATGAATCTATGGAATCATATGATTTAGTAGTAATTGGTTCGGGTGCGGGGCTCAATGTTCTAAATTATGGACTACAGTTGGGACTTAATTGTGCCTTAGTAGAAGATACCAAGCTTGGAGCTACCTGTTTAACTCGTGGGTGTATTCCTTCAAAAGTATTGGTCCATCCTGCAGACCTAATTAGAGAAGCAGAGCATGCAAGCAAGGTAGGAATTAAATTCAGCGTCGACAATATAGATTGGGATCTAATTGCAAGGAGGATGTGGAGTCAAATTGATGAAAGCAAGGAAATGGAAGATGGTTTATCCAATGTTCATAATTTAAAATTATATAAAGGGATTGGTGAATTCATTGGGGAGTATGAGATGAAGGTAAAATCAGTATCATCTGGTGAAATTATTGGTCATTTTAAGGGAGAGAAATTTGTCTTAGTCTCTGGTGCTAGATCGTTTATTCCTCCAATTCAAGGATTAGATCAAGTGGAGTTTATTACTAATGAGAATTTCTTTGGAGATAAGTTCCCAGATAAACCTTGGGAAAGTTTAATTATAATAGGTGGGGGTGTAATTGCAGCAGAATTTGCCCATATTTTTTCTGCGTTTGGAACAAAGGTAACTATTGTAGAGATGTTGCCACGTTTAGTAATAACAGAAGAACCCGAAATTAGCGAGTTTTTGGAGAGGAATTTTAAAGAACATATGACTGTTCTTGTTAATCATAAAGCAATTAAAGTCACTGAAAAAAAAAAAGAGAAAATTGTTACAGTTCAAAATGTTAAAACGGGCGAGGAAGTTGAATTAAAAGCGGAAGAAATTCTGGTGGCTACTGGTCGTAGTTCGAATGCAGACTTACTCAAGGTTAAAAATACAGGAGTAGAAACTGATGAGAGAGGATGGATCAAAACTAATAAATATTTAGAGACTGCTAAGGCAAATATTTGGAGTTTTGGGGATGCTAATGGGCTTTACCAATTTAGACATAAAGCAAATTACGAATCTGATGTATGTGCGAATAACATTTTTGGTCCTGAGAGCGAAAAACAGAGTGTTGATTATTCAGTAGTACCGTGGGCAATCTTTACTTCACCTCAAATTGGACATGTGGGCATGACTCAAGAAGAAGCGATCGAAAAAGGTCATGAGATATTTGTTGCTATCAAAAATTATTCTTCAGTAGCGAAAGGATTTGCGATGGGTTATAATACTGATGATATTGATGATGGTTTTGTTAAATTAGTGATTGATAAATCTTATAAATTGTTAGGTGCGCATGTGGTTGGTCCTTATGCCGCTCTTCTTGTTCAACCGTTTGTATATTTAATGAATGCAGGCTATACTTGTGATTCTCCTGAATTTCCAGCAAGAACAGGACCTAATAAATTGGGAAGAGCTTGTCCTGAAGCGGGATCATTTATGCCTGTATATAAATCAATGGTGATACATCCTTCCCTCAATGAAGTTGCAGGTTGGGCTATAGGTAATATGAAGCCTATTAATATCAAAATGGAACATCATGAACATCATCATGAGGAATAACTTCTTTCTGTATTTATTTTCTTTTATTTTTAATAAATGAAAACTTCAAATATTTAGCTTCTTTCAACAATACTAATATATAATGGATTTGAAGAACAATTCAATAGGACAGGTTTATACTCCTGATTATATAGCGGATTTTATGGTACAAAATGTGAAAAATCAATACTTATCTATACATGATAACCTTGATCACGTTAAGATCCTTGAACCTAGTGCGGGAAAAGGGGTTTTCCTTAAATCCCTCTTAAATTGGGGATTTAACAATATAACTGCTTATGAATTAGATCCAAACCTTCATAAAACTTTATTAGAGAATTATCCAAATGTAATATTTAAATTTACGAATTTTTTAGGATCGAATCTTAACGATAACTTCGATATTATTATTGGAAATCCCCCTTATTTAGGACAAAATTATAACCCTCAAATTTTTCAGGAACTTATACATGAATATCCAAATTGTCGGAAATATTTTGTTGGAAATATGGATTTATTTTATTATTTTATTCATTTTGCCATATTAAAATTAAAACCCGGGGGACTTCTATCTTATATTACCACTAATTATTGGTTAACTAAATCCAAGAAAACGGGAATAAAGTATCTTAAACCCCATATTGCTAATGATTGCTATATATTACAATACATTGATTTAACAAGATTAAAGATATTTAAAGATGCTTTGGGGCAACATAACTGCATCTTTATACTCCAGAAAAAGAGTGATACTGAAAAAGATAAAAAGATCAATAAACCAATTCAAGTCATTCAAGTAAAAAAAAATGATAATGTTAACTACTCAAACCATCAATATACTAATCTTATTTTGTCTGAAATGCTGGAGAATCATAAATCTAAATTTATTAAAAAATATACTTCTGCTTTAAAGAATAATGATCTAGATGAATTTGGAAATTGGAATTTAATCTATCCAAGAGAAGTCGAAGAAATAATCACTCAGATAGGACTATTTTGCATAGAAGAAGGAAAAATAGCATCTTTAGGAGATTATTTCAGTATTCGGAATGGACTGATATTAATAAAAGATGATATTTTTATTCTAAAAGAAAAAGATCAGATTTCAATTGAGGAAGATGAGATTTTAATAAATATCAATAAGGAATTTACCAAACTTAACCCACTTGAGAAAAAAAGATTAAAGAAAATCTATAAAAGTCGATCTATTGTGCCCTACGGATATCTTCCTCAAGAACTTGAAGGTTATGTAATATATTTTGATAAATTTGAATTTAGCGAACTTGAAAATGAGGATCGAGAGGATCAATTAATAAAAATCTACCCTACCCTAGCTAAATATTTGAAACAATATGAGCAAGATCTAATAAAAATATTAATAAATGCAAACGAGAATCCAAGAAATATCTATTACCCACGTCGAGGAAGCCATATTAGACAAGAAAAGCGTAATGGTTTAATCAGTTTGGAAGGTTTATATGATAATAGCCCAAAAATCTTTTTTAAATTTATTTCTCGGGATAATGTCTTTGGATATGCTATGGATCAATACTATGCGACATCAGATACATATTTCCTGTGGCCCAAAAAATCTTCTGAATTGACTCCCATATTTTTACTTGCTTATTTAAATTCCAGCATCGTGAGATTCATCTATAAATCAAGAGGTTTAGCAATGAAAAGAAGCAAGACCAAAATTGAAGATGGAATCCCACTACCAATCCTTAATCAATTTAAAACCAAGGAAAAGAATTCAATCATTGAATTAATTCAACTAATGACTAAATTTCGAATACATTTAATAAATCCAATTAATGATTATGATGTTAATGATTTTATAGATGAATTAAAATCAATCTCTCATATAATTAATCCTGAGACGAACTCATCTAAAGAAATGATTATCAATGCAATAAATGATAAGAGAGAAGAAGATATCCAAATGATCATTGATAATCTATTTTACCAACTCTTTGATTTAGACGGAAAAAGAATAGATTATTTAATGAGGGAATACTACTATGATTAATTAGAAAAACCAAAATTTTATAAACTCATAGTTAAATGATAGAGTTTCCAAAATTCGATGATGTTGGGAGTTTTCCTTTACCAGATTATATCGATATTGACAAGTTCAAGCAATTTTATTGGGCTGGATACAAAGGAATTGTAAATAACGCGGATATATTTGAGAATAGGGGAATATATAATTATTTCATTCATCCTTTTCTACAATCTTTTCAGTTAAAATTAAATGCAGGAGTTGAGATCATAAATTATCCCCAACTTATGGATATGTATAATCAATTCCTAAAACCTATTGAAGATTATGAAACAGAACCTTCTCTAATAGACCCCCGAAAAGCAATTATTCCAGAACTATTTATCTTAGATTCCTTTTCAAAAGACTATTATGAAAGAACTGGAAATAGTCTGGAAATTAAAGTATGCATTACTGGACCTATAGAGTTGTACATTAAAAAGCAAGGTTTTACAGTATATCCTGATATTGTAATGAATATAGCAAAATCGCTTAATACAATTCTCAAAAAATCGATCAATAATACCAAATATTTGCATTGTTCCATAATCTCCATTGATGAACCATCATTTGGTTATGTGGATATGTTTAATATCGAAGAAGATGCCTTGATTAAGGCTTTTGATAAAACTGTAGATGGTATCGATTCGATTATTCAAATTCATCTCCATACATTAAAAAAATTTCACACTCCAATTCAAGCAAAAAATATTGACGTGTTAACTTGTGAATATGCTTCTGATCATTCAAATGTTATCCCCAAAAAGGATTTAGATTTGTATGATAAATTCATTCGAGTTGGTATCACAAGAACTAATATAAATAGTATAATGGCTGAAAAACTGGATGCGGGGACACCATATGATGAATTAAAAACATATGAAGGTATCATGAGTCTAATTGATTCAAAAGAATTCATCAAAGAGAATCTACTTCTCGCCTTAAAGCATTATGGAGATCGCTTAAAATTTATTGGTCCCGATTGTGGACTTAAAGGATGGAATCCTCCACAGGTTGCGTATGAATTATTAAGAAGAACCTATCAAGTCATTAAGGAGGTTAAAAATAATCTATAAATTATTTTTAATTTTAAAATGATTGTTAATACATATTTTGTTGATGGAGTAGTTTAAATAAAAATTTCTATTGTTTATAGAATTCTGGATGTCGATCTTCAAAGATGTTATTGAAGAGGTTTAATTGTTTATCTCTGGCTTTTTCATTATCAATTTCTACAACCGCAATATCAGTTTCATTATCTTGAGAAGAGGAGAGTATATCTCCATTATATGATGTGATTTGGCTTCTTCCAGTGAAAGTAAAATCATCATCTCCCCTTTCTTCTCTTCCAATTCTATTCGATGTTATTGCATATACTCTATTAACTAAACAGTGAGTTTGCATAGCTTTTTGACAATATGGGAGTACTAAATTACTAGGATGAGCGATAATTTCTGCCCCTTGCAAAGCTAATGTACGTATAATTTCAGGAAAAAACCAGTCAAAACAAATCATCATCCCAATATTTACATTATTCACTTTAAATACTTCTGGAGCGTTTTCTCCCGGTGAAAACCATATCTTTTCCTTATAATATAGATGAATTTTTCGATAAATGCCTAAAAATTTATTTTTATAAACGCTCATCGCGGAATTATAAATTTTATCACCATTCTTTTCAGCAAATCCTCCAATTAATACAGCTCCTGTTTTTTGAGATTGTTCTTTTAAAAATTGAAATGTCGGACCGTCAAGCGCTTCAGCTAAAGATTGTACTTCTCTCTTAGAAATAAAAGCATATCCAGTTGCAAATAACTCAGGAAGTACAAGTAAATCTGCTTTTACACCTTGTAATAATCCATTTACTTGTTCAAAATTTGCATCCTTTTCACCAAATAAAGGATGGATTTGCACATAACCAATTTTCATTTGTAAAATACCTAATTCTTTAAGATCTATGTTTATAGAGTTAAACCGAACTTATTACTAATTACTTATAAAAAACAATTATATTAATTTAAAAGTATTTTTAAAATTACTAATTGATCATTTTATAATAATTAAATTTTTAAATTACTTCAATTGACTATACTTATCAATTTTTTGTACAACAAATTTAGCGTGGAGTATCAACTAATAATTGTTGAGTAAGATTTTCATAAACCAAACAATATTATTCGAGTTTCTTTGCCTTATTGATTAAAATCGATACATTTTTATAGGTGAATATATATTTATCAAGTAGACGTTGACAAAAAAACAATTACAAAGTAGTGATAGATATGAATGATGATCATGACGATTATGATGATTTTTATGCGGATATTTTAAAAAAATTTAAGAAATATTTTAAAATAAATCCCGATTTATCTGATGATGTGGATTTCTTGTTTATACCGGAACCTATCAAAAATTTTGATATAGACTCCCAAAACCCAAATATAAAAGGATTCAAAGTCTCCTATCATTTTGAACCTGGAATGGATAAACCTGAAATTCGAATTGAAGGTGATATTGACCAAAAAAAGATGCTTGAGTATTTAAAAGGAATAAATATGCAGCAAAATCCTCGATTTAAACTCATGAGAAAAGATCAAAATCAAGGTAAAGAGATAGATGCAAGCATGTTTTCGTTAGAACCCTGTAAAGAGGAGGAGGAAAACTGTTCTCTTGAGCCTTATTCAGAAATTCACGATCTTGAGGATGGAGTGGAAATCATTCTCGAAGTTCCAGGAGTTGAAAAAGGACATGTAATTTTAAGTTTAAGCAATGATGGACGTAAATTAAAGATAATTGCAAAAAATTCGAATCGTAATTTTGAAAAAGAAATCAAATTGCCCTTTAAATCATCTTTAGATGGTCATATAATGGATATTAACAATGGGATAGCCTCAATCATCATTAAAAAGAAGATTTAACAAACCAATTACCCTTTTTAATTGATTTTTTATATATTTAAAAGAATATTATGATTATAGTAAAGAGTGAGAAAATAGATGAGTGGTATAATAGAAGGATATAGAGGTAAAAAGAACCAGTTAAAAGTTAAGGACGCATTTAAAGAAGATGCAGGCCGAGGTATAGTGAGAATGGATCCGGATGTAGTGCAAACATTAAATCTTAAAACTGGAGATGTCATAGAAATATCACATCCTTTAACAGAAAAAAAAACAGCTGCGTTAATCTATCCAGGAAGAAATGAAGATAGAGGAAGCGGGACAATTCGAATAGATCCTTCGTTGAGACGCAATTTGAGTGCTTCTTTAGATGATATTGTTGAAATACGTAAAATTGATGCGGCATTAGCTGATAAGATCACTTTTGCTGGATTAAAAGAGGCAATTTTTACAAGAAAATCTCAACAACTAACCAGAATTTTAGAAAATCGGGTTGTAACTAAAGGAGATATTCTGAGTTTCTATGCAAGTGCAAATAAGAGAGTAGATCTAGTAGTTATAGATTATATTCCTAGAACTGAGGCCGTAAGAATCCATTTAGATACAGAAATTATAATTAGTGAAAAAAGCCATAGAGAAATCATTGAATCAGAAAAATCTCGCGTTTCATACGAGGATATCGGTGGTTTAGGAGAAGAAATTCAAAAAATCAGGGAAATGATTGAACTTCCCATTCGCCATCCAGAAATATTTAAAAGAATTGGAATAGAACCACCTAAGGGAGTATTATTACACGGTCCACCTGGGACTGGTAAAACTCTATTAGCACGCGCTGTAGCATATGAGACTGAAGCACACTTCATTACAATTAGTGGACCAGAAATAATGAGTAAATTTTATGGTCAAAGTGAGCAAAATTTAAGGAAAATTTTTGATGAGGCAAGCGAACAAGCACCTTCCATAATATTTATTGACGAATTGGATTCAATTGCACCAAAAAGAGGAGAAGTTACAGGTGAAGTTGAAAGGAGAGTTGTAGCTCAGTTATTATCATTAATGGATGGATTGGAAGGAAGAGGAGAGGTTATTGTCATTGGGGCAACTAATCGAGTTAATGATATAGATCCTGCATTGCGTCGACCTGGACGTTTTGATCGAGAAATTGAAATCGGTGTCCCTGATACTGATGGTCGATATGAGATACTTCAAATTCATTCTCGTGGTATGCCAATCGATGAAGACGTCGACTTACATGTAATCGCTGAAAGAACTCATGGATTTGTTGGTGCTGATGTAGAAGCCTTAGCTAAAGAAGCAGCGATGCTAGCGATAAGAAAAATTCTGCCAAAAATCAATTTAGATAAACCCATTCCAAACGAGATTTTATCTGAAATCCAAATTAGCATGGATAATTTTCTAGACTCATTAAATAGTATCGAACCTTCAGCATTAAGAGAAGTTCTCATTCAACAACCAACAGAAAGCTGGGATGATGTGGGAGGTCTTGAAGATGCAAAATTACAATTACGAGAAGTAATAGAATGGCCCTTAAAATATCCTGAATTATATTCACATTTAGATTCAAAGCCACCAAATGGTATCTTACTATATGGTCCACCCGGGACTGGTAAAACATTACTAGCAAAAGCGTTAGCTCACGAGACCGATATAAATTTTATCTCAGTGAAAGGACCTGAATTTCTTTCTAAATGGGTTGGAGAAAGCGAAAAGGCTGTACGAGAAACGTTTAGAAAAGCGCGCTCTGCAGCACCTTGCATCATATTTTTTGATGAAATTGA
Organism: uncultured archaeon; assembly: GCA_964493715.1. GTDB lineage: Archaea > Asgardarchaeota > Lokiarchaeia > Sigyniarchaeales > SOKP01 > SOKP01. The sequence continues at coordinate 33,371 of CAZBPC010000008.1, forward strand.
TGCGATTGCTGGACTGAGGGGAAGGTTTGCAGGTTCAGAAGTAACTGAACAAGTTGTTTCACAATTACTTACTGAGATGGATGGTTTAGAAGGATTAAAAGATGTCATTTTACTTGCCGCTACAAATAGACCCGATATGTTAGATCCTGCTTTACTGAGATCAGGACGATTTGGAAGACATATTGAGATTACCATGCCAGATCTAGTCACGAGAAAAGAAATCTTTAAGATTCATTTGAAGAATAAACCTTTGGATGAGAATGTTGACCTAAATCAATTATCAGAAAATTTAGATGGTTATACAGGAGCTGACATTCAAGCTATTTGTGAGGAAGCTACGTTATTAACAATACGAAAAGCCATTATTCAAGTTGATCTAAAAAAGAGAGAAATTATTGAATTTAACAGCCAAATTGAATCATTAAAAAATAAAAAAATCGGAATGCCTAAATCAAATGAAGAAGCAGAAACAATATCTGTACAAATTCAAGAATTAGAGCAAAAGATCGCTGAACTCAATGAAGAAATGGTCAAGAATATAAAAATCTCTAAAACAGAATTCACAGAAGCAATTGAAAAAGTACTAAAAGGTGCAGATATAGCTAAGAAGGCTGAAAAAGGTCTAGAAGAAATGTATAGATAATTTTAGGAGGTTTAAAATAATATGGAAGTAGAAGATGAGAGATCAGATCAACAGTTAATTGGATTAGATTCATTATTAGAAATATTAGGTAATCCAACACGAAGAAGTATATTATCAAAATTATCAAAAGTTCCCCGTACTGGACCAGAAATAGCAGATGATTTAGGAATTTCGAGACAAGCGATTCATAGCCAGCTCAAGTTACTTACTGATTCAGGACTTGTTGAAGGACCACCTGAAGGATCAAGGGGCGGTACCTTTCGCATAAAAAGTAATATTTCAGTTAGAATTGATATCACCCCTCAATACTATAACATTAAATTCAACACTAAACCTGCACTTAATAATTCAAATGCAATTGAATTTCAAAATATGAATTGTTCAATTGATTATTCTAAATTTAAAACCGTGGATGATAAAATCAAGTTTTTGGGAGATCAAATCCTAAAAGTTGAACAAGAGATTTCTCACTTGGATCAAGAGAGAAAGGATTTTTTAATTCAAAAACAATGTATCCTTCAAGAGATTAGGAAATTGATGCATGGTCAGTTTAAAAAAAACCTTGAAAAAAGATTAAAGGTTCGATATAATCAAATTAAGGATAAGAGTTTAAATGACTTATTCAATCTCTCAGAAGAAATTGTTTTTACCATGTTTTATAATCCTCAACGTTACAAAAATCGAGTTGACATAAATAAACTCTTGGATGACTTATTTTTCTCAGATATGGATTCTTATCAGCGAGATCAACGATTTGGTTCGATTAGATCTCTACTGACGGATATGTCGAGTCTGATGGGTTTTCTACGAGAAGATGATGAAGATTGGTTTTTTGAATTCTAATTAAATATAAGAAAGAGGAGTGATATGGATTTATACGATTTAAAAAAAGAAATGCCCGATATCTTTGCACGTGTTAAAGAGGATGTAAAAAAAGTGTTTGGTAGACATAGAGCTGGACTTAGCTTAGGTTTGGCAGAAATGGGAATGGTACAAGGTGGATTTATTGGTGGTATGCATTTTGCTCCAGGTACTGATATAATAATGAATACAGCACCTCTTAAAATTATTTTAGAGACCCAACCATATGAAATCGTGTGGGCATATACTTATCATATCCTTCTCCATGAATACATCCACTCGTTAGGAATCATTGATGAGCAGCAATGTAGAATTCTAACTCTTAAACTTACTAAAGAAATTTTTAGTGAATCAGATCATCCTGCAATCACTTTGGCTGAAAGTGGCATAGGAGCGTTTATACCAAATTTGCAATTGAGGTACATTCCCCCAAATCAAAAACCAGATGGAATTTCTATTGAATATATCTCTGAGTTTGAAAAGGAAAGTTTTGACTATTATTCTTGAGATAAGAATTATTTTTTTATTTTTTTGATATTAATATTAATTACACAAGATAATTTAATATCTAGTGGAAAGAAAACTAAACGAGTGGTTGATGAATATATCTAAAATTTCAAAGCAAGATATTAATAAGGATGATCCGAACCTAGGAATAGAAAAAAGTTTTGATGCTGTTAAGGATCAATTGATTCTAAAATGGAACTATAAAGATATAAATAAAAAACTTGTTTATGATATAAAAAAATGCATCGGATGTAGTTTATGCAAAATTGTTTGTCCGGTTGATGCAATTGAGCTAGGACCAATTCCTGAAATTGCTCAGAACACATTAAACGACTCAAATCCTAAACTCTTAATTGATCATGATAAATGTTGTTATTGCATGCTCTGTGCGATAGTATGCCCCAACGATGCTTTCCATGAAAATATTGAGCCAGAAGGAGAAATTGATCTGGATCAATATCCTTCAATTGATAGCTTTTTTAGGATTGACGAGAAAGATTGTATAGAAGATATTAAAAATGAAACCTGCAAACTTTGCTTGAGTGTTAGGGATAGAAATCATATAAAAGATTATTATATGATAGAAAAGAATTGTCCAACTAATTGTTTTCATATCGATAGTCCAATCGAAGGAGAAGTAATTATTAAAAAGAACATGTTGCATAAATGTAGTCCAGAGAACTGTAAAGCGTGCATTAACATCTGCCCTGTTCAATCCTTCTTTATCCCAGAATCTGCAGAGGATGTTGTGAAATATGGAAAAATTGCGTGTAATGAGGATCAATGTTTTTACTGTGGCGCGTGTGAAAATAGCTGTCCCGATGATCTAATAGTTGTTAATCGAAAAAATATCAAAATTGTTGATCCTAAAAAAAGCGGAAATTACCCTTGGAAGGAAGGTTGGATTAAAAATATTAAAGAAATATTGAAATTACATTTCACCAAAGGAAAAGACCAAATTGATATCCCTATCATCGCGCAAAAGATTAAAAAAACCACAGAAAAAATAATGGAAAACATACCCCAGCTCAGTAAAGAAGACAAGGACCAACTATCTGAATTAAATGATAAGATCCAAAAATTCTTGAAATCCTCAAAAATCCGTTATTGGATGAAAGATAAAAAAACTGAAAAAATAGGTAAAGAATTGGATAAATACTTAAGGTAATAAATTTGTCCTAAATTCTACTTTTTCGCATAAAATATCTTAGTTTTTATATTTTAAATTAAAAGGATATATAAATTCAATTCTTAGTCAGGAAAATGATTATAAAGCTAAAGATAAAGGTGGAAAAAAGTATTAAAAAGAAACAGATAGTAGTTTGGATTCAAAGACAAGAAGATATCGAGAACGATATCCAACAATTATTTCAATTCTTCAAGGATCAGATAAAAATTTCGAAAATTAAAAGAATTTTATCATATTATAGAGTTTCCTCAGAAAATCCTGCCATTATGTTGTCTTTTTTTACCGCTCTTCAAGAAATTATTCCAGATATTTATTTTAATAATGATGATTCTGTAGAATTTGAGGAATCATTCAATTCGTAATTTAAAAACATTTATTAGTTCATAATCTGATACTCAAATTTAAATTTTGTAAGATGGGAGGAGAGGGATTCGAACCCTCGACCACCTGGTCCCAAACCAGGAATCATACCAAGCTAGACCACCCTCCCATCGTTTGTAGGTATTTCCTAGCCCTTATGTTAAAATATTAATGAGAATGGGTTTATTTAAATTACCTTACTACACATTAAAATTAATTTTCAATTTTTAATTTTATTGTTACACAGAATCTTAAAATAAAATTAAATTAGTAATTTGTTGATGAAACACAAAATCTATCTTCAAAAAATTGGTTTAGTAGATAAATCTATTTTGGTTAAATTGAAGAAAAATTTAGAGTGGAGTTTTAAGAGATTTGGAATAGAATTTAAAATTTGCTCTAATGATCTCGGTTTATATAAATTTGAATACGTTTCAGGAAAGAAGCAATTTGATGCGCCATTAATTTTAAAAAGATTATTGAAGCAAGCTGAACGCAAAAATTACTTCAGAATATTAGGAATCATAGATCAAGATATTTTTTCTGGATTTTTTGAATATAATTTTGGAATTGCTAAGCTTCCTAAGGAATTTAAAACAAGCATTCCAAGGGTTGCCTTAATTTCAATTTTTAGACTCAAAGAATCCAATTATGATAGGGAGGAAAACTCCGCTTTATTAGAGAAAAGAATTTTAACGGAATCGATACATGAACTCGGGCACACTTTTGGATTAGATCATTGTGAAAATGATTGTGTCATGCAGTTTTCTGAATCATTAATGCTAGTTGATAAAAAAACTCCAAATTTTTGCGTTAAATGTATGGGAATATTGGAGGAAGCTTTTTTAAATCTTGATTAGTGATTGTGATTTGTTTCCTTAAATTTTTGATATAATTTTTCACTAATATTAAAGAAAAGCCTTTTATTTTTTAACAAATCAATTAAATCTATTGGAATGTTTTTCCTTCCAAAATATGCTCCTGCCAAGCTCCCGCCAATCGCTCCTACTGTATCGCTATCACCCCCAGCGCTCGCAAGTTCATAAATACAATCTTCAAAAGAGCTTAGTCTATTAATAAAGATAAAAATTGCGCAAGCAACGGTACTAATGGCATAAGGATGAACAAAAGCTTTTCCAAAATATTCTTCAATGAAAAATGGTGACTTTACACCAATTTGTGAGAATTTTATTAATCCTGAATTAATTGGTGTCCCTAAATTTTCTCGTACTTTTTTTAAAATAGATATGAACTCATTCCAAATTGGTTCGTGTGAGTTTGCAATAGAATCTATTATTGTATCGAAGAATTCATCAATTGAAAATCCATTTTCAGGATTTTTACTAACTAAATAGGATATTGCACACGCTATAACAATAGCACTTGCAGAGGCCGCTGGGTGAGAATGAGTGATTATACTTGATTGATAGGCAACTCTCTTTAAATCCTCCGGTTTATTGATATAAAAAAGACCAACTGGAGAAATCCTCATTGCGGCGCCATTACCACCCGAATTTGAAGCCGCTTCTCTCCACGGAATTCCATATTTTAATTTCTTGATAGAAATTAAGCATCCATAACCCGGACCTATGGGTGGGTCGTCTAACCAATTGACATATGCCTTAACAAAATTATCGATGTCAAAACCGGAACCTTCAATCAATGCTCGGGCTGTGTGAATTGTGAGTTGAGTATCGTCAGTATAAGTATTAAATAATTTTTTATTTTTCTTTATGAATTCCTGAAAGTTATTGACTTTAGATTGGATTTGTTCTTTTAACAATCCTTCAAAAGGTTTTCCTAAAGTATCTCCAATAGCGACTCCTAATAAAGTACCAGAAAATTTATCGAGATAATCTAATTTTGTTATCATAATTACTTATTGCAATATCAATAAGCCTTATATATCTTTTTTACCCTATTATATGTTAATTACAGAGGAATATAAGAATTTTGCTGAAATTAGATAATATTAAAAATGTAATTACTGCAATGATCACTCCTTTCAAAGAGGATTTATCAATTGATGAGGAAAAATATCGAGAATTCATCAGGTTTCAAATAGATAATGGTTGTCACATCTTAACCATGGGAACAACTGGTGAAAGCCCAACCTTATCTCATGAGGAACATCATCAAGCAATGGAGATTACTATAAATGAAGCGAGGAATTATAAGAAAGATACTTTAGTAATGGTAGGAACGGGTAGTAATTCTACAAGAGAAGCCATCTCCCTTTCTAAATATGCAGTAAATGCAGGTGCAGACGTCATTTTGGTAGTCGTCCCTTATTATAATAAACCTGCCCAACACTCCCTTATTGACCATTTTTCTGCCATCGCAGACTCTGTTTCAGTGCCTATTATTTTATATAATGTCCCAAGTCGCACAGGCAGGAATTTAGAGCCAGAAACTATCGTAGAGCTAGCCAGGAAAAAAGAAAACATTGTTGGAATTAAATGTGCGAGTGGTGATATTGACCAATTCACGAGAATTATCAAGATGACACGTGAAGATTTTATTGTATTAAGTGGAGATGATGGATTTACGTATCATATAATGGCATTGGGAGGAGTAGGGGTTATTAGTGTGGCTTCAAACATAATTCCTTCAAAAATAGTAGAATTTACAAAAGCAATGAATGCAGGAGAATGGGAAAAAGCCAGAAAAATGCAGTTTGAACTGTATGATCTCTTTAAAATTCTCTTTGTGGAACCAAATCCTGGACCTGTAAAATACGCTGCTGAGCAAATGGGTATAATGAATAAAAGAATGAGATTACCACTAACTCCCCCTTTAAATGAAAATCAAGCAAAAATCAATCAAGTATTACAAAAATTAAATTTAATCTAACTAAAATTTCAAATAAATAAAATGAGAAAATAATGATAAAACTGTTAATTTTAGGTCCATCTGGCGTAATGGGGAAATTAATCAGCCAACTTGCATTACAGGATGAAAATATTGATGTAGTAGCTGCTTGCGATAAATTAAATGTTGGGGAATCTCTTGGTTTTCTTGCGGGTACATTGGATAAAAGAAGCATTGTAATTACAGATGTAAACCAACTTGAAGATATTATAGATAAAACAAAACCCGATGTTGTTGTTGATTTTACAATTGCATATGCTACGGAAAAAAATTGCATGATTTGCGTAAAAAAGGGAGTAAGATGTGTAATTGGGACAACTGCGATGTCGAAAGAATTTTTGAAGGATTTTGAAGAACTTGTAAAGAAACACAATATTCCCTCAATTATATCACCAAACATGGCAACTGGAGTAAATCTTATATATAAAATTGCTGGAATTTTAACAAACTATTTAAATGAATGGGATATAGAAATCATTGAGAGTCATCATAATCGCAAGGTAGATGCACCTTCAGGAACTGCTTTAACAATTGCTAAAACAATCTGTGATACTCTTGGATGCGATCCAGAAGACACCTTAAAATTTGGACGTTCTAAGGGACCTAATAAAAGAAAAGAAGGTGCTAAAAATGAAATTGGGATTCATTCAATTAGGGGTGGAGATATTGTTGGGGATCATACTATTTTGTTTGCAGGACCGGGGGAAAGAATTGAGTTAAAGCATCAAGCCCATAGCAGAACAAGTTTTGCAGCAGGAGCTATTAAGGCGATCAAATTTATAGCAAATCAAAAAGAAGGTAAAATATTCGAAATGAAAGATGTTCTTAATCTTTAATTTTTTCTAAACTAACCCAATTTCTTCTCATAAACAATAAAAAAAAATCTTTTTATATATTTTAACACCAGAAAAGTAAGATAAAATTATAAAAATCATCAGTGCAGATCAGTATTATCATTAATCCATACTAAGTAGAGATTTCATAATGTCAACACGTCATCGAGAATATTAAAGGGTATCCAAGCCTTAATAAACTCACGTTTTTATAATTCTATCTCAATAATTATTAGTATTTCAAAAATTAATTAATTTTGGTAATATAATATGATTATCAGAATTTCATTTTAAATGATCTGGTATAATTTGGTGCGCAATTAAATTACTGAATTTTTCTGCTTCCCTAATAATATGAATACATCCTCTATTTATCAAAATTTCAGCTGAACGTGTGCGTGAATTATAATTTGAGCTCATAGTAAAACCATATGCACCCGTATCAAGGATAGCAAGATATTCATCCTCTTTTAATTTAGAAAATTCGCGATCTTTCCCAAGAACGTCACCAGACTCACAAATTGGACCAACTATATCATATGTCAATATCTCATTTTCATTTCGATTATCACACTTTATAATATGATGATATGAACCATATAGCATCGGTCTAATTAGAGTGTTAAATCCTGCATTCAATCCTGCAAACCTTTTATAACCATTATTCTTAATAGTATTAATCTGTGCTAAGATAATACTCGCTTCTGCTATTAAATACCGGCCAGGTTCCATCTTAAATTGTGGGTCACCCAAATTCCCATTTCTAACAAACTTTTTAAACTTTCTTACAACAATCTTGACATAAACCTCTAGATTTAACGGATCATCTTTCGGGTTATAAGGTATTCCTAAACCCCCACCAAAATCGATAAATTCGAACCTTATGTTTATTGTGTTTGTGATATTCTCAATAATTGCAAAAAATTTCTCAATAGCTGGTTCAAAATCAAGAGGATTAATTATTCCAGAACCAATATGAATATGAATTCCAAATTTCATGAAACCAAGATTCTTAGCTTTCAAATAAGCTTCGATAACTTGGTTGTCTAAAATTCCAAATTTGATGTTGTTTCCTGCCGTGATCGTATGAGGATGGTGTCCTGCTCCAAATTCTGGATTAATTCTAAATGATATAATTTTTTTTTCCTTTCCGAAATCATCAATTATTTTCGCTAAGCGATCTAGTTGACTAATACTGTCTAAATTTACTAAAATATCGTGTTCAACAGCAAATTTAAAATCCTCGTCAGTAAACATGTTACCCGTAAACAATATTTTATCAGGAGATATTCCAGCTTTTAAACAAGTTCTTATTTCTCCTAAGGAAGTGCAATCAAAACTAGCTCCTTCAGATTTAAAAATTCTCAATATAGCCATATTTGAATTTGCTTTTACCGCAAAATGAATTTCATTATTCTTATATTCAAGATTAATGGCATTTTTTAATTTCTTATACCTATTTCGTATCATTTGTTCATTATAGACATAAAGCGGAGTTCCATATTGGTTTACTAAGTCTAAAGCATTAACATCAGCAAAATATAAAATTCCTTTGCGATTTTCTAAATCTTTATTTTTTAACCACGCTTCGTAATTCAATTTATTTACCTTCATATATTTGAATATTAAAATTCAATTCGAGGGATTATCCCTTCAAAGACTTTCTCGGCTGGGCCTTCCATGAAGACGTTTTTTCCATCATAAGTAATAATCAAATCGCCTCCATCATTATGAACGGTCACGGGATTATTCTTTTTAAAAATCCCTAAAACCGTTCCTGCTACGACAGCAGCACAAGTACCTGTTCCGCAAGAATTCGTTATCCCGGCTCCTCTTTCAAAGACCCTTAAATTGGCTTCAGTTTCAGAAATTACTTTTACAAATTCCACATTGGTCTTTCTAGGAAAGCGCTCATTAGATTCAATCAAAGCCCCATATGTATTCAATTGCTCATTACTCAATAAATTATCGATAAAAATGATAGCATGTGGGTTTCCCATTGAAACTGCGGTGAATTCAAAAATTTTATCTAATACAACTAACGATTCATTCACACACCGATTATTTAAACCACTTGCGATTACCGGAATGCTATCGCAATCTAAAATGGGAGGTCCCATGTTAATTTTCACAAACCTTACTTCCTCTCCTACAATAGTGAGTTTTGCTGTAATTATGCCTTTTAACGTCTCTATTTCCAAATAATCTTTTTTTATTATATTATGTTCATAAACATATTTTGCAAAACATCTAATTCCGTTACCACACATTTCGGCTTCTGAACCATCGGGATTAAACATTTTCATGCGAATATCTGCTTTTTTTGGATGACATACAAATAAAATACCATCTGCACCAATTGAAAAATGAGGAGTACATAAAATTTGAGCCAGATCCTTTTTTTTCTCATCATTAATATCCCAATGTAGATTGTTAATGATAATGTAATCATTCCCTAATCCGTGGTGTTTTTCAAAATCGAGTTTTTCTAATTTCATGATATGATTTAAATTAAATTTATCTTATTGAAAGATTAAATAGTCTATAACCATTATAATAATTTATATTTCATTAAAATTTGTTATTCGATTATGATGAAAAGGAAATTACTACTCTTATTAATGTTGGTTTTATTTGTCTTCATTCCGACAAGAACCTATGCATTTGATCATATCGATGAAATCAATAATGGAATCTCTGTTTTTTTTCTCATCGATCTAAATGCTTCTGAAACCATTGAAATTAATGTAACTCATACAGGAAGCGGAAATTTCGAGTTATTTTTATTTGATACTCGTCCTGTAGATTCCTATATCTATTATGATAATACTCTTAATCCTGAAATTTATAATCACGCAATAAATTATAGCATCGGTGATAATCCATATATTAATTATACTGTAAGTTCACTTCGAATTTACTACATCCAATTGGTCTTATTAGAGAATGGACCAGACACCTTCATCCTATATTGTAATAAGGATTTAGTCAGATATTATCTTCCAACAATACCCGGCTATAATGTGGAATTGATTTTGTTAACACTTGTAGCATCCTTATCGATAATCTTGATCTTTAGAAAGAAAAAGTTTAAGATCTAATTTCCAAGAAATTAAAAAATAATTTTTTTAATTCATAAACATAATTATTACGATATTGCTATTTTATGAATCAGCAATGTATATATACTTATCCAACTAATTTTAATTGCAATTCATTTAATTAAAAAAGTGAAACATCCATGAAATTGTATGATAAAATAAACGCTAGTTATTTTTCATTTATTGGATTGGTTATTTTTGTAATTGGTTTGGTTCCCGCGATAATAGTTCATACAGATTTTAGTTTCTTTGTCACTCATATAAGCCATCTTGGAACACCATCCAATGGATTATATATTTTCTTTAATACTTGCTGGTTCATAACTGGAATATTCATGATCTTCTTTCTATTAGGGTTCACCTATTATTTAAAAGAAAAAGGAGCAAGTGGAAAAAGTGCTTGGATCTCTTTTATTTTCAGCTTTCTTTCAGCTGTTGGTATATTGGGATTATCAATTTTCAATAGCGAAGAAGCACCAGATATGCATCTTTTAGCCGAATATTTATTCTTCTTTACTGGTATATTATACTTATTTTTATATGCGGCAATCGAGAGAAAATTATCAGATTTTTCTAAGGTTCAAGTATTTTTTAACATCATCATATCATTGTTCTTCATTCTCTATTTGGTCATGATTATATTGGATAAAATAAATCCTGGATTTGCACCTGAATTTCAAGCCTTTTCCGAATGGTTATTCTTGTTTTCAAATCTGTTTTGGTTTCTCGAAAATGGATTTTACATGTTGAAACACAAATAATACTTTTCTTTTTATTTTAATTTTTAATGTATTATTAAATCGTTTTAAAATCTCGACAAAAAATAAGGTCATCTTGATCGTTTTCTAACATAAATAAATCCAAATGATCAATTTGAATATTACCCTTTCAAAAAACCAATTTAAATGATTACTCAATTCGAAAAATCTTGTTGGGAATGTTTATATTTTTTTCAATAATTCCCTTATTATTAAAAATAATTTAACATCAAAAGTGATTTAATATTTCATTTGAAGATATTAGCAAAAAACTTGCTAAATTGATGAAAGATACAGAAGAAATTGAGCTTAAAGATGTCGATTTGTTTGCTGAATACCTTGAGTTTCAAATGTTACCCCAGATGGTAGTCTCTGCCGCTCAAGCTACGTTACCAGGCATCGGAAAGGCTGAATGGAAAGATGTGAAGTTTAAACTTGACTTGAATTTTCCGGGTAAAATTGAAACTATTGAATTTGTTCGCTCTAAAGGCAAGAAAGTTACTATTGGAGGTGAAGTTGTGCCTCCTTTCTATAATTTTCTCGGACTTGATAAACGTAATCCCAATCCTCCACTTGTTACGTATGACGTATTCGATATGGGTTCTAAAATGATGCTTCCAAAACCCATTAAGCAAGAGTATGGAGAAGTATTACAACATCCTGCTGAATGGGCTAAATTCGCAGTTGATAAATTCGGTGCTCAATGCATTACTTTTCACTCTCTTGAAATTGATCCTGCCATGGGTGATGCACCAGTAAGTCAATCCGTGAAATACTTAGAAGATATTTTACAAGCTGTAGATGTACCCGTCATTATTGGATGTTCGGGTAATAAAAAGAAAGATAAAGAATTATTCGAAGCCACAGCTCCGATAACAGAAAGTGAAGTATTGATGTTATCTGCAGCAGATAAAGCCACCTGGGAGGATGTAATCCCCCTAGCAGTTAAATATGACCATAATTGCTTGTTATGGACGAGTTTGGACCTCAACAATCAAATTAAGATGAATAAAGATGCCCTTGAACTAGGACTCCCACGTAATAGGATTGTAATGGATCCTACCTGCGCAACAGCGTAATTTAAATCTCTTAAATTGCTGCGATTTTAGGCTACGGGATGGAGTATAGTTTTAGCATCTACCAAAGAATGCGAGTTGCTGGTCTTTTAGGTGAGGAAGATTTAGCTTACCCAATTAGTGGGGGAACAACTAATGCTTGGGGAGCTCGTGAAGCATGGATGAGTGAAAAGAAAGTTCCTGAATGGGGTTTACGACAATATAGAGGTCCAATTTGGGAGATTATTAATGCTCTTTCATTAAGCCTGGTGGGTTTAGATTTAGCCATGATGTTCCATCCAGTTTCAGCTAAATATGTGAAAGAAATCACGAGTCAATTTTTTGCCGAAATACCTAAAGTAATGGACAATTTGGGATATTACGACTGGGTTTCTGCTCGTTTGAAAAAATAATTTTTTTTCCAATTTTATTATATTATTAATTTAATCTTCTATTTTTATACCATTTATTCTACGTCATCTCTATGGTAAATTCATCCTATTAAAGCTATCATTTCTAAGATAATTTTTTCTGGATCATCAGGACATAACATTGGAATCCGGTCCTGAGTGAGAAAATGATTTTAAGGTTTCAAGTAATTGTCGTCCTTGTTCTCCTTCTTTCAATCTTATTTCGACCTTACAGGGGCATTTTTTTTTCCTTGCAAATAGTTCATCCGAATTCACTTTATAGTTAATCTTTTTGCCATCTCTTGATCCCCTTAAGTTTAACAAGTCTATTATAGGAAATGGATAACCATAGGAATCTTCTGAGCATGAGCTATAGATATTTCTTGCTTTTTTTATGCTCACATTTGGCCCAATATCTAATAAAATTCTCCCAACAGATTCATAAGGTATAATTTTTAACTTACCATGAGCGATGATTCTATGGGTGGTAACCAAAATGTATCCCGATCGTACCTTAAGAGAATAATTTTTAGGAATTTCTTGCATAATAGTTGCATCAAAATAATATATAATCTTCTCTCCGTTATTGAAACAATACTTTTCGAGGATATATGTATCCATCATCTTGATTCCTTCATTACCAAAAATCTTTATCAAATTATTTCGTAATTCGGAATAAAGGGCTATTTTAAAAAACTTGGGATTCAATTGAAAAACTTCTCCAACTATATCAAAAAATTCATTATCAGAAAGAGAAGAATTGATTTTTAGATTGTATAATTGTTTGAGGATAACTTTTTTTGATGGTTTTGCTCGGCTTAGCTCATTTTTAATCATATCTATTATCTGATTTTCATCCATTTTGCTAAGTGTATCAGTCCTATACTTCGGGAAACTAGGACTCTTTCGATATCTATTGAATAAGCACAAACCAATTACACCAATAAAAACTGAAGAAGGAATCATGACTCTTATTATAGGACTTCTAATGAAATCATAAGGATCCATAGATATTTTCGTGAAACCATAAACAATAATCGCAATTGCTATAAAGAATAATATGGCCCCAATTTTAGCCTGTATTTTCAAACTATAATTCACTTAATGATTTTTTAAGAAAAAAGAGTATTTAAGGATTTCACTCCGTTTTACCACTAAAAAAATCTTTTTACCGGGTAAATAAGAAATTTTAGTTGTAACTTTATGATTTTTTATCGAATTATGAATTTGGGTTATTACGACTGGGTTTCCGCTCGTTTGAAGAAATAAGAATTTATTTATTTTTTTTTTATCATTAGAATTCCAAGTTCTGAATTGTAGAATTTCAAATTTCGTTTATCTTCAGATAAATTTTTATCTTAACTTTACTTATTTCGTAATTAACATCAAACACTTTAGTGAAAATCAATGGTAGAATTATCTCTAAAAAGCCCAACTTTTAAACATATGGGTGAAATCCCGAGTAAATATACTTGTGAAGGAGAAAATATAAATCCTCCATTAGAAATATCTGGTGTGCCACAAAATGTAAAAAGTTTGGTTTTGATAATGGAAGATATTGATCCTCCAATTGGAGGAACAATAACTCATTGGGTTATTTGCCACCTAGATCCGAAAACTAATAAGATACTCGAAGGGGATTCATTAGAGAATGCAATTGTTGGAAAAAGAATGTTAGGGAAACATATGTATATGGGTCCTTGTCCTCCAAAAGGTCAGCACAGGTATGTCTTCAAATTGTTTTGTTTAGACGAAAAATTACCCTTAGATCCGAATAGTAATAAAAAGAAGGTATTGCAAGAAATTGAAGGTCATATTATTGAACAAACAAAACTAATAGGTGTTTATCAAAAAAAGAAAAAAACAAAATAATAATCTCAAATATTCTCACATGGATGCAATCACAAGTTTTAAATATTCTATTTTATAGAGAAGATTGGTTAGATTTGTTTTGAGGGGGTTAAATAATATGAGAGCAATAAATCTTTATACTTATATTCTTACAATAATAGGATTTGCCGCTTTGTTTACTTTAGGCTATTTAGTCCTATTCTTTGCTAGTTTACTTTTTCATTAAAAATTGTGTTATTTAATGATCGCTCCTGCTCTTTAATCACTATTTAGACACTAAAATGTGAAAGGAAATTTCACGAGTTAATGTATTTCATTAATCTTTCCTTACCAAAAAATCGAACTTCTAAGAGGATTTTAAGAAAGAGATCCTGAGCTAAATCGTATTCAATAAATTTCTTTTCATAATATCGATATTCTTTGGAGTGATTTAAATATTTTATATGTAAAATTTCATGATATAACAAATATTTGATTAAAAATTTTGGAGTATTCTTAAAACTACTAGAAATTAGTATCTCATTTCGTAATTCCTGCTTTTTATTGGTTCTAAAATACTTCCCACCGATATGATACGTGATTCGAGAATTCCATTTAACTCTAACGGTATCCAATAATGACTTTTGCTCATTAGAAAATGTATCGAATATATAAGAATAATCTTTCTTGAGTTCTTTGATGAGTAAACGGAGATCTTCATTTGTATCATAGGATGTTCGGATAAAGTAGGGGAATGGAGTATTAATTTCTTCATTTTTAAATAAGATGCTGTATGAAACTCTGTACCTTTTATTATTAACCAGTACCAAAGCTGTCTTTGGATTTTTTTTTAAAACAATGGCTTTGGTTAATTTTCCATTGGAATGGAAAAATACTACATCATTTACTTGTAAATTTTTTCTTTCAATCATGAAAATTCTCAATAATTCATATTTTTACATACTTTTAATCTACACTCTTACTCATTTTAAAATTAGAAAAAGCTTTTAAATTCTTTGAGTCAAAAAGTTTCTTATGGAAAGGACCTGAACAGGAGATCTTGAATTTTATTGCTAAGTTCTTTTGCCAAATCATAAACCATCTCATCGGGAGCATTTTCCAAGTATTCAGTCAGTTCATTTTGGATTACTGGTTGAATTTCCTTCATGACACTTTCAATAACTCCATGCTTTCTTAAATAATCACTTTTATAGCATTGAATATAACTATTATTGAATTTTTTTAACCACTTCTTTCCTTTTAACTCAAGGCTCCTGAAAAGCTCTCTACTACATGTAGCATTGAAATTCTGAAACTCATAATCATGTGTAGTTAAATGTTCTTTTATATAAGAAATAACTTGAGTTTTTTCATTTGAATTTAAATTAGTATGAGAATTAAGCAAAACAATTACCATGTATTTTTCAAATAAGAAGTATATCTGTACTTTAATATTTGAGCCATAAACTTCGAAATGTGATAAATTTTGGATGTTTATTTGACCAGCAATAGTTTTAATTGAACTAAAATACATTGAAATTAATTCTAAAAGATTCTCATCATCTTTAGAAAGATAAGATTTGATTGGACCATAATTTGAACCCTCTTCAGAATTGTATTCAAAAACCATTAATGCATAACCATCAAAATTTGAGACAATTAGTCCAATTATAGGAGGTGTATCATTAAAATTACAACTACGATATGCTATTTCAATCAATGTTTTATCTATGATGCTATTGGTTTCTTGATAATTTTCCTTCAATTTTACATTAGATATTGGTTTACTCATTTGAAAAACCTGACTCACTAAAAATCCTTTAAACATTGTGATTTACATTTAATTCCATTAATAAGGAAGGACGGTATTTGTTTTGTGAGTTTAGTATTGTGTAGGTGATATGGATATAATTTGATAAAAAGAATTTAAAAAGAAATCATAATTTTTGAATTAAGAGGCTAGAAAACTATCTTCTAAAAAAAATTAAATAAAAAAGTAGAAATTTATTTTACAATCATTCCTTCCTTATCAAAGTTCAGAAAATAACTAATCTTTTCTTTAATTGGATAAAGACCTTCCTTGAACAGAGTATAAAGAAACAATCCTATAAAGACAATAGAACCAAGACCTGGTGCAAAATTAGTGACTACATCGACCGCTGTGGATGAAGGATCGACCGAAAAGAGAGTATATATTAGCGAACCACCTGCAATAAGAATGGATATGAAGGAAATAATCATGGCAGTCTTCTTACTTACATCTAAATGGAATGGACCTACATCAACATGAAAAGTTTTAGGTTGAACAATAATCGAAAGAATCGAATGATTTATTGTTTTCTCTTCAAATTCAACGTAGACGTGAAGATGTCTTCTTTCGCTTTCTTTCTTTTCCTTTCTCGTCCGTTTTTCCTTCTTATTTAATGGTAACACCGAGAAAATCATGACAGGGGGATTTATAGCATCTTTCTTGACTTCTACTCTTCCAAATAATGGATGGACTTCAAATCCCTCTCCTTCTACCTTTATGTTTAGGACAGGTGGTTCTTTTTTAGTTGTTTTGATAGTAAAAGAGGTTTCAAATATAGTTTTACCTTCTTCATCCATTATTTTTAATTCTTTATGCGATAAGTAAATGTAAAATAAATAACTTGTCTTTTCCATCATTACGGAGTAATACTGAAGTCCCATATTAATTTCATATACTGAAGGTTTAGCTTCTTCGCTTTTCACATCTTTCTCGAATAATTCTGGTTCTGATATGCTTGAAAGAGTGGCCTCAGCAGCACGTTTTGGTGATGGAGGGAGTGTTGCGGGTGCTGCTTTTGGAGGGGCTCCTCCAGGAGCTGGTGGAGCCATGCTTGGTGCGGGAGGTGGCATGAAGTCCTTAGATTTTGCTCTTTCCATTTCACCCTCTGCATCTCGAATATCAAAATCGTCTACTTCTTCATAACTTATTTCTTTTTCATATAACTCTTCTTCTTCATATTTCATTGGTTCTTCGTCAAATACTTCTTTCTTCGCTTTTCTTTTAGCACTTTTTCCAGGAGCACTAGATTTTTTCTTTTCTCTTGCAATCTCAGAAGATAACTCGTCTCTTTTTCCACCAAGATCTATTTGCTTTTTTTCATCCGGCTTTTTAGCTTCTCTTTTGGATATTAAAGCTAATTTATTTATTTTAGTCTTTTCGGCTATTGGTGTGAGAGTAACAAATTCTACAAAAAATAGATTCTCTCTTTTCAACGAAGTGTGACCAAAAGAGTCATAAATATCGTTGAGTATTTTTGAAAGGTTAGTATTTTTTTTATAATTACCAATGAATACAAAATCCATTATATAAACAGATAGAACTTCAGTCTTCTTATTGTAAAACAATTTATTGGTTGGAATTTTTAATTCTTGAATGGTTTGTAATGATTCCATGGGATTTTCCTAATTGTGATTCTTAATATTGATAATAGAATTAAAAATTATTATTTTTTTTATAACTTAAAGTTTTAGAGGACTCTCAATAAAATTACTATAAAAATAAAAAAGGATCAGGATATCTATACAATTAAATCTCTGAAATAAGCTTTAATTTCAAAGAGATGCCCACTCAGATCTTTTAATTTCTTTATCTTGACATCTGGACCAATGATTCTTTCTATCACTTCATTGACGATTTGAATATCTTTATATGATTTAAAATCCAAGTACTCTTGAGTCTCATACTTACTCATCCATGGTTTTAATTTGGGAATTTCTTGGATTGGCTGCAAATCCCAATTTAATGTTCGTTTATAATTATCAATTAATGGTTTTAAATTCTGGTGATCCCATCGATGTAGAACCCATGGAGCATAATCATTGAGTTTATCAAAGTCCAATTCCAGATCCTCACGCCATTCAAATTGATGATCCCAATTTGCTGTTGCTAGATAATTGTCATTGTTAGATTTTTCAATTGAAAAAAATTTCCATGTGTTTCTGTTAATTTCTTCACTTCTAAAAGGAATACCTTCACCGTATTGAAAGAAATAACCCAAAGAGATGAACTTTTTAGGTTCAATACTTAATACTTTTAAATAAACTTCCACTTGAGTGATATCCAACTTATTTTTAATTAACTCATCTTGATATAATTTATATACTATGTTCTTTGCTTTATTTGGCAAGCACTTACCACTAAAAACGGGATAATATGAAAAACAGAAATGAGTTGTAGAATCATCTGATTGATATTTATATATTTCGAACCAACATTCAATTAATTTAATGTTTACGTTGGAATGTATGAAATTATATAATAAAATCCCTGAGATGATTCCAGATACCAATAATATAGGATAGAAAATAAAAGAATTAAAATATATTGGTGATAACATGATGGAGATGGCAACGTATATAAATGTGAAGCCAACGATGAATATGAGAGCTATTAATGATTTAAACGCTTCATGTTCTTTATCCTTTTTAGAATGCATTATAATTGGGGCATTCTCAACAACGACACGATTTTCGTATTGATTGATAAAATCTTGAAATTCTACCTTTTTCCATTCAGAATTAATCATGATATGTAAAGGGGTTGTTTGGTTTACAATCAAAAAAATTATATGGTTGAATTATAATAAAACTTGTCTATAAATTTATTTGAATTCACAATTTTCCAAAACAAATAATTAAATCATTTCTCCATGCTATTTTTAATTTTGATCCATCATTTCACTTTATGATATAAACAATGATTGATTTCGAAGACTTTTTGAAATTTATCAAATCTCAAGATTACTATACTGGACAAATAGCACATATTGAAACTTTTCCTGAATTGAGAGCTCGATATAATGATTTGGAAAAACCATTACGGAAGAGACTTCAAAGATGGTTAGACAACAATAACATCAAGCTATGGCGTCATCAAGCAGAGGCAATAAATAACATTCGTAATGGTAAAAATACAGTAACAGTAACTTCTACATCTTCAGGAAAATCTCTCATTTATAATTTATCCGTTATCAATTCACTCTTTGAAGATCCCGAGGCGACAGCATTATATTTATTTCCCACAAAAGCATTAGCACGGGATCAATTTGCAATATTATCAAAATTGTTTGAAGAAACTAATATAAAACAAGATAGAATTGGAGTGTATGATGGAGATGTTGAACCAAATGAAAAAAGATTGATCTTAGCAAATGCTAACATAATTCTCTCTAATCCATTTGGTTTACATTTTTACTTACCATGGTTCAAGCAAAAGTGGAGGAGATTTTGCTCTCATTTAAAATATATTGTAATAGATGAAATCCATATCTATCGAGGAATCTTTGGATCAAATTTTGCTCTTCTGTTGAGACGTCTAAAACGGATTCTTGAAACATTTGGAGTTAAACCAATTTGGATTTTATCTAGCGCTACAATACATAATCCGAAGATTTTTTGCGAGAAATTGGTTGGTGAAGAATTTGTAATTGTAGATAAAGATGATTCCCCTTCAGGAGCAAAAAAAGTAATTTTATGGGATTTACCTTATGATGATTCAAGTGGAAAATATCGATCTGCTCATCAAGAAACAAAAAACCTTTTTATCAGTCATTTAGTATATAAAAATGGAATACAAACTCTGGTATTTACACTCTCTCGCAAGATGGCTGAACTACAAGCAATTTGGACAAGAAAGGCATTACCTGTGATGAAAAGTAAGATACAGAGCTATCGAGCGGGGATCACGAAATCAAAAAGACGCGAAATTGAACAAAAGTTCAAAGAAAGAAAAATTCTTGGAATTTCTTCTACTAACGCCCTTGAATTAGGTATAGATATTGGTTCTCTGGATGCTACAATTAGTTCGGGATTCCCAGGGACTATTGCTAGCTTTAAACAACAAATTGGCAGGTCTGGAAGAGGGACTGACCTCTCAATATCAACTTTTATTCCAATGCAAAATCCTCTTGATTTGTTTTATATTCATAATCCAGAAAAATTATTTGGCCCAATAAAAGAAGAAGTTTTAATCACCTTGAAAAATAAATATATCCTCAAAAATCACCTTTGTTGCGCTTCTAAAGAATTACCCCTTAAAATTGATGAATATCTTAAATTTGGAATCGAGGATCAGAAGTTATATGAAGAAAGTATTAATGAATTAGTCGATGAATCGCTTCTCATGAAGAGAGGCTCTCAATTTTATTGGAAAGGAGTTTTCTTCCCTAATGAGCATTATAGTTTGAATGATTTATCGAATAATAGCTATAAAGTAATTCTTAGAAACAAATCTAGCAATGAAATTCTCACTATTGAGGATGAGAGTTTTGTATTTCGAGACTTACATCCTGGAGCAGTATATCTCTTTGAAGCCGAGATTTATACGGTTCAAGAGCTTGATATTCAAGAAAAACTCGTTTATATAAAAAAATCTGACGTAGATTATTATACGCAATCTTTAAAACATACAGAAATTACTCCTTTAGAAGTTGTATATAATAAAAATATTGGCCCAATGAATAATATAGAAACTTCATATGGAAAAGTTAGAGTTGAACATAATTATTATGGTTATAAAGTCTTAGATACATATACTCAAGAAATTCGCTCACGACACCCTCTTGAAGATATTCCTATTGTCAATTTTGAATCATATGCATTATGGTTCAATATTCCCTTTGAATATCAAAAAGAATTAGAACTCAAAGGTTTTGATTTAGGAGGAACAATTCATGCTATCGAACATGCATTAATCGCAATTGCTCCAACTTTAGCTCAAATATCAAGATGGGATCTGGGCGGAGTATCCATTGATTTTGATCCGATTAAACAACAACCCGTGATCTATATTTATGATGCTTTTAGGGGTGGTATTGGAATTTCTGAGCAACTATATATGGAACTAATAAATTTAATGAAATTAGCCCTTGATTTAATAACATCTTGTAGTTGTAAAACAGATAATGGTTGTCCAGGATGTATTATGTCGAGTCGTTGCGGAAATCTAAATGATCCCCTAGACAAAGAAGGGGCACTTTTTCTTCTAAGGAAGTTACTTTCCTTAGATCCAAATAATAAAAACTAGTTAAATCGTCGTTATAATTTATCTAAACCTAAGAACTTTAACTTAGCTTCACTTGGTCTTCCCGTATTTTTATCCCAATCCCGATATTTATAAAAATATTCTTTCATTTTAACGAAATCGGGAGTTTTTCCCGCAGAACCACCAGTACTAAAAGGTCTAGTTAAAATTCGAGGTAATCGATCATCCATTGATGTTAAACCCATTTTAATATTGAAAAGACGTTTTAAATTTAGAATTCTTTCTCCGAATAATTTGATTTCCTCAAGACCAAAATTGATTCCTACAGCATGTTTTATTAGTTCGGCATTTTGAGATGGTAAAGGATTACAAAAGGAGCACATTATCATTGAACTATATAACGCTCGATAATCCATATCAAGACTGCAATATTTAGCCATATCCTCTCCATCACTATATTTATCAACGAGCTCCATACCTATTTCTTCTAAAGCAACACCTAATAAGCTATAATAAGGATCACAAGCATTATGAGAAGGTCCTCTATAGGCTCCACCCATTCCGTAGGCTATTGACATGCCATAATTCGAGCGAAGATCATGGTAAGTAACCTCTAAACCTACTACCGTAGCTATTTCTTCTCTTGATATCTTAAACTTATCGGCGAATGTATTAGACCCTTCAGCAAGGATATTCCCGATACCTTTCCTATGTACAATATTTTCTAAAATCTTTTCTACAAAAGCGATATCTCCCCATTTTGGGGTCATCCCATCAATATCATCAGCAGTTATAGCCCCTTTCTCGTAATGATGAATTAAACAAGCAATTACTCCTCCAGAACTTATAGTATCTATTCCATAATCAAAACATTTACTGTTCAAATGAGTAATTGCTTCAAGATTATCATTTAGAATTAAACTACCAAAACTCACGATCGTTTCATACTCAGGACCTTCGACTTCTTCTGTTTGGTATTTCCCCTTCTTTATTTTAACCCTTCGACCACATCCAATAACACATGAATGGCAGAATCTTCTATTAACTAAGATGGTTTCTGCCATAGTTGCACCCGATATTTTATAAGCTCTCTCCCATTGTGGTTTAGAAAAATACTTAATGCATAATTCTCCAGTCGCGTTATACATGTCTAATGCTCCGGAAGTTCCTAACTCGCCTAGAACTTGAGTTCCAAAAGAGGCTTTGACGTAATTTCTCGCATTATCTATTGCCTCTCTTAATTTATCTTGATCATGGACTTCGAGATTGATATTACTACCTTTAATGATGATAGCTTTTAACTTTTTTGAACCTAAAATTGCACCCATCCCCGTCCTACCTGCCGCCCTCTCTTCTGACACAATATTGGCATACTTTACTAAATTTTCACCAGCTGGTCCTATACAAGCAACCATTGATTTTTGCTCACCAAATACTTCTTTTAGCTTTTTAGTAACATATATAGTCCCCTTTCCCCATAAAAATGTTGCATCTTTTAATTCAACCCGTTCATCTTTTATTTCTAGATATACAGGAGTTTTCGAAGCTCCCTTAATTATAATGCCATCATATCCTGCCTTCTTCACTTCTGCTCCAAACCAACTTCCACAATTTGATTCCCCCCAGATACCTGTATAAGGAGACTTCGAACATACGACCCATCTTCCTGTATTAGGTGCAAATGTTCCGTTCAAGGGTCCCGTCATTATCATTAAAATGTTATCTGGGGAAAGAGGATCAGTCTCTTTACTTAAACGTTGATATAAATAACGACACGCGTACCCAGCACCTCCCAAAAAATCTTTAGCAATTGTTTCATCCAATTTTTCTGTAGAAATTTCACGATTTGATAAGTCTACATGAAGCAATTTACCTCGAAATGCTTTTAACATGTTTCCATCAATTATTCATAATTCTTTTTAATTGGAAGTAAAAAATCATTTTTTCTATAATATTCTTACCCTTTGAATATATTAGTGAAATTTTTTTTCAAATTTTATGATTCATTAAAACAATTTTTATAACCAGTTCGTCTCTTTTTATTATTATGACTGCAAAATTCGATTTAAAATGGGATGATCTTGTGTCACCTACCATGAATCCAGATGACTATTTAGAGCAATTTAAAGATACAATTGAATCAAATTATAACACTTATGAACCAAAATCCGAAGTGTTAGAAAAAATCAAGAACTTGCTTTCCAAAAATAAAGCGAAGTTAAAAATTGTTGCTTTGGGCGCCGATTGGTGTCCAGATTGCAACAGGAACGTACCAAGGATGATTAAAATTGTTAAAATAATCAATAGTAAGGATATTGAATTTCGGATTTTATATGGAATTATGGTTAATGCCCTCCATAAACCAGGAGAAACCATTTGGCATGAAAAACGTTCACCTCCCGAAGCTGTTGATCCGAGATTTGAGTTAAAAAAAATTCCAACCTTCTATTTTTTCAATAAACATAAAGAATTTATTGGTCTTATCAAAGAAAATCCAATAGACACTATTGAAGAGGATATGCTCGAAATTTTAGAAACTAGTCAATAATTTGTGTGATTTTTATCCTTTTCTTATTTCTCTCCTAAATCAAAGCATCAAAATTTATATTAGTAAATCTCCATAATAATTCTATGTCTAAATTAAAAGTAAAAAAAGTCATAATTTTCAAGCATGGTGTTTCATATTATATTCTACAAGCCCCAATTAAAGGGTCTGGAAAATATGAATTAGAATTTAAAATTAGTGAGATGGACGATGTTCTAAAATCTCTATTTGTAATAGATACCAGTGAGAAAGGCTACATAAGTTCAATTTCATATGATACGGCTCTAGAGACAAGTGAATTATTAAAATCGATCATGCTAAATATTCCTGATATGGACTCTTTTTCTTCATTGATAACTCAAATTAAAGGTGCACCGGTTAGTCTGTTGATTGCGGGAGGAAAAAGCCTTAAAGGCATTATTATGGGAATAGAATTAAACGAAAGATTTATTAAAGACCAAAAATCTACTGAGAAAATATTAATCTTACTGCAAGATGATGATACGATATCTAAAATTCCCTTTTCTGATATAAAATCACTTGAAATTCTGAATGATGATATTAAAAAAGATCTGAAATTCTTCTTAGATACGGTCATCGCAGGCAAAAAAAAGGATTCAAAAAATATTCTGATCCATTGTGAATCAGGAGGGGATGATGAGATTGAACGTGAAATTTTCGTTTCATATATCTTAGAAAGTCCTATATGGAAGACCTCTTATAGATTAATAATAAGCAAGGAGTTAGAACAAAAACAACAGTGTTTACTTTCTGGATGGTGCATGGTAGAAAATACTACCAATCAAGACTGGGAGAATATTGAATTATCACTAGTGGCTGGAATGCCTGTTTCGTTCCGTTATGATTTTTATAAACCCATCTTTATTCAACGCCCTATAGTTAAACCTCCAACAACTTTAAGTGCTAAACCAACTGATATTGAGGAAGGATTAGAATTAGAGACATTCAAAGATTATGCCATGGCAGAAGAGGCAAGACCAGCAATGAAGATGAGTAAAAAATTGAGAGGAGCATTACCACCAGCACCTGCAGGAGCAGCTTCAGGAAGGAGATATTTGGGTGTTATGGGAGCCTCTTTAGATGATGAAACTTTAATGGAAAAGGTCAAATCTCAAACCAAGACGCAAACAAAAGATTTAGGAGAGCTATTTGAGTATAATATCTCAAATCCCGTAACAATTAAAAGAAAACATTCAGCTTTAGTACCTATCTTAACTGAAGCCATAAAAGCAAGGCGTATATTGCTATTTAACATAAATGAACATGATAAAAACCCGAACGCCTGTCTAGAAATAACGAATAATACAACTTTAACACTTGAAAGAGGTCCAGCAACCATTATCTATGATGATAATTTGGCGGGTGAGGCAATCGTTCCTTTTTTAAATAAAGATGATACGAGACTATTGAATTATGCAATCGAACAAGCTGTTATCATAATCCACGAGCAAAAGAGTGAGAATTTAAGTGTACATAAAGTAAATTTTGGAAGTGGATATTCATATGAATATTACTTCACTGATTCAATGACAACTTATAAAATTAAGAACAAAACCAGTGAAGAGAAGGAATTATATCTCGATCATCCAAAATCACCCGGATTTAAATTTATTGAACCACCGATCCAACCTGAAGAAACACCGAATTATTGGCGTTTTAAAATTACACTAAAACCGAATGATGCAATAAATTTCTCGCTTAAGGAACGTAAAGAAAATTATACATCTAACTATTTATGGAACTGGTCGAAAGATAAAATTTTAGAACGTGTTGGATTCTATATTAAACATAAGTTTATCGATGACAAAATTGAAAATCAACTGAAAGAAATCGCGGAACTAATCCAAAAATCAAATGAACTAAAAACAAAAAGAGATAAGTTAGTAAATGAACGAGACATTATGAATGACGAGCAAGCTAGATTACGTGAAAATATAACGGTT
The DNA here is from genome assembly GCA_964493715.1 of uncultured archaeon. Taxonomy (GTDB): domain Archaea; phylum Asgardarchaeota; class Lokiarchaeia; order Sigyniarchaeales; family SOKP01; genus SOKP01. The sequence goes on from CAZBPC010000008.1 coordinate 59,310, forward strand.
TTAGGTAATGATACCCAATCAGTCTCCTTAAAAGAACGATATGTTAAAAAACTCAATGATCAAGAAAATAGATTTGAATCAATATCTGGTGATCTAAATAGACTTGATAAGGAAATAACTGAATTGAATAAAGATATTGATGGGAGAATAAACGGTCTAAAAGTTTAAATTTTTTATTTTTTTTATTAAATATATTTATTAATCTTGCGAAGTAAAATTCTTAAAGCTCAATATTATGTAATATATAGACCCAATAATTATTAAAAATAAATCATAAATAATGAATTAACCTATCCTAAAAGGTGAAAATTATGAGTATTGAAGAATTAGAAGAGCAAGTCGAAAAACTATTAGATGAAAGAGACAAGTTAGAGGAAATTTGCGACACTTTGCCACAATGTGCAGAAGACGATGGTTGTGATACTTGCAAGACTTATAATAAAATTGCTGCAATTGATGATAAAATAGAAGCCTTGGAAGATAAAATCGAGAGTTTAATGGGAGACGACGAGGACGACGAATAAACTAATAGAATTATGTATTTTTTTTATATCTCTTTTTTTTGTATATTTTTTGAAATTTTAAGTGAATTTAATAGCTGATTCTCGGATATAAAAAAGTCTAAATAATTATTTCTATATTCAATGAATAAAACCGTTTTTCTTAATTTATCCATTGCTCGAAATCTCTAAATTGATACCATTGAAATTAATTCTGCAAAAAAAATTAAAATATTACTTCACATTTTCCAATTTATATTATATTCAACTTTTTATAATAACATTAAAAGGAAGTGCGAAAAAAGAATGCCTGGTAAAAAATTTGAAGTACAAGCAATAAATGATGATATTCTTGAAAAATTTAGCCTTAAGAATCGATATGCCTTCTTGAATAATAATCTAACAGCAGTTTTATCTCAGAAAGAATTTAATTTCTTGAGAGAAGTTCAAAGATTTTGTTTACGCTTTGAAAAGAAAAACGAAATCACTCATGGACCCAATGAAGATATCTATGATTGGGTTCCTGAATTTGGAGAGAAGGGATATATTACCCGTCAACATTCATTTGATGTATGTGATGTGCACTATGATGAATGGGGTCTAGCCGCTGATTTTATGAGAAATATTGCCCTTGACTTATTTGATCCACAATTTGCAATGGGAGGTGGAGCAACGGTATTAGCTATTAATCCCATTTATGAGCACCATGAAAACGTTCCAGTCAGGTTGGACGCTTTAAATGACTTAGTTACTGGTAAAAGTCCCGGTGCTATCCTCATCACGGAGCCAGAACGTGGGTCTGATGCCGTGCACCAACTAACAACTTGCAACGAGCAATCGGATGGAAGTTTCCTCTTAAACGGCCAAAAGATATATAATACTAACGCGCCAAGAGCCAAGTGGTTAGTGACTTATGCAACTGCGGAACAAAACAACGGTAACACGATGGCACAGTTTCTCGTTAATTCCAATTGGGAAGGTCTTAAGGTGGAACGTGTAAATATACCATGGGTACCGAAATTATATTTAGGAAAAGAGACATTTACTGATGTTAGTGTACCTAAGGATTATATTCTTGGACCTGTAGGCAAGGGTCGCGAGCACTTGTTTGAGGGATTGGTACCGGAACGAATATCAATTGCCATAATGGGCGTAAGCCAATGTTGGGGGGCCCTTGCACATACTGTTATATATTCTAACCTGAGAAAGCAGTTTGACCAAGAAATTCTCAAGTTCCAAGGGGTTGGATTCTTGCTATCTGATCTCTGGGCAAGAACCACAAATCTCACGCTGGGATTGCTCAAATTCTGCGAATCTTATGATGAGAAATTCGAAAAGTTCGGTGGAGAGATTCCGAATAACATATCTCAAGCAATGGTGGCTTCCGCAAGCCAACTAAAATATCATGCCGCAAAAATGTCAAGGAAGGTATGTTATGAATGTGCGAATCTCATGGGAGGTGCTGGCTTGTGTGATAATACCTTAATGCACGATTATTTGAATATTTCTCGGATTCAAGAAATTGTAGGTGGAAGTCGCCAGATCCAACAATATATTATGTCACTTTCGCTCAGAACGCTTTTTAAAATGTCTGTAAACTAATTCTTGTTAATCTAAATCAAATTTTTTTTTCTTTTTTTAAAAAAACCTTCCTATTTTTTAAAAATTCATAAATCAAGTGATTAAAAGAATTATATAAAATTTCATATTTCTTGCATGCAATTGATCCAAATTCATTAATATACTAACAAAATTAAAAAGTAAATGTACCTTTTTCCAAGTATACCAATTAGTATAAAAACACACTAAATTAATTTAGGAATAAGAAAATGGAAGATAAAAAGACTAAATTTATGGACCAAGCCATTAATGATGAAATTCTCGAGAAATTAAGCTTGAAGAATCGCTATGCATTCCTAAACACGAACTTGATGACGGTGCTTGAACCTAAACACTTCAATTTCTTAAAAAGTGCTGAGAAATTTTGCATGAGGTTTGAAAAGAAAAATAACATAACTCACGCTTCAGATGAGGAATTTTATCACTGGATACCAGATTTTGGCAAAGAAGGTTTAATCTCAAGAGCGCATGCTTATGAAGAAATAGATTTGAACTTCGAGGATCACGGACTCGCTATAGAATTGATGAGATGTTTAGCTCTAAGCTTTTTTGATCCCCAATTTGGAATGGCTGGAGGTGCTACGATCCTTGCAATCAATCCTGTCTTCTATCATCACGAAAATGTTCCAATACGATTGGAAATCTTGAAGAAATTTGTCACGGGCGTGACGCCCGGAGCAATCCTCATCACCGAACCGGAGCGAGGTTCAGATGCAGTCCATCAACTAACCACCTTAACAGAAGAATCGGATGGAAGCTATGTTTTACAAGGTGAAAAAATTTACAATACTAACGCCCCTAAAGCAGGTTACGTGGTTGCATATGCAACAGCAGAAAAAAACAACGGAAACATGATGGCACAAGTTTTAATCGACACCACATGGGAGGGATGGAATTGCAATAGAGTCTTCATACCTTGGGTACCAAAAGTACACATAGGTCACGAACACTTGACAAATCTTAGGGTTCCTAAAGAATACATTTTAGGACCAATAGGTAAAGGTAGAGAACACATGTTTGAAGGATTGGTACCGGAACGAATAGGAATAGCTCTTGATGCTCTTTCTCAATCATGGAATGCACTTGCTCATTGTTCGATTTACGTGAATAACAGGAAACAATTCGATCAGGAGATTCTCAAGTTCCAGGGTGTTGGATTTACTTTAACCGATATGTGGGCCAGAGTGATGAACGTAACCCAAGGACTTTTAAGATTCTGTGAAAAATATGATGAAACGGAAGAGAAATTCGGGGGAGAAATACCGAAAAACATTTCTCAAGCCATGGTTGCTGCGGCATCCCAATTCAAGTATCATACGACTTCACTTTCAAAAGAAGTGTGTTACGAGTGCGCGAACTTGATGGGTGGAGCTGGATTGTCTGACAACACTTTAATGCATGATCTATTGAATATTTCTCGTATTCAAGAAATCGTGGGTGGTTCAAGACAAATCCAACTTTATATCCTGAGTATGGCAATGCGTAGTTTATACAAAATCGCTGGAATCTAAGGTTAATTCAATATCCTTTATTTTTTTATTTTTTTTTAAATTTCGGTCTAAATCTTGATTAATTTTCAAAAAGAGGATGAACAAATCAAATGGTTCTAATAAAGAACACTATGACCCTAAATGGTTGAAATCCCACATCTTAAAATTCTATTTCATAATATTACTTAAAATTGTATCCTTTGTCATATTTTTTATTACTTAATCCTTTTCTCAGTTTAGGAGAATTAGATTATTAATATTAAGGAACAATAAAATTTGAGTAAATTATATGATATACTCAATATTATAATCAGAACATATGAATTTAAAATAAAAAAAAGAAAGGGTTAAGTGCATTGAGCTTAAATTCCACTCATCTTGTAAAGTTGTCTCATTGCCATTGAAAGAATATAAGTTTGAATCTGTCTCGAGCCTCCGACTATTTCAGCGATTCTAGACATGTTTAAGAGGTCTTGCATCAATGTATTATCGCACAAGCCCGCACCTCCCATGAGGTTCGCACATTCATAGCCAATTTCAGCCGCGAGTTTAGCTGCGTGATATTTGAATTGGCTTGCGGAGGCCACCATGGCTTGAGATATGTTTTGAGGAAGTGTTCCTCCGAATTTTTCAACTTTATCATCATAGCTCTTGCAAAACATTAGTAATCCAAGCGTGACATTGGTTAATCTTGCCCAAAGATCAGTCAAGAGAAAGCCTACCCCTTGGAACTTTAGGATTTCTTGATCGAATTGTTTCCTGTTATTCACGTATATCGAAGTATGTGAAACGGCGTTCCAACTTGAAGATATGCAATCGATTGCTATTCCTATTCGTTCCGGTACCAATCCTTCAAACAAGTGCTCACGACCTTTTCCCACTCCTCCAAGAACGTAATCTTTTGGAACTTTAAGATTATCAAATCTCTCCTTACCTAACCAAACTTTCGGAACATAAGGAATGAAGACTCTATCACAATGCCATCCCTCCCATGTGGTGTCTATTAGAAACTGAGCCATCGTATTACCGTTATTTTGTTCAGCGGTAGCATAGGCAACCACGTATCCTGCTTTAGGAGCGTTAGTGTTAAAAATCTTATCTCCATTGAGGATAAAGCTTCCATCTGGTTGTTCTTTACAAGTTGTTAACATGTGAACAGCATCTGAACCTCGCTCCGGTTCCGTGATGAGGATGGCTCCGGGCGTTACTCCCGTGACAAATTTCTTCATGACTTCCAATCGTATTGGAACATTTTCGTGATGCTCATGAAGTGGGTTGATTGCTAATACCGTGGCACCACTTGCTAAAGAAAATTGGGGATCGAAGAAATTTACCGCTAAATTTCTCATGAATTCGATGGTTGCGCCATATTCGGGGTAATTAATATCAATCATTTCAAAGGGATGAGCCCTTGTTAAAAACCCCTCTGCCCCAAATGCGGGGATCCAATTATAGATATCTTCATCTGGACTGTGAATTACATTATTTTTTTTTTCAAATCTCATGCAAAATTTCTGAATCGATTTTAAGAAATTGAAGTGCTTCGGTTCAAGCACCGTCATCAAGTTCGTGTTTAGGAACGCATAGCGATTCTTCAAGCTCAATTTCTCGAGGATCTCATCATTAATGGCTTGAGTTATGTATCTGGTTTTTTTCTCTCCTTCCATTTTTATCACTTTAAGTTTTTTTAATTTAATTAAATAAGATATGAGAAATAGTATTAATAGTATTAAAAAGAGTATGAATTATTTATTTAATTTTATCATTATTAATGAGTTTAAAAAAACCTTTTTTTGATTCAGAACCGTTTCAAGTTATTAATTTTCTCAATCTCGCCGATAACTTTTTTGAAATTATCAACGCAGTCTCAAATGGGCTATTTTTTTTAAATTGAATGACGGAGATGAAATTGTCAATGCCAACAAGTGAGAGAATGCCATAATCTTCGAGAGAAATCAATTCATGTATTTTAGAATTACCTATTATGAATCTACTCTCTAAAAGCCTTATAATTTCAGATAGCACGTTCGAACTTAAGTAAGATATGATCACACGGCCTGTTTGAGTTAATAAGGCTGATGATATAACAAAAGAAGAAAATGTATGTAATTCTTCAAATACCTCTATAAGATCTTTTTGTATTTCTTCTGAAACCAATTTTTTACTTCTTTCCATTATTTCATCAATATCATGTTTGAATTCTTGATAAATAGAGATATCTCCATTAAAATTTTCAGTTAATTGAGTTAAATCAAATTTTTCTAAAAATTGGCTTTTAATTTCTCTTAGTTGGTTTCTCAACTCTACTAGATTATCAGTTCTATCACTAAATAATGCAAACATTAATTCACTGGAATCTGCTTTTTCAATTTCAAAAATAAACCGGAAAGGTCCCACTTCAATTTCTGAAAGTTCTTTAGTTTTCAAAGTTGCCTTTACAAAGGAGAATATGGCACTTAGAAAGCTACTTGTTAGCTTAATGTTAAAAATATCTTCATAAGTCTTGTAGAAAATCAATTCTCCTGTAGATTTCATTATAAAGATATTTTTGATCATGATTATAATTTAAAGAAAATGCTTGGTCTATACAATTCTTATAAAAGTACAATTATAAAAATCCTCTTTTAAGTAAATACCTCTTATTTAATGAATTTTTTTAAAACTTCGAAGAAAAAATCCTTAAAAAAATGTTTAAATGGAGGATACTATTAATAGATTTGGCTTAATACCCATCAAACTTAGCCCATTCGTCATCATCTTCAAAATCTTCTTCCTCATCATGAGATGTTGGGGCATTTTCATCAACTTCGCGTTCAATGGAATCATCTTCATAGTACTCTTCATCTTCATCAAAGGAAATAGCTTTTTCCAAATCAGTTATGATATCTTCGGCAGTAACTTGAATCTCTGGAATAGGTTCCTCTTTAGGTGTCTTCTTTTCAACTAATTTTAAATAATCACCATGTATTTTGATGGTTATTGGAGTTTCTTCTTGTAACAACCTTACCACCACTTCCTCGCTACTGGAAGTATCATGAGGCATTCTCATTACTAAAGCCCTAGATCCTTCAAAAACACCACTGATTATTTCTACGGTATCTCCTTCCTCTAAATATTCAGTGACACTTCTTGGAAGAAGTACATGTTTTAATTCTGTCAAATTTATGTTTTGAACAATTCTGCCTTTAATGTGAGGAATTCCTTGTACGCCAATTTGCACATCACGTTTTTGTGGTGCTTCAAAAAAGATGTAACCGGGTAATAATGGGCTTATTAATATTGCTCGAATATCTGGAATTACTTCTAAAATTTTGAATCTGTAAAAAATCTGTTTCAGAATGTTGCTCTCCTGGTTGATTGTCGTCCTGACAGCGAATAATGTCGTTAACTCTTCCTTTTCATCTATTTCAATTGGTAGTAAATAATCATCATTAACTTCATCTTCTTGCTTTACCATTCTTCCTCACTTTTCTTATTTGAATTTACAATTTTTTAAAATTGTTGATTTAATTTATTAGAAAAAAAGCTTAAGTTTCTTAGTTTTTTCTAAATTATAAAATTTTGCTTTTATATACAATCTTGATTGTATTAAATAATTAAGTAGTTTTGGCAATGTCATCTTTCTGGCTAACTGAAGTTTCAAACTTATTAGTATTCATATTTATCTTCGGGTTTATACTCTCCTTTGATAAATATAACTTTTAATTGATCCTCTGTATTATTTTTAATATTGTGTGTTTCATTTGGTTCTATTAAAAAGACACTCCCTTGAGGAGCGTCATGTTTTTTCCCATCTACTAGCATTAAACCACTACCTTCAATAAAATAAAAAGTTTCATCAACTTCATGATGACCATGTTCTACATCTGCCATTGTCTCACCAGGTTTTAATAGAATAATGCCCCAATCGATACTAGGACCTCTCATTAGATATTTAACTCCTGAATCTCCCTTCCTGTACTCTAAATCGTTTTCATTTATTTGCTTAATTTCTAACCACCATCTCAAAATGCATTATAATAAAGAAATTATCAATATTCTATTTTAAATGTTATTATAATTATAATTCGTACCTTTTTGACCTCATAATAAAGGTTATAATAGGTAACAAATGTTTAGATCCTATATAGAGCCATATAATAAAAGTGATAGTAAATATGATACCCTCTTTCAATTTTACCCGAATACCCCAAATTATTTTTGGACCGGGTAAATTAGCAAATCTTTATTCTCTTATCTCGCAATATGGAAAATCTGTTCTTATTGTTGTAGGTGCAAGCTCTCTCAAAAAATCTGGAAAGTTGGATGAAATTCAGAAGACTCTCAAAGATAAGATGATAAATTTTCAATTCATAGATGTAAATGGGGAACCATCACCAAGTATGGTTGATGAGGTTGCTCAAAAATATCGTAATAAAAATATAGATTTAGTGATAGGAATTGGTGGTGGAAGTGTCACTGATGCTGGTAAAGCGATTTCAGCAATGATCCCTAAGTTAGACTCAATTATAAATTACCTTGAGGGTGTAGGAACAAAGATCCATGATGGACAGAAAATACCATATATTGCTATTCCAACAACATCAGGTACTGGAAGTGAGGCAACAAAAAACGCTGTGATTAGCGAAATTGGACCAGCAGGTTTTAAAAAATCACTTCGACACGACAATTTAATTCCCGATGTAGCTATTGTAGATCCAGAGCTAATGATATCATGCCCTCCATCTGTTAGTGCTGCATGTGGGATGGATGCATTCACTCAATTACTTGAATCTTATGTATCTTCTAAAGCAAATCCAATAACAGATGCTTTAGCATACAGTGGTATGACATACATAAAAGATGCATTAATTCCTGCTTGCTCCAATCAATCTTCAAACATCAAAATTAGAAGTTCTATGGCTTATGGATCCCTCATTTCAGGGATGACTCTCGCAAATGCCGGTCTAGGAATTATACACGGATTAGCATCACCAATTGGAGCTAATTTTATCATTCCTCATGGTGTTGTGTGTGGAACGATCCTTGCTGAGGCTACTAAAATGAATATAAAGATGCTACAAAAAATGGGATCAGAGGGCAAGATTAGCTTGAAAAAATACGCTGATATTGGAGCTCTACTTTCCGATGAGCCATTGAACACAAAAACAAATCTTTCTGTAAATCTCTCAACTCTCATTAAAACTCTTGAAAATTGGACTTACATTTTGCATTTAGAGAGATTAAGTAAATACGGGATTTCTTATAATGACATCAACAAGATTGTTGAAAAAGCAGAATTAAAGAATAATCCCGTGAAGCTTGATAAAAAAGATATGATAGAAATTTTAGAAAATCGTATATAATTAAAAATAATCAAGAATTATTTATTAAAAATGCGCTGTAATATAGTAGTTATTGATGCAAATTTTCTTTTTCTTCCAATTCAATTTAAGATTGATTTTCTTAGTGAAATATCCTTTAAGCTAGTCGGAAAAAACTACTTCCTCATTTATAAGCAAATTTTCGATGAGTTAGAGTCAAAGAAAAATAGATTACATGAAATCTCAAAATTTGGAAGAGAATTTAACTTTGTATCAGTGTATCTTGAATCTAATAAAAATAATTACAATCTCATATATATTAATAAAATTAAAGAAAGATCTGAAACAACAGATCAATTTTTACTTAATGAATGCTTGCGATTAAAAAAAACCCATCATAATATATATTTAGCAACGAATGATTCGCAATTACGTAAGGAAGCAACTAAAACAAATATTAGAAATATTTGTTTACGACAAAAAAAATATCTAATAATTTGTTAATATCAAAACAAAGGCTTTTTTTAATAGAATTATTACAATATAACAATATTCTTGTGAATTTTAGAAGAACTGCGAGTGTAATAAACTCTAATTCGAAAAAGATAAATCATTGTTTGACAAAAAATGTCGAAAATAATAAAAATTATTATCACTGGAAATGGAGGCGTTGGAAAAACGACCTTACTTCATCGATACATAGAAGGGCACTTCCTGGTAGACACATACATGACGATAGGAGTCGAATTTTTTATAAAAGAGTTGGATGTCGATGAATCAAAAATATTAATGCAGATTTGGGATTTTGGCGGGCAAGAGCGCTTCCGTTTTCTATTAAAAAGTTATGCAAAAGGAACGAAGGGGGCTCTCTTTTTATTTGATTTGACCAGACCTCTTTCAATAGAAAGTATTGATGAGTGGATTGATATTTGTAGATCGGAAGATCCCACCACCCCTATTTTACTGGTTGGCTCGAAAGCAGATTTAGAAGAGACAACTTTTATAGACGAGGAGTATATTCGAAACATTCAATATAAGTATGGTTTATTTGATTTCATAAAAATATCAAGCAAAAGTGGAAGAAATGTTGATAAAGCATTTAGATTAATTGCTGAAAAAGTTGTCAAATCAAATAATTTCTAAAAGTGCAGTCAAATTCTTTCTTATATTCTTGACAAAATTTAAGAATTAATAATTTTGTCGTTCCAAAATCTTTCTTGTTAGTAGTTCAAAAGCATTCTGAACATTCTCACCAGTTTTACTTGAAATCCGCAAATATTCAAATAAATTAAAATGATTCTTAAATTCTTCGGCATATTCATCATTAATCATAATTTCTTCGGCTAAATCATTTTTAGTGCCTAAAAAAATCACTGGTAAGTTTGGATCACCCTTGCGAACAATATTTATCCATTGTTCCAAATTATCTAAAGTCATCGGGCGCGTCAAATCAAACATTAAAAGCGCTCCCTTTGCTCCCAATACATAGCTTTCTAATAGAAATCTAAATCGCTGCTGACCCCCAAAATCCCATAATTGAAGCGTGCATTGTTGCTCATCAACAATTGTCTCTTTTAAGTAAAATTCTACACCAATAGTCATCTTGGTTGAAGCGGAGAACTTTCCTTCAACAAGACGGTGAAGTAAGGTCGTTTTTCCAACACCTCCTTCACCAGCTGTCAGAATTTTCAATATAAACTTTTTAGGAATCGTTGTTCACCCTGTTATAAGCATTTTGTTTATATTAATGATTATTTTGAGAATCATAATTTGCAAAACTAATTTATCATTTGATTCAAGGATATAATAGAAGTATTAATTGAGTTTTCAATAAATTAAATTTCTAATATTATTTGATCTTTATATTTTATTGTATTTTTCAGATATTTTCATTGTTTAATACGATTTAACTATTGAAAATTAAATCATCATGCAATTACGATAAAACTCTATATTATTTACTCTTTCCATTTAATTAAATTTAAATGAGAGTCTTTTTTAATGCTACGTTGATGTAAATAATATATATTATGAGGATTCTTATAATATATAATGACGAATAAGTGTTTAAATAAGTGATTTTGATGAAAAAAAAAATACCCTCTGATGGAGAATTAAAAAATCTAGGTATTGAATCATGGGGGATATGGGAAAAGGAAAAAAGCATTTTCGATTGGTCTTATAGTGAAACTGAAACATGTTATATTCTAGATGGTGAGGTGGAGGTAACTGATTCTGAAACTGGAGAAAAAATAGACTTTAAAAAAGGAGATCTTGTTCAGTTTCCAAAAGGGTTGAATTGTGTTTGGAATGTTAAGAAACCAATAAGGAAATACTACAATTTTGGCGATTTAGATATATAATCGATTATTTTTTCTTCTTTTTTTTTGGGCAAAGCTTCAAATATAAACAGACCAAAATTATTTATGCCTAAGAATAAATTTTGATTTTCATGAGTAGTTATCCCATAAAATACAATGATCTATTTGAGAAAGCTCCGTTTTCTATAGTTTTTTTGGATCTTAACGGAAACATCATTGATGTTAATATTTCTACAGAAAAGATATATGGTTATAATAGAGAAGAACTAATTGGATTAAATTACCTAAAATTATCCGCTTATCCAACAGATTTATTACCTCTCTTAAGGGAGAGATTAAAAAATGCAGGAGTGGGAATTCTTTTAAAACCTGAGGAATTTCAGATATATAGAAAGGATGGGAGCATCGCTTGGGTGATTTCTTTTATATCCCTAATAAAAGTTGCTGATTCCTCTATAATTCAAGCAATTTTATTAGATATAACTGAACTAAAACAAATTGAAGCTCAGTTAAAAGAGAAAATTAAAATAGAGCAAATAATTTCGAAAATATCCTCTCGATTTGTAAGTGATACTGAAATAGATTCAGCAATCTTTTCCTCTCTAAGAGATATGGGGTCATTATATAATGCTACCCGAGCTTACATTCTTCTTTATAATAACGTATCAAGTTTGGATTTTTTTGCTCAAGTACAATGCGAGGACTCCGAAGATATTCCTAAAGTTGACCTGAAATACATAGATCCTCTAAAATTTCCATGGATCAGAATGCAATTTAGAAAGCTTGGTTATATTTTTATAGAAGATATACTTAATCTCCCCAAAATTGCTAATCAAACAAAAAATGAACTAGGAAAATTTAAAATCAAATCTCTTCTAGCTTTCCCTTTAAATATCAAAAATGGAAATAGGGGTTTTATTGTCTTTGATAATATCAAAGAGAATTTAAAGTGCGATCCCAATAATTTAAGTTCGATACAAACTTGTGCCGAAATAATCGCGAATGCTCTGGATCGAAAATGGTCTAATGAAACGTTAAGAGGTAGTCATCAACTTTTAGGGGGTATCCTATCTTCACTCACAGAAATGATATGCTTAATCGATAAAGAATTGAATATTATTTGGGTTAATAATGCTACAAAGAATATTATGGGTAGAGATTTATCTGGGAAAAAATGTTATGAAGTTTTTATGCATCAGAATAAACCCTGTACAAATTGCATAGGTCTAAAAACCTTTTTGGATGGTTCAATACATGAAAGTGAGCAAAAATTGATCGATATTGATAAGAACATATATTACTGGTGGACCACATCGAATTCAGCTGCCTTAGATATAGAGGGTGAACCAGAATTAGTGATATTAATTTTTAGAGATATCACAAAAAGAAAGGAGGTAGAACTTAGTCTTGAGACCTCAGAAAAAAAATTAAAATCTCTTAACGAAATCCTTGCACAACAAGTAGAGGAAAGAACGAAGGAATTAAAAACATCAGAAGAAAGCTACAAAAAAATTTTAAATGATTTAGATGTTGGATTTTATAAAGGAGAATTTAAAGGAAAAATGCTCATGCATAACCAAACGGTCAATAAAATCTTAGGTATTGAGTTTACAAAATCTTTAGTAGGTACTTCATCTACTGATTTTTTTTCAGATCCCAATACTCGTAATGAATACTATAAAAAATTACTAACCGATGGAAGAATTCAAAATTTTATCGCAGAACTTATCATACCTTCAGGTGAAAAAATTTGGGTACGAGTAAACTCTCATTTAATTAGAGATGAAGATGGCAATCCAAAAGAAGTCGAAGGCACTATTATAAAAATGTAAAAAATGGGTTTTTTATGTATTAAATCTTTGTTTTTCTCTGTATTCTTTTACTGAAATTTCTCTTTGGCTTAATCTGTTGTTTTTAATTAGGGTTTCTTCAATTGCTTTCACTTGTGCCCTTGTTGTTACTTTAAAATTTGTTAACTTTTCTAGAATTTCTTTTTCTCCCAAACCGACTTTATATAATTTAGTAAATGCTTCAATGGTCTTTTCATTGAAAAAAATGTATTGTTTATTGAGAAAAATTATTAACCATCCTTTCTTTTTTTGTTTTATGCTCATTAAAAACATTTGTTCTTGAATTTTTTTAAGGGGCTTCTTTAAAAGTTTAGATAGGGTTTTATCATCTACTGATTTATACTCTTTAATAAATCTCTTAAACTTTATTGAAAAAATTAAAGAAGGCACATCAGTGATTAAATATATAATAATTACTATTACTGTTATCCATATAGCAGTTATCAGGCTATAAAATGATATAATGAAAATTATGAAAGCTACGATTAATATCCAATATTTTCTTAAAGATAATAGGATTATTTTAAACTTTTCTAGCATGATTCATCCGGTAAAATAAAGAATGTTTCTGTATGATGAATGATTATTATTGCTACCTTAAAAAAATTATTACTTAAAATTGGAAGTTCAATAATAGAATAATATTAGCACTTTAACCACAAAAACTTCCAGATCGTAGCGAGACCGGGTATTTTCCTTGGAGACCATGACCGTAAGCGAACTTACAGCTTGAAAGTTCCCACAAATTGAAATTGAAGTACTATTTTCAACGCCAACAAGTTTAACTTCCGGGTTCGGATGGTTCCGGCGCTATGCGAAGCGCGTGGAAATTTTGTGGTTAAAATTACCACCTCTAACCACTTACTAAGCTCGGCTATTTTATGATTAAATGCTTTACTTATTTGGTTATGAGTAGGTAGAAATAATAAGAGCTAGTAATTAAAGTTTACCATCATGAAAGGTTAAATTTAAAAGGAATAATAAACCACGCACTAAATAGGTTCTCCGTGTATCAATTTCATTCAAAAACACGCTTTTTCTTTAAACTAATGACACACGATAGCGATAAGAGTCCCGCAAGACCAATCAACATAATTAAAGTAATTATTAAAACATAATTAGACAGAGATGTAGCTATACTAAAATTAAAGGCATTATCGTAATATAATCGCGTTTTATTGCTAAAATCTCTAATAAGAACGGCGTAATCATATTCTCCTGGGTCCAATTTATTCAAGGTAAGAGTAAAGTTTTGAGCATTATCCAGAATTCCATTTGAAACCTGATAGGATTCAAAACTATTAAAGTTGTTTTGAGAAA
>CAZBPC010000009.1:0-51181 GCA_964493715.1 uncultured archaeon
ACCTAATATACTGCCTTAAGAAGGGATTTGAGATTCCAGAAAGTAAACTTATGACACTCGAAGAAGCTGTATCCACGCATATCCAAGATGGAGATTTAGTTGGAATTGGGGGATTATCGTTCTGGAGAAAGCCCATTGGATTGTGTCGAGAAATAATTCGCCAAGAAAAAAAAAACTTAACCTTATGCACTTTTGTTGGTGGTATTGAAGTTGACATGTTGATTGGAGCAGGTTGCATTTCTGAAATACGAGCGTGTTTTGTTGGAATGGAAATATTCGGAATGGCACCAAATTATAGAAAAGCAGTTGAAAGTGGATCCATCAAAGTTTCAGAAGAATCTGAAGCGACAATCGCTCTAGGATTGAGAGCATCCTATTTAAAAGTCCCCTTCATGCCCTTAAAAGGTATCATTGGAACGGACTTTCCAAAGGTAAGGAATGATATAAAACAAATTGAGGATCCACTTGGATCTGGTACACAAGTCATGGCAGTACCAAAAATTGACTTGGATGTTGCTATATTACACGTTCCATATGCAGATGAATTAGGGAATTGTAATATTTCAGGAGCTGTATGGATGGATGATGACATGGCAAAAACAGCAAAAAAAACCATAATTACTACTGAAAGAATTGTGGAAACTGAAGATATACGCCATCTACAAGGAAAGGCGCAATTACCGATGCAAACTACCACTGCTGTCATAAAGATGCCTTTTGGTGCTCATCCTACATCTTGTTATGATAAATATACGTTTGATGCCTCTCACATCCAAGCATATTTAAACATGAATTTTGAAGAATACAAAAAGAAATTCATTAGCGCAAGATCTCACGCAGAGTACTTAGATATTGCTGGAGGATCGAGAATGATTTTGGATATTTTATTGTAGGTTTGGATTATTTGCAAGAGAATTAAAGGCGTATATTATGAATAAAAAAAATGAAACTATAAATTTAATTAACGAAAGAAGAACTATCAGGGCATATTCTTCAAAATTTATCTCGGAAGATGAGATAGATACAATTATTCAAGGTGCAATGAGAGCGCCAACAGCAGGAAACATGATGTTTTACTCTATCATTCAAGTAAAAGATCAAACAATAAAAGAAAAACTGGTTAAAACTTGCGATAACCAACCACTTATAGCAAAAGCTCCCTTAGTACTCCTTTTTTTAGCAGATATGCAAAGATGGTGGGATTATTTCAAAATTTCCAACATAAATACCCAATGTGAAGAAGAAGACATTATGTTTCAAACACCTCAAGAATCTGATTTACTACTTGCTTGTTGTGATGCTTTAATTGCTGCGCAAAACGCTGTCATCGCAGCTGAAGCATTAGGGATTGGATCTTGTTATATAGGAGACATAATGGAAAATTATGAGATTCATCGTGATATCTTTAATCTCCCTAGATGGGTTTTTCCAATTACAATGATTTGTTTTGGTTACCCTAAAGGAGAAAAAGAAAAGATTCCGTTGACAACTCGATTTCCAAAAAAATATATATGCTTTATAGATCATTATAAAAGATTAAATCCAGAGGATTTTAGCAAAATGCTTAAAAGCGATCCTAGGAGTTCTCAATTAAAAGATGGAGAGAATTTAGCTCAACTAGCCTACTTCAAAAAACTTGGTGCTGATTATTCTATAGAAATGCGCCGTTCAGTAAAAGCAGCATTAAAAGAATGGATCTGTAAAGATTAATATTAATTGAAAATATAAAGAGAATGTAAATGACAGAAATAGCAAAAGATTATACTACGGATGAATTAATGACCGTTTTAATGGCACGAGAAGTTAAAAATGATGACGTCATGATTGTAGGTGTCGCTACTCCAATGGTTTGGGCCGCATTTACCTTAGCTAAATTGACATGTGCTCCAGACGCAGTCTATCATTATATAATGGGCAATACCTTCGTAATTGAACCCCGTCAAGTCTCTCTCCTATATCTTGAAATGAATACAGCAAGAGCTTACCGATTTCAGAATAGCTGTGAATGCACTCTAGAATCACTTCCTTCAGAAAAACTGACTACAATCGAATTCTTTCGTCCTGCTCAAGTTGATCAATATGGTAATACAAATAATATTTGTATTGGAGATTGGAATAATCCAAAAATTAGGTTACCTGGATGTGCTGGAATAGCAGACTTTAGCATGTTTTATTTACGTGGCTCATTTCTTTATACTCCAAGACATGATACTCGAACCTTTGTTCCAACTGAAAATCTTTTCTTTATTTCTGGTGTTGGCTTTCCTGAAGGAATATCAAGTATATGTGGAGGAAGTGGACCACAATGCATGATAACAAATCTAGCATATCTAATTTTTGATAAAGAAACAAAAAAAATGAAAATAGGTACAATACATCCCGAGGTAGATATTGAAACTGTAATAAATTCGACTGGTTTTGAATTAATCATACCTAAAGTATTAAAAGAGACCCAGCCTCCCACCTACGAAGAAATCTCATTATTAAGAGAGAAGGTTGATCCTTTAGGAATTAGAAAACTAGAAGTACTTGCTGGTAAAGAAAGGGAAGAATTACTTGATCAAATTATCAAAAAGGAGCTTTCGATGGCAAATCGATTTCCAAGATCTTTATCCTACTCTTAAATGCTTAAAAATTAAAATTTTAATAACACTTCGAAGATTGTACCTCAATTCTTTAAAAGTGTCCTGATTATTATCATTATAATAATCTCTAAAGAAATTATGTAATATTAGGAATAAATCCATAAATTTACTCTTAAAGAAGCAACCCAATCGATTTTTTTAATACGAAAAGCGATCATTCATAAAACCTATTAAATGCCAATATTATTAGGGTGTTTATCACGTAAAATAGAAAAAAAAGATTAGAATTATTTATTTTCTAATTTGTGGTAATTCCTTTGCTTTAATTAACGGCAGTACTGAAAACAAAACTAAGATTGCGGCAACAAAGAAGATTTGAGGTGGTGGAACTAAACCAGGTATCCCATCAATTATAATTGGTGTCCCCCATAATTCAGCTAAGAGATTGCCAATAAATGGACCAATTAACATGCCGATTAATACATTAAATACCAAGTAGTAGCCTTGGAAATGCCCCGCTTTATCTTTTGGAAAGAGATCATTAACCCATGTTTGAGTGGCAATATGCCAAGTTGTCATCCCCAACACCCATAGGATCCCAAAAATGAGTATCAGGATTAAATCCGTGGTTAATGACCATAAAATTAACGATACACTCAAGAAAAACACTGAATAGAAAGCAAATTTTTTTCTTCCGACACGATCTACTAGTTTTCCAATAGGTATTCCAAGTATAATAGATACCAATAAGGCAATAAATATTACCAAAGAAGACATAAGTAGATCTAACCCAATATAATGTTGTAAGTAAATAATAATAAATGGGAAGAAAACATTGAATGCTATTGCCCAAATTCCTATGCCAAATAAAACTAAGAATATATTTTTGTTTTCTCGAATGTTTTCAACGCGGAAAGTACTTTTAATATGTTTCCAATATCCGATTTCCAAAGGTTTCAAATCAGGTGAATCCTTCGCTAATTTAGAACCAATTAGACCTAAAATCCCTGTAATTATACCTATTATGATAAAGAAGATATAATAACCAAAAGCTTCGATTATATAACCAGATACACCATAAGTTATAAGAATTGCAACAAGTGTCATAATTTCATTGATTGCAATTGCTTTACCTCTATTCTCTAAAGTAGAGATATCTACAATATATGCTCTGTAGGCAGCGTCGTATGCAGTAGCTCCAAAAAAACTCATAATACTATCAAAAAGGATTGCTGTGGTTACTGCGATCATGACCGTTGTAAAGAAAGCAGCAAAAGGAAACATAGCGGTCGTAAAAGCCCAAAAAATAAAACTATATAACATGAACTTTCTTCTTGTTCCTTTAACATCACTTAAAGCTCCCATAAACATTGCCGTTAAAGTTGATACTACCGCAGTTATAGCTACCATCAATGAAACGTAAAATGGACTGGGAGCAATTACATTGTAAAGAAAAACGTTATAATACTGGTTTTCGACTCCAAATGCGATGTTTCCAGCGAGTGCAATTAAGTAAAGTGATGCAGTAGTGTTTCTTGAAAATTTTTGACTCATTTTATGAATATCACTTAATTATTAATTATGAATGAAAATCTAACAATTATTAATACTATTACGAATTTAAAAGACGTGAATGTATGAAATAATTAGTTGGACAAACTTTATTTTCTTGAATGTCTCAGCGATCCTAAGTTTTTATGTTTATACCTTGAGTATAATGACTGTAACAAGGGAACAAAACAAAGGAAAAAAGGCATGGAAAGAAAGTATTCGTTTAAGAATTTTAGCAGATATCATTTGGATCTTATTTATCTTAAATTTTATTTTATGGATATGGTTTCCTGTAAAATCAATAAATTGGCCGATTAGTCAGGATTATATCTCTCTTTTTATAATTTCTGTTATATTTATGTTACCATTCCTAATAATAACATTCAAAGCCGTTAAGGATGCGGGAAGTGAGACTGTAATTACCTCTGTAAAAAATGAAATGTATGGAGGGATTTATAACTATATACGCCATCCTCAAATGTTAGGAACTGCACCAATAATTTTATTAATTTGCTGCCTTCTAAATTCCTTAATTCTTTTAATTTGGTTTTCTATACTAATAGTCATTATTATACCAATCGTGATTCATTTTGAAGAAAAAGATTTACTTTTGAGATTTGGTGAATTGTACAAAGATTATCAAAGGAGAACTGGTGCGATTATTCCCAAATTTCGGAGAAGGAAAAAATTAATTTTACCTTGAACGATCGTTATTCTTTTGTAATTTCAAACTTTATATTTTCAAATTTACTATGAATTAAATCATAAATTTTGAATTTTCCGTCATTTAAAGCTTCTTTTACAAAAGCTTCAATATCTCCCTCTTTTAGAAGTTCTCCAAACACAATCTTTTCAACTTTTGATTGCACCAATTGTTTAATTTTATAGGAAAATCGATTTCTTCTTTTTTCAATAAGGAGTTCAGACAGTTCTAGATGTTCTTTATGATCCCATATGTTTTGAATTAAGTCATCTATTCCTTCTCCATTCACAGCGTCTGTCATCGAAACAGGAGGTCTCCATCCACTCGCAAAAATAGTATCATCAAGCATCATTTCTATTTGCACTGCGACATCTTCCCCACCAAGATCCTTTTTGTTAACATCATAAACATCCCCAATCTCAATGATACCTGCCTTCTGCATCTGGATAACATCTCCATATCCGGGTACAAGAACAACAACTACGGTATATGCTAAATTATAAATGTCAAATTCTGCCTGACCCACACCAACTGTTTCTATTATAATGACATCCATCCCAAATGCTTCATATAATAAGCTAATATCAAATACTGCTCGAGAAATCCCTCCTTTAAATCCTCTAGAAGCAAGACTTCGTAGAAATAAATTAGGATGGAGTGATATATTGGTCATCCTCACCCTATCACCAAGAAAAGCACCACCGCTAAAAGGGGACGAGGGATCAACACAAATAATACCCACAGATTTTCCAGAATCTAATAATTTTTGAGAAATCGCTCCCGTTAATGTGCTCTTACCGACACCAGGCGATCCGGTAATTCCAACGATAAACCCATCACTCTTTTGATCTTCGAAATGTTTAAAAATTTCTGATGCTCTCTCTGGTTCATTCTCAATAATCGATATTAATCTAGCTAAAGCAATTTTATCCTTATTTTTAAATCTCTCAATTAGAGCATTCATATCATACTTCTTCATAAAATTATTGCATCTACGGCTTTAATTTAGCATATATAAATTAATTAGATGAAAAAATATTACATGTGTTTTTTATTTTTTGAACTTACATTAAATAATAATTTAAAGATTTAAAGAGGAAAAGTGGATAAAAGTAATTTTAGAACCTCGAAAATGGAAATATAGAATATCCAATTTTCTCTAAAACTTCACATTCTATTTTAAATAAATAATTTAAACTTGAATTTATCCTCATTTAACATCTTTAAGAAAGAACGAGAGGAAAAAAGATTAAAATTACCCAACGATACAAAGAACTCTGTAATTTTTTTCCGGTCATCATGCAATCTTTTAATGAAGGTAATAAAATTTATTTAAAAAAACTTAAGAATTCAGACGCAACCTATTGTATAGGTTAATCCTATGATCCTGAAAGAAGATACACATTTTAAGAGATAGAAAATTCTAAAATAAGTATAATACTCTGAGTTTAAAAAAATGGATAGGAATAGTTCATATATTGTTAATTTAATTTGTACTAATTGTGGAAAGGATTTTAATGCAAATGAAAGAAATGGACTATGTAATTCATGTGGAAAAATATTGTTTCCGAAATATGATTTAGAGAAAGCTAAAGAGATGCTTTCAAAGCAAATTATCCAAAAAAGGAAAAAATACAATATTTGGCGTTTGCATGAGATTATGCCCGTTAAAGATGAAAAATTTCGATTAACGCTTGGAGAGGGATGGACTCCAAATGTTAAACTGAACAATTTTGGTAAAGATTTGAATTTAAATCAAGTATATCTTAAAGATGAAGGTCAAAATCCTACGGGCACATTTAAAAGCCGCGGTTTATGTGCAGCAGTTTCTAAAGGATTAGAATTAGGAGTTAAAGATTTTGTAATGCCAAGCGCTGGAAATGCGGGAGCAGCATTGTCTGCTTATGCTGCACATGCTGGAGTTAACGCTCATGTTTATGTCCCTAAAGATACACCCAAATTAATTCAAAAAGAAATAATACATATGGGTGGGGAACTGACATTAATTGAAGGATTGATCAGCGATGCGGGTAGAGTTGCGAATAAAGAAGGTAAAAAAAATAATTGGTTTTCAGTTTCTACATTGAAAGAACCCTATCGAGTCGAAGGAAAGAAGACAATGGGATTGGAATTGGCTGAACAATTTAACTGGGCTCTGCCTGATATTATCATATATCCTACTGGTGGTGGTACTGGAATTGTAGGTATGTGGAAAGCATTTGAAGAAATGGAAACCCTGGGTTTAATAGGAAATGAGCGCCCAAAAATGATATCCGTACAACCCTCAGGATGTCAACCAATTGTGAGAGCTTTTAAAAAGGGGGATAAATATGCAACCCCTTGGGATAATGCCCACTCATTTGCTTCTGGAATTCGAGTTCCCGATGCGATCGGTGACTACTTAATATTAAATGCTATTAGAGAATCTAATGGAACCGCGGTTGCTGTTGATGATTCAGAGATAAAAGAAGCAATGTATTCATTTGCAAAAACTGAAGGAATTATGGTTTGCCCAGAAGCAGCTGCAACCGTTGCAGCAACGGTAAATTTAACAAACGAAGGATATATTGATTCGAACGATAGCGTGGTGCTATTTATTACAGGTTCAGGGTTAACAACGCCAAATGATTGGTAAAATTAAGAATACAGCACCTTGAATATATCCATAAGAACTGAGTAGTGGAAAGGCATTTTTAATACTGATAAAGATAATTATTAAGCAATAAATTTTTCATAAAACGATGATTAGTTATTTATAGATTAAAGTTTAATCATTATTGATGATTAAGCAAGCAAAAATATATAAAAAACGTAAAAAGAGGAACAGAAATGAGAACAAAAGAACAATATATGAACGATTTAGGGAAAATGAAAAATAATCTTTACTATAATGGTGAAAAGATTGATCGTTTAGACGAAAGGCAAATGTATTGCATTAATACTATTGGTACAACATTCGATATGGTTGATGAATATGCTGATTTAATGAAAGTAAAATCACACCTAACGGGTGAAATAATTAACCGCTTTACACACATTCACCAAAATACGGATGATCTTCATAAAAAACAAGACATGACCCGTAGATTATGTCAAAAAGTCGGAGGATGTATACAGAGATGTATGGGGTGTGATGGAGCTAACGCCGTATATAATGTTAGCTATGAAGCAGATAAATTAAACAAGGGAGAGACTCATTATCACGAAAACTTTAAGAAATGGATGGAACGATTTCAAAGGGAAGATTTAATTGCTGCATGTGCTCAAACAGATGTGAAAGGTAATCGGATAAAAAGACCCGCCGATCAAGAAGATCCAGATATGTATGTTCATGTCGTAGAAAAAAGAAATGATGGAATTATTGTGAGTGGATGTAAAGTTCACATATCGGAAGCTTCAGTTTCTGATGAAATATTAGTAGTTCCTACAAGAGCGCTCAGACCAGAAGATAAAGATTATGCTGTCGCATTTGCAGTGCCCGGTGATTATGAAGGTGTAAAACAAGTCGTTACTATTCATAATCTGAGAGAAAGAGAACATTTCAAGAGAGGATTCATGCCAGGAGCTACAGATTCTTATATAATATTTGACAATGTTTTTATTCCATGGGAAAGAGTATTTTTATGTGGGGAATATCAACATGCGGGTGCTCTTGCGTTATTATTTGCATTATTTCATCGACATAGTTATTCAGGATGTAAACCAGCAATAGGGGATTTAGTAGTAGGAACGGCAGCTTTAGCTGCTGAATACAATAACATTGCTAATGCTTCCCATGTAAGAGAGAAATTGGCAGAACTTATCATGGTTACGGAATTAGGTTACGCCGCAGGATATACTGCATCTGATCTCGGCAAACCAGAAGTATATATGCCTGGTTATGGATTGATTCCTTATGGCCCAGGAAGCTATATACCGAATTCTATTTACTGCAACGTTGGAAGATGCTTGACTGGAGAAAATGTTTATAGAGAAGCGGAAATAATATGTGATATCTCGGGTGGTATTCCAGCTACTTTCCCTCATGAAAAAGATTTTATTAATCCAGAACTTAAAGACTATCTGTATAAATACATCACTAGGAATCCAAAGATCGCACCTGAAAATGCTGCACAATTCTGGCGATATGTTGGAGACGTTCTATGTTCTGCAACGGGAGGTATCTCTCAGGTAGGAGGTTATCATGGTGGGGGTTCCCCCGTAATGGAACAAATTGCTATCACGACACAATATGACATTGAATCCAAAAAGAAATTAGTAAAGAATATTGCTGGAATTAATGACAAGCTAAATAATAAGTGAATAAAGGGACCAAAAATCAGAACAAAAAATCATAAATTAATTTTTAATCTCAAACTATTTATTAAAATAAAATGATTGAAATTGATTTGGAATCTTTCCTAAAATTTATCGAATCAACATCTACTAATAGATTTTAAGTACAATAACTAATTCAGAATTCTTAAATTAAAAAAGAAATAAAATTTTGGGATTATTTTTTGATTTGAGATTTGATATACGACACGATATCTGAAGTCATTGATCCAGGACCAAATACATTACCTACTCCCATCTCTTTCAACTTACCAAAGTCTTGGGCGGGAATCACTCCACCGACTACAATCAAGAAATTCTCAACAACTCCTTTCTCTTTTAATATATCAATCAGTTGTTGAGTGTAAGCAAAATGGGCACCTGAATGTATACTTAAGCCAATAACATCCACATCTTCTTGAATTGCGGCTTCTGCAATTTGGTGAACATTTTGAAACCCTCCAAATATGAGTTCCATTCCAGCATCTCTTAAAGCACGTGAAACAACAATACCTCCTCTCCAGTGACCATCAATTCCAGGCTTACTCATTAATACTCTAATCTTATTTTCTGACATTTAGTCTTCCTCCTATTCTCTCTTATTAAATTGCTAATGGAGGTTCCCAGATACCATAAATCTCACGATAAATATCACAGATCTCTTGAATAGTTGCACCCTCCCTAGTTGCTTCTATGATTATGGGCATTACATTTGCTTCTTTTTCACAAACTTTCCGTAATTCATCTAATATTCTCTCTAATTTTGCATTATCTCTACGCTCTTTTAGCTTTTTAATTCTGTCTAATTCAATTTGAATGCTTTCCGGATTGGTTCTAAAGACATCTGTTACTGTATCATACGATACCGGATATTTATTTACTCCAATCATTATTTCTTCTCCATTTTCAATTTTAGTCCTTCTCTTATGGAATGCGTCACGCATTTCTTTGTACAACCAACCCGATGAAAGTGCTTTATCAATGGACCCAATTTTTTCAATTTTAGACATGTAGTTCCATACTTTTTCTTCAATTTCGTCAGTTAACCATTCTACATAATAGGACCCCGCTAATGGATCAATCGTGTTTGCGATTCTTGTTTCATCTGCAATCACTTGTTGGGTTCTTAGTGCAACAAGAGCAGCAGCTTCACTAGGTAAACAAATGGCCTCATCATATGAATTAGTATGTAAAGATTGACATCCCCCTATATTTGCCTCCAGACCTTGAATTGCTGTACGTACGATATTTATCATTGGTAATTGCGCTGTCAAGGAACTTCCAGCAGTTTGCACGTGAAATCTGAATTGGAGAGATTTTGCATCTTGAGCGTTATATCGATCCTTCATTATAGTTGCCCAAATTCTCCTCGCGGCCCGATATTTAGCAATTTCTTCAAAGAAATCCTTATGAGCTGCAAGGTGAAATGCTAATCGATCAACAAAATCATCAATCTTCCATCCTCGAGCAATTATATTATCAATATGAGAAATAGCACTGGCAAACACAAAACCCAATTCTTGAACAGCATCTATTCCACCCTCCCGGTAATTATAACCTGTGAAGTTGATTGGATGCCATTGAGGCACATTTTTCATAGGAACAGTCCATTCAATTAAATCACATGCTAAACGCAATAAGTGGTTTGGTGGACAATTCTTATAAGGAATATACCCTACTGTCATCGTAAGAATATCGTTTTGTGTTGTTCCTATCAACTTCGATATGTCATAGCCTCGCATTTTGGCCATGTTAAAATACATTGCACAAACAGGCGCACTGGTAAAGGGTTCGACTACTAAAGCTACACTTACCTTATCAATTGGAATATCCTCCGTGAGCGCAAATAACGAATCAATGCAATATAGAGGTACTCCGCTAGTCCCTACTTCAGGAGCACCATCACGATTAGTTGGATCAATGCCATTAAATGTCAAAGCATCCACTGCTGCACTAAACCCAGTTTCACCATTTTCGTAAAGATATTTCCATCTTTTATTAGTTTCTTCAGGAGTTCCATGACCCGAAAATAAACGCATTGTCCATAATCTCCCTCTGTACATGTTTGGATAAACTCCTCGAGTATATGGAGGTTGTCCTGGAAAGTTCACCTTTTCAAAGTAATCTCCTTTCACATCAAGTGGAGTGTATAATTTCTTTACGGGTATACCAGAATCTGTCTCAAATTTTACTTCCCGTTCTTTAACATTTTTGTTTAGTTGTTCCCAGTCTTCTTTTTCCTTTTTTACTTTCTCTAAAAAGTTTTTGTCATACAATTGAGAATCACATTGGTTATATTATATTACTAAATAGTAGTAGTTCAAAATTAATTAGAATTATGAAAATAGATTTTTATTTATTTCAGATCAAAAAATATAAAAAATAGAAAATTAGGATTTATGGAATATTTTTTCTATTCTTTTGGGCAAGAGAAACCCAATGAAGAAAAGAATTGCACTCAAAATTGTAATTAATCGTGTAAATATTAGAGTTATGGCATTGAGAGGTATAACCGCATCGAAAAATCCTCCAATCGTAAAAAATACAAATGCTGTCAATAGAAACTTCCCTTTAAGTTGTATTTTTTTATCTTCTGATTTAATCGATCTCCTACTAAAGATGATTCCAGTTATTATTGTTAATAGAATCGCATAGAGTTGGAAGATCATTGGAATAAAGCCAGGTTGAGAATAGAATTTCTCCCGAATTGTACCTAGTTCTGAAGGTGCAATGAATAAAAAGATGACAAAGAAGATCTCAAAACTCACCGATATAATTACATTAATTAAAATAAAAAATTTCTTGTCTGAAATTGATGAAATAAGCACGGAATAGCCAAAAATCCAACATATAACTGCGAAGGGGATAAAAGCATTTCCCAAAAGCAAATATATTGATAATGGAAGAGGATTCTCTGTAATAAGTATTGTAAAAAATGAAAATCCAGATCCCCACCACGCTGAACTAATTAGAATCCATGCAAAACCCACCAATAAGAATATTTTATTTTTGGTTGATAAATATTTCAAAGCAATTCTTAAACCTACAATTAAAAAAGTAACTACAAGAATTAATGTAAAAATTCCGTGAATTAACTCCAATTCTGTCAGTTGTAATAACATATTTATAGCCTTTATTAGGAATTTTTAAAGTAGATCAAATATGATTTAGAGATGTAAATCTTTTTATTTAAATCCAATACAATGTCTGATATTTAGATCTAAGTCGATTAATTAAATTTCATTTTGTAATAATAATTTTTATGAAAACAATTTTTTTTTAAGTCAAAATACATCATAATAAGTAGTCTGTTTAAATGTAAAAATATACAATTTAAGGTAGAAAAAAACAATTTAAACATTTGAAGATATTATACTATAACTTTTTTAATTTTAGGACGTGAAAGTAAATGGAAAAAAAAAAAATATTAATTATTTCAGCAATAGTAAATATCATCATACTTGTAGCCGTTTTAATAAACATCATTATAGTTATCCCTTTAACAGCAGAAAATGCTTGGATATATGGATTATATATAGTGATAGCGGGACTTGTTGCTTATTTAACAGGATTGTTTCTTGTAGAGGGTTATCGTTTGGAAATAATTGGAACTGTTATTATATTAGTTGGTGAACTTTTCATAATAACATATTTTGCATTAATCTTTAAAACTTTCTGGGTAAGTGTATTTGTTATATTTCCTACAGTTACATTTTCAGTTTTATTAATCATAGCTTATTATTATAGCAAGGAAATTTTACCTAATCAAAATGGATATAACTTAGCATTGATGCTAACTTCGGGTTCTTTATTCTTTTTAATGATTGAAGCTGCTTTTAGAGTTCCCGATTTTTTTCAAGAAGCAAATGTCCCAATATGGGCATACATTTTGATAGCAGCTGGATTATTACTATATGCATTTACAACGTGGAAAATTTTAGAAAGACCAAGTTATATCATGGCTTTAACTGGAGCTTTTATTATCAATATTGGAATACTTATGATAGAATTATTTTACCGTCTTCATGATATTACAGGGCTTTTCATGTTAATATTTGTCCCACCTGCTGCTATTTTCTTATTACTTATCTATATAAATTATAAAATATCTCCATATGATTAATTTAACTCAATAAAACTATTTTCTCTCTCTTTTTTATTCTTTTGAGTATTAGTATTATCTAATCTTACTTAAACTTAAACTCTAATTGAATTAAATTTGATGTTTTTTCTTCCCTTAATGTTATAAATTCTAACTTAAAATATTCGGATAGCAGATTTTTATATAATGCTGAGAAATAATTTGAAAAGAGTTCATCTAAATCATGTAAACCCTTAAAGATAAAAATCTTGTCTCGAATCTGAATATCGATTGTATTAAACCATTTTAATCCATTTTTTCCATATAGATCAATTGAAAAGGCAGCATAAGTCTTCAATGAATCTTCATCTTTTGGTTTTGTTATCGAGAATTTCATTAAATCAGAATACAAGGAAGACACCTCATTAGCTAGAATATTTAAATCTTCATTATTCACTTTAGATAATATTTTGGAAAATGCGATTTTAGATATCATGATCAGGTTGTTATTTTGATTTAATAATTCTAGATTAAGCCATTGTTCAATGGCATTTTTCGCAACCAATCCACGAGTTTTATTGTTTTGCTTTGCAATAAGATCCAATTTATCGAGGACTCCATCTGAAAGTCTAAAACCAAGAAAATTTTCTTTTTTTTTTTTAGGTTTTGTCGCCATTTTAAGTTTTTCTCTCTTTTTTCTTATATAAATAAAAAATGTTTTTATATGCATATAAAGTTGTTGTTTGTGTTTTTTGTTTTCAGATGATAACATATAAATATGATGTCATCATTATTTTAAATTATCCAATGTAGAGGAAAAATAGTCAAAAATTATAGATCGTAATATCAAATTAACAAAGTAAAACAAATTACAAGAGTTGATTAATATGGAAGAAATTAAAAATATTGAAAAAATAGCTGAAGAAAATTCTAATATCGCAGCAAGTGAAAAAGAATCTGCTGATGAAATGAAAACTTTATCGAAACAGACTGTAAAAAGGGCCAAAGCTAGAGAAATGTTAGTTAAAGCTGAAATTGAGTTAGCGATTACTCGAGAGAGATTAGCTACCAAGGGTATGAAATTGGTTGAAAAAAAAGAAAAAACAAAAATACTTTTGAAATTTAGTGATGATATCATAAAATCGGAGAGACATCAAGCAATTTACAATAAAAATGTAGCTGAAATTCAAAAAGAAATAGCTGAAATTCAGAGAAAGATTGCACATACTGAAACTGAAATTGCTGAGATGTGGGTAAAAGTTGCAAATAGAAAACTCAATGATTCTAAAGAAAGAAGTATTCTAGCGAAAAAACAAATAACTTATGTAAAGTTATCAAGTACTAATGCACCTAGTGAGAAGGTTTCTAAGGCTGAGGAAGCATATCTTAGAATTCAGAAAGGATTACTTAAATTGGAAAAGAACGCGCTAGAACTTAACAAAAACATATCTACAAAACAGAATCAATTAGCTGATCTTAAGAAGGAACTCTCCGAAAAATTATCACAAAGAGAAAAAATCAGACCTCCATCAAATAGTTCGTAAAAATTAATTAAAAAATAAATCTAAAGAATAATTTCTTTTCACTTTATTTAATATCTTTTTTGTGAATTTGCCAATTTATATAGAATAATTTTCTTTTTGTAATAAAATTAAAATTATGTTAAGCACTCAAGATTATTAGTTATATTTTAAGAAAAAATAGGAGAAATGGATGGTTTCTATGGATTTTGGGTTAACAGAAAAGCAAAAAATGATAAGAAAGATCACCCGTGAATTCGCAGAGGAATATATTGTTCCCATTGCGGAAGAAAGTGATCGTATCTCCGAACTTGATCCAACTGTAATGAAAAAAATGAAAGAAATGAATTTTTTTGGTTCTTGTATACCTGAAGAATATGGAGGTGCTGGATTAGATGAAGATACAATTGCATTCGCGATTTGTACTGAAGAGATTGGGAGAATTGATGCATCATGGGCTATCACTACTGGCGTACATTGTAGTGTTTGCTTATATCCCATATTTCGCTTTGGAAATGAAGAACAAAAACAAAAGTTCTTAATACCACTAGCAAAAGGTGATAGGATTGGTGCATTTTGTTTAACAGAAGCAAATGCAGGTTCAGATGCAGGCGGCGTGCAATTAACAGCAGAAAAGGACGGAGATGAATATATTCTTAACGGAAGCAAAATTTTTGCCACTAATGGAGGGATAGCAAAAACTTTATTAGTTGTGGCTAAATCGGGAGAAACTAACGCACGAAAACAATTAACTGTATTTATTGTCGATACAGATACTCCAGGATATAGTGTTGGAGTAAAAGAAGATAAATTAGGTGTCCGAGCATCAAATACATCAGAACTAGTATTCCAAGATGTAAGAGTACCCGAAGAAAACATATTAGGAGGCTTAGGCAATGGATTCAGACTTGGACTTCAAATTTTGGATTATGGTAGGATTACTATCGCAGCTCAATGCTTAGGTTTGGCACAAGGTTGTTTAGAAGCTTCTGTTAAATATGCAAACGAAAGAGAACAATTTGGAACTAAAATTGGCAGTTTCCAAGGAATTCAATGGAAAATAGCGGATATGGCTACAGATGTGGAATCCGCTCGATTATTAACCTATAAGGCAGCATGGATGTGCGATCAAAAAATGGATTACGGATTAGCGGGATCAATGGCTAAATTAGTTGCTTCAGAAGCGGCAATGAAGGCAGCTCATCAAGCAGTTCAGATACATGGTGGTTATGGGTTGATGAAAGCTTATGCAGTCGAACGATTTTTTAGAGATGCCAAGATGGGTGAAATTTATGAAGGTACCTCTGAAATACAAAGAATGGTTATCGCAAACCACATGTTAAAAGGAAGGTAATATTTTTTTATTTCTATTTTTTCATTCTTTTCTAAATTTAAATATAAGTTGACATTATTTTCAATTTTTTTTATCATTTATTAAAATAAAAGGCAAAATTTGATAATATTTTATAGTAACCTTTGATATTTTGATCTAATTATCAAATTATTATTAAAGGGATACATGATTCATGAAAGTTTTTGTTTGCATAAAACAAGTACCGGGAGTATCCGAGGTAAAAATAGATCCTAAAACAAATACCTTGGTAAGGGAAGGAATTCCATCAATAATCAATCCTCATGATAAACATGCGGTTGAATTAGGTATTTCAATCAAAGAAAAATATGGTGGAGATGTTATTGCATTAAGCATGGGACCACCTCAAGCTGAAAAAGCACTTAGAGAAGTACTTTCTATGGGTGTAGATAAAGCTTATTTACTGACTGACAGAGCTTTTGCAGGAGCTGATACTCTTGCAACATCACATACATTAGCATTAGCAATTAAAAAATTACTTAAGGAAACAAACGTAGAAAATAAGTATATTGTTATTTGTGGAACACAAGCTGTAGATGGTGATACGGCTCAAGTAGGTCCTGAATTAGCTGAAGAATTAAAAATTCCTCAAATAACTTATGTTTTAAAATTCCAGCTGGAAAAGAATGATAAAGTGATAGTTGAACGGGCTTTTCAAGCTGAAGAAGTTGTAGAAATTGAAACAAAGCTTCCTGTATTAATATCTGTTGTAAAAGAAATTAATGATCCACGAATACCAGGAGTCCAAGGAATTGTAAATGCGTACCAAAAGAAAGAAGTTATATATTTAAATGCTGATGATATTGGCGCAGATAAATCTGATGTTGGATTGAACGGCTCAATGACAGAAGTATGGAAAATTTTCATTCCAAAAAAAAAAGTAGATCATATTGTATTAACGGGGACAATTGAAGAGATGGTAAGAGAATTATGTATCAATTTACATGATGATAAGGTGATATAAGAGGTGATCTCATGAGCATAATTATTGATAGTGAGCTGTGTACTGCTTGTGAATCTTGTGTTGCAGCTTGCCCTTACGGTGGAATCAAAATCATAGAAGGTTCTGCAGTAATTACACCTGATTGCAATTTATGCGGTGCATGTGTAGATGCTTGTCCTGTAGAGGCAATCACCTTAGAACGTGCGGTTTATGTTGATAAAGTGGATAAAAAACAGTTTAAAGGAGTCTGGGTAATAGCTGAACATTATGCGGGACAAATCCACAAGGTTGCTTATCAATTACTTGGAAAAGGGAGACAATTAGCGGATATTTTAAAAACTGATTTAACTTTGGTGATTCTCGGTACAAATTTTGATGATAGCTTATCAAGTTTTGGTGATTATGGAGCAGATCAAGTAATTTATGTAGCATCAAAAATATTGAAACATTACTATTCAGATATATATGTAAACATATTATCAGAATTAGTAACCGAAAGAAAACCAGAAGTAATTTTAATTGGAGCTACACCTACTGGACGAGACTTTGCTCCACGGTTAGCCAAGCGGTTGAATGTGGGGTTAACCGCAGATTGTACGGGATTAGAAATTGAAGAAGAAACTAGAAATTTGAGGCAAACAAGGCCAACATTTGGGGGAAATTTAATGGCAACTATTCGTACCCCCATAAGTAGACCACAAATGTCGACCGTTAGACCTGGAATTTTTAAAGCAAGTAAGGAAATTAAAAGAAAAATTAAGATTCTTAAAATCGAGAAAGATTTAAAGGAAACTGATTCAGTTACTAAACTATTAAAGGTAATTCAAAAGCAAAAGACTAAAATAGATCTTGAAGATGCGGAGATTATTGTATCAGGAGGAAGGGGAGTTGGATCTAAAGAAGGTTTTAAAATACTTAAAGAATTAGCTGATGCTTTAGGAGCAGAATTAGGGGGATCTCGAGTCACCGTTGAGCTCAATTGGATTGATCCAGACAGACAAGTCGGTCAAACTGGGAAGACTGTATCACCTAAATTGTATATTGCATGTGGGATTTCAGGAGCAGTTCAACATACGGTGGGTATGGAAAATTCTGAAATAATAGTAGCAATTAATAGGGATAAAGATGCCCCAATCTTTAGTATTGCGCATTATTGTATAGTTGGTGATTTACATCAAATTGTTCCTATTTTAACTAAAGAAATAAGAAAAATAAAATCAGAAGACTGAAAATTAATTAAGAAAAAAAATAAAAGATATAAGACAAGAGATAATTCTTTCTTTAGATTATACTTTATCTAATCGGCCACCATTAATTCCTATTATTTCTCCATTCATAAACCATGCATCATCACTGCATAGGAATAGGATTACCCGGGAAACATATTTAGCTTCACCAATCCCTAAGGGTATTCTTTCCGAGTAATACTTTCTCCATTTACCATCTTGTTTACTTAGTAATTCACCTAAAATTGGTGTTTCTATTAAAGTAGGCATAATTGCATGTGTTCTTATATTATATCGAATTAATTCTAAACCCGCTGTTTTTACCATGCCAATCATTCCTGCTTTTGCAGCTGAATAATTTAATTGACCAATATTTCCTTCAGCAGCTTGACTACTAATGGTTATTACTCGTCTATCTGGATTATCGGCGATCTTTTCTTTTGGATTTTCTTTACATATATCAATCCAACGTTTTGTGCACGCTTGGAGAGTTAGAAAAAATCCTTTAAGATGCGTATTAATTACATCATCCCATCTCTCTTCTTCTAATTTGTGGATCATTCCATCCTTAAGGATCCCTGCGGAATGTATTAAAAAATCTACAGCGCCTACTTTTTCAAAGGCAGTCTTCACAGCATCTTCTACATCAGAGGATTTTCGAACATCACAATCTATAAATAAAACGTCCCCTCCCGCATTCTTTATTTCTTTTTCTACTCTTTCTCCATTTTTCTTATCAAAATCAGCAATTACTACCTTTGCTCCTTCTTTAGCAAAATTTTTCGCAGTTTCTTCTCCCAACCCAGAAGCGCCTCCAGTAATAAAAGCCACTTTTCCGTTAAACCTTACCAAATTAATCGACCTCAATTCACAAATTTATTAATTATTAATATAATTAGATAATTTTTAAAATCCCTTCATTTGATAAAAATATTCTTACAAATCCTTACTTCATTATTTATTAGTAAAAAATTAGCAATAATTAACATAAATCACTTGATCTAGAATTATCTCATCTAATAAACCTTAATTCATTGACCATTCCCATAACAGAGAAAATGATTTAGAATTTTGGATAATTTTCTAATAATTCCTATGTGCTCCATTAAAAACATTCGTTAAAAATTATCAAATAATTATATGAATTAAAATTATCTAAATTATTATGAAATGAATAAAAAATAATTCAATAGTAATAAAAAGAAAAAAAAGTAATGGAATGTATTGCCAAAAAAATTGTGGAGGAATAATTATGGCTAAATACAAGCATTCCACTACAAGGCCGAAAAAACAAATTTTTCGTAACTAATTAATAGATTACCCAATATAAAAACGTTTGGGTCAATTTTATAAACGTTCTGTTTAATTATTCCATAAATTTTAGCGATAGAATATTGATTGAAATATGATCCCTATAGGATTTATTCTATAACTCTATTTGTACTTATAAAAGCTATGATAGCTCATAAATTTAATGAAAAGTAAATTTTTTTTCTCATATTTCATAAGACATATGTGAAATTCCATGATGAATAATATCCCATTTTTTTGCAGATCTTTTCATTTTTTAGTTAGACTGTATTTCCAAATCACAATTTATTAAGATTTTAATAAGCATCGATGATTATTTTAAAACCCATATAAGTCGGATATATAGAATATTTAGGCACTAAATAATAATTTCAAGAAATTTACAGTATTTTCTATCGAATCAGAGGAAGTGATACATTCTTTATATTATAATTCAACTAAGAATTACGAAAAATCAAAAAAATGAAAATTGGTTTATGGGATGTTGTTCCCATTATGATAACTAACGATTAAGTTAAATAAATTATGGAAATTAATAATAATAGAGATTCTTAGAAAAAGCTAAATTATTTTGAATGACGCATTATGGAGATTAAAAAATTTAATCTACTCAACGTAGGTGTAGGTGGACAAGGTGTTATAAGAGCAGTTCAGATTCTATCATACGCAGCGTTATTAAATGGATACAAAGTAAGAACA
The DNA here is from genome assembly GCA_964493715.1 of uncultured archaeon. Classification (GTDB taxonomy): domain Archaea; phylum Asgardarchaeota; class Lokiarchaeia; order Sigyniarchaeales; family SOKP01; genus SOKP01. Next base: position 20,306 of record CAZBPC010000009.1, read on the forward strand.
GCTGAAACTCATGGAATGGCTCAACGAGGAGGTTCTGTTGCATCTTACTTTCGATTTGGTTCTGAAGTAGAAGGACCATTAATTCCAAGAGGATTGACAGATGTAATAATGGCTTTTGAGGCGAGTGAAGCAGTAAGAAATTTTAATTATGCTGGACCAAATACATTCTTTTTTATTAATGAAGAACTTATCGTACCTCCAATGATTCACCAACTTGGAATGGATTATCCTACTATAGAAGAAATTCAAACATTTTTAAAAACAGTCTCACAAAATATTTATTTTGTTAATGCTAATGAACTAGCGAACCAAGCAGGTAATCTAAGAACAATGAATGTTGTAATGTTGGGGGTATTGAGTGGTTCAGGGCAAATACCTCTTAATAAAAATACATTATTGAGTGCGATGATGGAATTTGTCCCTAAGAAGGCTCAAGAAGATAATTTAGTAGCATTTAACCTTGGTATAGAAAAAGGAAAATCTTTAGGAGGTAAATAAATGAGTCGCCTTGATTTTACTGAAGATGAACCCGGAAAAAAGGTAATAATGTTGGGAAATGAAGCTCTTGCTAGAGGTATTTTAGAAGCAGGTGTAATAGTTGGAGCTGGTTATCCTGGAACACCTTCATCTGAAATTTTAAGCACCTTAGCTATCATGAAAAATTTTTATCCACATTTAAAATTAGAATGGAGTATCAATGAAAAAGTGGGTTTTGAAACCGCATATGGAGCCTCGATGTGCGATGTAAGAGCTGTTGCTTGTATGAAGCATGTTGGTGTTAATGTAGCATCTGATGCATTCATGACCGCTTGTTATGCTGGAGCAAGAGGAGGGATGGTTCTGATTTCAGCGGATGATCCAAACCTTTATAGCAGTCAAAATGAACAAGATAACCGATATTTTGGTTTACATGCCCTTGTTCCTGTTTTTGAACCATCTACACCCCAAGAAGCAAAAGACATGTTAAAATACGCTTTTGATTTTTCTGAACAATTTCAGTCATTAGTTTTATTTAGAACTACAACGCGTCTAAACCATGGGAGAGGAGATGTTACTTTAGGCAATATTGCGCAAATAGATAGAGATTATTCGTTTGATTGGGATAGATCTCGATGGGTTTGTCTACCTTCTCACTCTCGAGTCTTACGTATGAGACTTTTAGAACGATTAGAACTAATTTCTGAATCTGCTGATGAATTTCAGTTTAATTCATTAAAATTATCAGATGAGAAAATAAATGGGACTAAATATGGGTTTGTAACAGCAGGAATTCCTCATGGTCATCTCATAGATGCGTTAAACTATTTTGGTATATTCGAAAAAGTATCTATTCTCAAATTGGGATTAGTATATCCCCCACCTAAAAAATTAATTAAAAAACTATATGATAATGTCGATGAAATTCTCACAATTGAAGAATTAGAGCCTTTCATTGAAAATATCTTAAAACAAATAGCGTACGAAGAAGGATTATCAAAAGAAATTTCAATTCATGGAAAAGACTTTTTTCCACAAAATGGCGAATTTTCTGCTGAACTCTATTTAGAGATTATTTCTGATTTCATTGGTCTTGAGTATAAAAGGAATCCAGTACCAAAAAAGATGTTAATCATTCCTCCTCGGCTTCCGATATTGTGTCCAGGTTGCTCGCACAGAGCCACATTTTATGCCATTAAACAAGTAGAAAAAAAGAAAAAAACAAAATTCGTTAATTCTTCTGATATTGGGTGTTATACTCTTGCAGTATATAAACCTTTAGAGGGATTAGATACTGAAGTGTGCATGGGAGGCTCTATTGGATTAGCGAATGGCATTACTAAAGTTCAACCTAAAGAAAATCCTGTTTTAGCAATTTTAGGAGACTCAACATTCTTTCATTCAGGTATTCCCGCATTAATTAATGCTGTCTATAATCAAAATGATATGTTAGTTATAATCCTTGATAATCGATCGACCTCAATGACAGGATTCCAAGAAAATGCAGGGACAGGAATAAAGATAGACAGAACTCCAGGAACAAGAGTTATACTAGAGGATCTTGTTAAAGGTTGTGGTGTTAAGCAAGAGAATATCTGGATACAAGATTCAAATGAATTGAATGAACTTATTACAAAGTTAGAAGAAGCTGTAGATAGGAAAGGAGTTAGAGTATTAATATCTAGACATACATGCTCTTTAATTGAAGTAAATCAAATGCGAGCCCAAGAAATCACACCTCCAAAGATTATAGTCGATCAAGAAAAGTGCATAGGATGCCTTATATGTGTTAATCGGTTTGGTTGTCCCGCTATAAATTTTGATGAGGATTTGAAAAAAGCATCTATTGATCAAAATGTTTGCCGCGGCTGTAAAGTATGTATTGAAGTTTGTCCACAACAAGCTATTATAGAGGAGTTATAGTAAAACATGCCCCATTTCTTTTTTAATCCAAAAACGATTGCTGTAATTGGAGCAACTGCTAATCCTAAAAAATTTGGTAATGCAGTTACTATAAACATCCTCAAAAATAAAAATCTTAAATGTAAACTCTTCCTTGTGACCCAAAATAGCAAGGAAATAATGGGAATCCCGTGCTTTCAATCCATTCTTGATATTTCGGAAGAAATTGAGCTTGCAATTATTTTAGTTCCTGCAAAAACTGTTAATACCATAATAAATGAATGCATTACTAGAAAAGTTAAACGAATCATTATTGTCACAGCAGGATTTGGAGAAATCAATGATGAAGGTAAACAAGCTGAAAATCTCATTGCTGATAAATGCAGGGCGAACAATATCAGAATAATGGGTCCAAATTGCGTTGGAATTCAAAATACTGAGATTGGTCTGAATGCATCTTTCATTCAAGCAGCACCCCATGGAAATATAAGCATGATTAGTCAATCTGGATCTTTTGGATGTGCGAGTTTTTACGCCATGGAACGCGAAAATATAGGATGCTTAAAATTTGCTAATATTGGTAATAATGTAGATATTTCATTCGTAGATATTCTCGATTACTTCAATAACGATTCTAAAACTAAATTAATTAGCATATACATGGAAACCATTACCCAAGGAAGGAAATTTTTAGAGTTATTAAAAAAAGTAATCCTTAAAAAACCAGTTATAGTTCTTAAAGGAGGACGATCTCCTACTGGAATGAAAGCAGCAAGTTCACATACTGGTTCTCTCGCTAGTAATTATAAAATACTGAAAGCAGCAATTAGGCAGACGGGTGCAACTTTATGTGAGTCTGCTTCAGATTTTATCGTAGCTTTAAAAACATTTTCCTTTTTACCAATTCCTCAAGGAGAAAAAATTGGTGTTTTAACAAATAGTGGAGGTAGTTCAGTCCTGTTCAGTGATAAAGTTGAAGAATTCGGGTTCACCCTTGTTGAATTTTCAAAGACATTACGAGAAAAAATTAGAACCCATTTGATTTCGCTTGTAAAATTTGTAAATCCGCTTGACATGATTGGAGTCGCAGGTGAATTACAATACTATGAAGTTACTAAAGCGATGTTAGAAGACCCTGACATAGATATTGTCGTCCCATGTTTAGTGATACCCCCATTTCTTGAAATGAGGTCAGATGAACATTATCGAGGTATGATTCGCGCATGGAATGACACAAATAGAAAAAAACCAATAATTCCTCTCATATTTTTTGGTGAAAGTTTTGAAGAACTAAAAAAATATGCTCTAAAAGAAAATTCTCCAATATTTTACACTCCTCAAGAAGCCGCATTTGCAACGAAAATAATAGTTGAAAGGTTTAGAATTTTGAGTAAAAAGCTCTAATCTATCATTTTATAATTGTTTTTGTTTAGAATCTCAAGTCCTTTTTCGTTGTCATCCAATCTTAAAACTACTCCATTTCGATGGTCGTCTAAGACCAGAAAATATAAGTATTCAATATTAATATCATTAGCGCCCAAAGTTTTTGAGATTTTGTATAATTCGGAAATATTATTTGAAAGTTCTATTGCTATAACATTGGTGATTGAGTATAATATTTTATTTTCTTCTAAAATATTTATGCACTTATCGGTTTGATCAACTAATAACAGAAGTAGACCAAAATCTTCGGTCTCTGCAACGGTCATCGATCTTATATATATTTTTTTATCTAATAATAGCTCAAAAAAGCTCGCAAGTTGTCCAGGTTTATTGGGAATATAAACTGATAATTGTTTTACCGTCATTTTAATCTAACTCATAAATTTATAATGGAAATGATTTTTCTGACATAATTCTATTATTAATTAATTTAGAACATTAGATTCTTTAAAAATCATGCTAAATTTAAATGTAAACCATTTAATTAGTCGTGATTATATTTATATCAAGAAAAAAAGATGACATTGAAAGATTTTTATGAAACTCATGTTAATTTTTCATTAAGAAATGCTTCAGATTATTATATATCTCCGGGAATAAAATGTAAATTTGATTTAATAATTGAGAACCTGAAAAATTTTCACATTTTAAATGCCGCGGATCTCGGATGTTCAGGAAATTCTATTTTTGATTTCTTTGATGATAAGCGCTATAAATCTTACCTGGATATAGCTTCCTTGCCTTTAAAGAGATATATAAAAAGTAGGAATTGTTATCCTTTATGTGGAGATATAGCTCATCTACCTTATAGAAACCACTCCTTTGACTTTATTAGTGCTCTTGATGTATTAGAACATATTAAAGAGGATAAAATGGTAGTGAGTGAAATTAATCGAATTATAAAAAAAGATGGAATCGTAATAATTACAGTTCCTCATAGGAAGAAATATTACACTCAACAAGATAAAATGATTGGTCATTATAGAAGATATGAAATTGAGGATACTGTTAAGTTATTTCACGATTTTAATTTTACATTATTAAGGTATTTTGGAGTATATGGACAAATAATGAGGATCTCATTTATTCAGTCTAAAATACCCGAAAAAACGGAAGAAAGTCTTTCACTTCTCCGAAAAAAATATGAAACTAATAAGCTATTCCGTAAATTATGGAACCATTTTGTCTATGTTACTTCGAGGTTAATGAAATTAGATGCAAAATATCAACCCAAAAGTAAAATAATGAATATGGCGTTCTTGTTTATTAAAAAGAGTTCTTGAACTACAGATTTTTCAACTTCTCAAACAGTTTTTTATATTCTTCAATATATTTCTCATCATTAGTTTCTTCTATCTTTTTGAGAAGTTCAATAGATTTTGAAAGATAATCCGATTGTTCTTTTATCTTTTCAAAATATAGTTGTTTTATTTGTTGTGATTTTGCGTTGCGAAGTTGACTTTTAAATTCTTTTATATTGGTTTCAGTCTCTTTTTGAGATTCGATCACAGATTCCGATAAGATTTTTTTTCGCTGTTCCAATTTAATGCAATTATCACATACTAAATTTTTCGATTCTTTTCTAACATCATTAATCATAAATGCATTTCCACAACGAGAACATACGACGAGTTTTACGATTAATTTATTATCATTAGAATCAGGCATGGTTTAGATAGTGTTAATTCAAAATCATGTAATTACTATTTTAATATTAATTTAGTAATTTAATTTTTGATTTTTTGAGAATCTTTATCATTTTAAATTAATTTTACCGATTATGGAATTTTCACTAGTTATTATTTTTCTATTAATTTTACTTGGTTTTCTTTCAGGAGCTGTTTCAGTTATGGCTGGGGTAGGTGGAGGAGTATTTTTTGTGTCAATTATGACCTTATTATTCCTCATACCTATTAATGTTGCTGTTGGCACCTCAACATTTATCATCTTATTTTCTTCCTTAGCTGGATTTATCTCATATTTAAAACAAAAAAGGACAAATATTAAACTGTCATTATTATTTGCCTTATTTTCTATTCTTGGAAGTATAATTGCTAGCATAATCTTTTCATTTATTCAAATTGAAGCTACCTTATTAAAAATATTATTTGCATGCACTTTATTAATAGCTGGATTAAATATGATTTATAAAACTTCAAAAGCAAGCAAAAATATAAAAGAGACTGATTTACGCGAATTGAATTTTACCCTTATAGGTCATGTATATAAGCCGAACCTTAAAAAGTCTATTCCCTTATTTATGTTAGCGGGTTTTACAGCATATTTACTTGGGATTGGAGGAGGTATAATAAATACTCCGGTATTAAATATTGTATTAAAGTATCCAATTCATAATTCGACGGCTATTTCTACCTCAATTATTTTTTTCACCGCAATATATAATACTATTATAAAAATTATTTTAGGTCAAATAGATTATATCACTGGATTGTTAATTGCTATTGGTTCAATATCCGGTTCAATCTTTGGAGCAAATTTTTCCAAAAAAATATCAAAAATTCATCTCCAAATTATTGTAGCGATCGTATTGATGGTTTTAGCAGTTAACATGTTTTTTTAAATAAATTCTTGCTTAAAAGGCATATGACTCCATCATTTTGTCAATATTTCCGAATAACCTTTAAATGTTCTAAAGGATAATTAAAATTAATTTAATTTCATATCAAAATGCAACGATTAAATATGAGCAAGGGATTTAAACTTCTCAGGATTGAGTATCTTTTCTCCGTTTTAATACCATGTTTATTAGCGATTTATTTAAATAATTTTAATTTTGCAGATCATTTATGGATATTATCAGGCTTTGCATTTTATGCTATTACAGGAAACACGTTAAATGATTTCATAGATATGAGAGATCCTGATGAGAAAGAAACTTTAGAAAGAGTTAAGGGATATTCTCGAAAAGAAATTTTCGTATTGAGTATAGCAAGTTTTGCTTTGGGCTCTGCCTGCTTTATGAATACAATTATAATCCATCCTATCCTACTTATTTATTTAATTGTTATTGTAATAATGGTTATCTTTTATTGCGTTTTTAAATCGCTTGTGATTATTAATCATGTCATTCTTGGTATTTCACATATAATTTTACCTTATTTTATGATTAAAATAAATGCAGGAAGTATTTATATGAATTTCTTTCCAGTAATGAGCATTTCCGAAATTTTAATTTTAACATCTATCGCGGTTGTAGCATACACAGGTCAAATGCTTCACGAGTTGATAGATGGAGATTCTCTTTCAAAATTAAGTCCAAAAATGTCCCAAATCGTTATTTGGGGGGTCTCTTTTATATCATTAATTTTAAGCATTTTTATGATAATAATCACTCAGATTTATGTATTTTTCCCAATAATCATTTTTCCTATAGGAATTATGTATATTTTTCGCAAACCACGAACAGACTTACGCGGTCGATATACATTAAAAGATATTGGAATAATTCTAGGCAATTTAGTTTTAGTATACATTTTTATATTAATAATAGCATGACTTAGCAAAAAAAATAAGGAGATATAATATGGATAAAATTAAACCAATAAGTATAGAGTTCTTTTCTCCCTTCAATCAAGAAGCGTGCACTCGATGTGGAATTTGCTTTAATAAATGCCCTATAATGGAGCTTTCTATTGAAGATTCTATTGAAGAAATTAACCGATTAATTATTGGAGAAAAAACAAAAAGAGTTTTAAAGGATTGTCAGAGTTGTTTTACATGTAATTTCTATTGTCCAGAAAATGTTCATCCAGCCAGTTTAATATTGCAAAGATGGAATGAACAATACCTAAAGGAAGGACTTAAATTAAGAGGAAAACATTATATGACGTTATACCCTCATTATCCAAATTTCAGATCCTATGTTATGGATCATCTTCCGAATCAAACAAAAGAGTTGGTTAAAAGTTGGGCAAGTTTGGATCCATTAAAAGGGGATACTTTGACATATCCGGGCTGCAACATAATTACATTTGCTGAATTAACTCAAACTAGTTTATTCACCGATTTAGATATTAGAGGACGCCTTGAATATTGTTGCGGAGAAACTTTATTCCGTACAGGCTACAAGGATGAACTTTTTCAGGTGACTAAAAGATTAGATGCTTGGTTCAATATTTTAAAACCAAAAAAACTGTTGGTCTTATGTACCGCTGGAACTAATGTATTTAAAAATGTTCTCCCGCATTATGGATTGACCTACAAATTTGAATCGATAAAATCATATATTGAATTCTTATGGGAAAAAATATTAAATGGAGAAATCATGGTAAAAGAAAAGTTGGATATGACAGTTGCAATTCAGGACTCTTGTTATTCTAAAATGTTTGGAGAAGAATACATGGATTTACCTCGAAAAATACTCGAGTTCATTGGAGTTAAAGTGGTTGAGATTAATGCTTGTAGGGAGGATATGCGTTGTTGCGGAATAGGTGGGGGTTTTTCTGTTGACTCTGCTTATCATCCAATGAATTTAATGAAATCAACATTCAAAAATTTAAAGGAGTTTAAAGAAAAGAAGGTTGACGGACTATGTGTTTATTGTGCGGGATGTTTAGCAACATATTTGACATCAATGAACCTCTATTTTAGAAAAAATATGAAAGTATATCATATAATTGAACTTTTACAAATGGCAATTGGGGAGAAACCAATGCCATACAAGGCAAAAAAGAAAAGGGCAAAACATTTCTTTTGGGGGATCATGAAGAAACAGTTATTTAAAACATATTCAAAGAAAACCTTTAAGATAGCTGAAATTACCGAGACTCCTCCTGATTTAGATATTGCTTATTAATATAGGAATAATAATAAATAATGACAATAATGAAACGAACCTCTGGTTTTAAAGAAGATTTATGCAATCTTTGCGGAATATGTTTTAATGAATGTCCTGTTTTAGAACTACCTATAGATGAAGCTAAAGCAGAAATGAAACGTCTAATAGATGGAAAGAATACCTTATATGTTCTCCAAAGATGCAACACTTGTTTTTCCTGCAATTTATATTGTCCTCAAAAAGCCAATCCATATCAACTGATACTCGAAAGATGGAATGATTTATATAAAGAGAGAGGAGCACCTCCCCTTTATTATTTTGTTTGCCCCACAGAGGATCGGAACATTTGGCAACTTCTAAATTTGTTTTTATCTAATCGAGAAAGAAGGTGGATATATAAATGGATGCATTACGTTCCTAAGAGCGAGGATACCGTGTTATTAATTGGAAGCTATACCCATTTACTCCCATTTATCATTGGAGATAGCAAATTACTAGATCAATTTAAACCCATTGATAGGATCGACCAATGGGAAGGAGGTGCTTACTTATACCAAGGAGGGTACTTAGATATTGTACAAAGGATTGCTGAGAGAACAAAAAGAGATTTTGATAGCTGGGGTGTTAAAAATGTTGTTGCTACATTAGATGCTGTCGAATATATTTTTAAGGAAGTTCATCCAAAGGAAATGGGGGTAAATCATGATCAGGAATTTATAAATTTTAATCACTGGATGTTAGATAAAATTGATTCGGGACAAATAAATCTGCAAAACCAACTTAATTTAACAGTTACTGTTCATGATAACTGTTATTCTAAAGCAGCAGGAAGTTATTGGGAGGATCCAAGAAGCATCTTAGAAAAATGTGGGTGTAAAATACTTGAGATGGAACATATTAAAAAAGACTCTTTATGTTGCGGGTTTGGAGCAGGGGCATCCTGGGTTAAGAACATATCTCTACCTTTTGATATGATCTCTGAAGGAGTAAAAAAATTTAAGGAAGCAGAAGAGACCGGAGCAGAAGCTCTAATAACATATTGTGGAGGATGTCTTTATTTAATGTGGGCTACTAAAGAGTTATTGAGGAGTAAAATAGATTTATATCACATCATTGAAATTGTTAGGATGGCAATGGGTGAAGAATTAAATTATCCTAAAAACCATATAGAACGAGCATGGGATGTTATTGCAATTATAACATACTCTTTACTAGTTTCGACTTTTAAGAAGAACTTTTTCTTAGGAAATATTACATACGATGAGGTTTTAAGCACATTTATACCGAAAAAGTATTTGCTATTGAGGTTGATAAGATACATATTTGATTTTAAATTAATTAGGATCATTTATTCAAAATTATTTCGTTTAATAATGCCAATAATGAGAACAAGGTGATGAAAAGTCTATATTCATATTTCAATTCATTATCCTAAAGCAGGAAAAGAAAACCTATTAATAGAATCCATGCATAGATTTGCCAAGTCTATGGAGGGTCACAAGGGATTAATTATGGCGCATACAACTAAAGATGAAGACACAAATCGACTTATTGGAATAGCAATATGGGATTCCAAGGATAATTGGTTAGCCGCAAGACCTGCAATGATAGATGCTGTAAAAGATGACCTTTTTGAGGAATGGGAATTAAAAGAACCAGATGTATATCATTTAATTAAAGTATAATCAGTATTTCAATGGATTTAACAAGTCTGAACTTATTTTTGTAGAAAAAATTTCATATACTTTTATTATTATTAAAAAAAATTCAACCTTTTTTTTATTGAAATTCTTGATAGAGATCCGATTTATATATCAATTAAGAATATTTTTTTAATACCAAAGTCGGAAAATCAGCAAGTTTTAGATATCTATAGCTTGAAATTATTCTTTACAACAAAAATTCTAAAGAAATTTTATAACTAATAAAAAATCGCGTGATAATGAGAGGTGTAAATTATATCTGATACTATTTCTAAAAAAAAAATTGAATATATTCAACAAAAAGATGAATTTGATTATTTAAAAAGTTTAATCGACTCACTTGAAAAGGGAAATTGTGTTGGAATTTTACTACAAGGTCCACCAGGTACAGGAAAGACCTTATTAGCAATTTCACTTGCAAAGGCATATGAGGCTTCGTATTATATTATCGACGGGTCACCTGATCTTGATCGAAGAGATATCGAAGGTAATTGGGAACTTTTAAAAAATGAGACTAAATTTAATTATGGTCCTCTTACTTTAGCCATTAAGGATGCAAATAATGAAGGAATGGCTTTTATAATTATTAATGAAATTAATGCTATTCGCGAAAATGAACAAATATCACTAAATTCTCTTTTATCAGAAAATCACATCAATTTAATTTCAAAAGGTTTTGAAAAACATGAATTAAATTCTGAAAGTAAACTAATCATTATTGGTACCATGAACCTGGGAGTTATTGGCATCAATAAATTACAAGAAGCTTTTGAAGACCGCTTTATAATAACTCCAGAAATATCTTATCCATTAAAAACAAAAGAAATTGATATAGCGACCAAAGTCTCTGGATGCAAAGAAAAAATTGCAGAGATCGTAGTAGATGCGGCTCGTCAAATTAGGAAACAGGCGATTCAAGATTATTCCATAACAAAAATATTTTCAACTCGTTTAGTAGTAAATTTCTGCATGTTAATTTCTTTAATGCCTCCTAAATACTTGAAACATAATATCGAAAATATGATCATCAATAAGCTCGGAACTACTACTGAAGAAAAGAAAAGTATAGCAATGATCCTTGATGGAAAAATGTTTGAAACGAAGTTAAAACAAGAATTGATTAGCAATACAACTTCGATAATGACTGTAGAAGGGATGATAGATAAAGATTCACTTGACCAGATAATATCAGATACAAAAGCATGTATTGCGGATTATATTAGTAAATATGGTAAATCAAATGCAGTTAGATATAATGGGACTATTTTATGGAAGTTAATTACTTGGATGTGGCTAAATAAGAGAGAAACATTACAAAATTATTTTAAATTAACAGAATTTGTAAATCTACACACAGAATATAAACAACTTCAAGAAAAAAATTACATGTACAATGGAAATATAACCTTAAGCTATATAAAATGGATATATCGACAAAAATCAGAGGAGTTAAAGAGATTTATGGATGAATATCCTGTTTTATGACTTAAACTATAATTAATTGACCCGAAATCAAATATAAGAGCTAAATGATTGTGAGTACGGAATTAATGGATCTTTTTGAAAGGGACTTTATTTCTGATGTTTCAGCTTTGACTAATATAGGAAAGCGAATTAGTGGAAACAAAGATTTGATGATTGAGTTCAGGAAAAATATCCATGGGATATATACTGATAGTAAATTTATATATATCCCGGACAAATTTATAAAAAAAATAAAAGCATCTCAAGGACTTGTCGCTCATGAAAGCGGTCATATAGGATATGGTTCATTTGAACTTGCATTTATAAAATTGATTAATAACCTTTCAAAAAAATACAAATTACCAACGCTGTTTATAAAGTATCTAATTAATGTTGTTGAAGATGTAAGAATTAATGGAATTAATAATAAAAATTTCCCGGGTTTTTATAAAAACTTGAGAAACTTAACCTTTGAAATGTTACCACGAATCAGATCCTCGATTAAGTCAAATAATGATATATTGTTATATATTAATTTATTTATGGAAGATTTTGATGAGTTCCAAAAAAAACCATCTTTAGGAATGTTTAGTTTAATTGAAAAAGATTGGAAAGGGATAGCGAAGGTTAAAAAATTTCTTTTAAAATCATTAAATCCAAGTGCATCGATACTTTCATGTGATGTGTTATGTAATATTCTCAAAAAATATTTTCCCCAAGAAGATTCGAGTATGGAAAAAAAAGGAGCTAATGTTAATCCAGATATGATTTTTAATCCTCATATGAACCCTAATCCCAGCATGAATCCAAATACTCAAATGAATACTATCAACTTTATGGAAAGAAATGCTCAAAATAAGAATAATAAAGAAAAAACGGACTTAGACAAAATAAGCGAAAAACTCGTAGATAAATTAAGAGAAATAAACTTAGATCCCGAAGATTTAGAAAATTTACAAAATCCGCATGAATTATTAAATCCTAATGGAAAATTTTGTAATAAAGAAAAAGAAAAAACCAAGGATAAGAAAAAAACCGGAAAAGTTGATGAAGAAATTAATAAATTTGATAATACCGAGTCTCAGGATGAGGAATTTGATGCTCTTTTCAAAAAAAAATTTAATTTGAAGGATTTAAAACAAGATAAAAGTCAAGAGAAACAAAATTATGGCGCCTCAGCCAATCCTATAAAAGAAAAGAAGGATGACAATATTTCATTAAAAATTGATATATCCAAAGACGAACACATAAAAGAAATTAACGCCCTTGTTAAAGAGGCAGATAAAGCTATGAAAGAACGCCTAATTATTTTGGTGGGAGAAAAATATCCTATTTGTCATAAAAAGGGTGAACGTGAAAGACAAATTAAGGATGTGAAAATTGAAAGTCAGAAAATGTGTCCTGATACCATGAGTTATGTCCAAATTAAAACAAAATATCATGGTGTTATCAAAAAAATGAGAATGATTTTCGCTGACTTAAAAAATAAAGCTGCGGTTGATTCATTTCAAAAGAAAGGGAGATTAAATAACAAATTTATAAAAGCTATTACCAGCGATTATCAGTTTAACCAATGCTTTACAAGAAAAATTAATAATAAAGAATTGAGATTACTACTAATAGTAGATATTAGTGGGAGCATGAAGGGTGTGAAAATTCGAGCGGCAAAAATAGCAATGGTGTTGTTGTATGAAGCTCTTGAAGATTTGGCTAATATTAGGATAGTGTTGTTTACGGGGGGATATGATGCTTTAAATATTTTAGTGAAGGATTTCAATGAACCTCTGAAATTAAGGTATTTTGATAAATTTGGGTGTCATAATTCTGCACATCAAAATTTAGATGGGATATCAATAAAGCATGAATCTAAAAAACTGGAAAATAAAGATATTATAATCGTCGTATCAGATGGGCAACCAGCAGCGGATGGGGGATATAACTTGGTTGATGCGATACCTGATATTCATGATGTTAGAAAGCGTTTTAAAATATTTGCATTTTCTATAGATTCTCAAGGTGAATATCTGACCAAACTGTATGGCAAAGATTGGATACTGACAAGTACCCGAAATGAATTAGAGTTAAGTAATAAAATGCTAAAATTTTGTCAAATAATTGTGAGAGAGTTTTATAGATAACTATTTATTTTATCACTCAAAGATAATTTTTCAACCACTTTACAGTATAATTGATAAATTTAATCAGATGTTCTCCTTCAAAATCATGAGTTGCATTTTGTATTTCAATAAGCTCATGATCCTTATCTTTTGGTAACAATTGGAATGCTTTTCTTGTAAGTTCTAAGGGAACTGACTCATCCGAGGTGCCTTGCAATATAAGAGTAGGAGAATCCAGTTTCTTCAAAAGAGGTTTTACTCGTAATTTAGCAAATTCTGTTACAAAACTACGATCGATTATGATAGGTTCACCATCTCCAGAAGATGGGATTTTAACAGGTCCATTATCTAAATCTTTAAACCAATCATTTTGATCTTCTGTAGATTGGATAAAAATAGCGGGTGCCCAAAATACATAAGTCTTAATCCCTGGTAAATTCGCTCCTAAAACAGTACGACCTCCAAAAGAAAGTCCTAGTATTGCTATTCTTTCATATCCTTTACTTTTTACCCAATCATACACAGATTCTGTATCTTGGATTTGTTTTGACAAAGTAATAGGTACTCTTTCATTTTCTCCCGAACCTGTAAAGTCAAAAATCAACGCATCAATTTTCTCTTTATTTAAGGATTTAGCTAATTTAGGAAAACGCCCCCATTCATATTTATCTCCCGTAAATCCATGACATATAATTAGTATTCTCTTCTTTTCTGTTTCTTTATTCCATTGATAATGAATCCCATGTAGATCGCATCCAGTTCTACTTGCAATTATAATTTTCGTTTCTGTCAAAATTCTCACTTATATGGTTGTTTATAAATCTTATTTAGCTCAGCAATCTTAAATAGTTTTATTTTTTAAATCTTAAGAGAAGAAGTTTAAAAAAATCTTAAATATATCACAACCCTTGTTAAATTATCATTAAATATAATTGAGTATAATAATTATGACAGAACAATTTGCAGAAGTAAATGGGATAAAAATTTGTTATGAGATGGCTGGAGAGGGAGAGCCTGTATTTTTAATCCATGGATTTGGTGTTTCTAAGGAGGTTTGGATAGCTCAATTTCAACCATTAGCAAAACATTTTAAAGTAATAAGATTTGATAATAGAGGGGCTGGAAAATCTGACCGTCCGAACGAGCTCTATGAAATGGAAATGTTTGCAGATGATATAGGAGGGTTAATGGATTATTTGAATATTGAAAAAGCAAATGTAATAGGTTGGTCACTCGGTGGGATGATAGCTCAACACTTTGCAATAAATTATCAAAATCGGTTAAAAAAGTTGGTATTAATTAACACGATGGCACAATGGCCATCGGACAAATCTGGATTAGAAATGTATAAAAACAGCCAAATCGAAGGCTACCATAATAATTTGAAGGATCCTGTTTCTACTTTTTACGAGCGAGCAAAAATGGGATTTACACGTGATTTTTTAAAAAAAATGAAGGCAGATCCTAAGAAAAAAGTTTTTGGTTTATGGTCAGCTGAAGATCTCATTGAGCAAGCTAAGACCAATCCGTCAACACCACAAGATATAACAAATCAAGTAAATGCTTTGGGTCACATGGATGTTTTAGAACAGTTAAAAACAATAAAGAATGAAGTGTTAGTAATTTGTGCTGATAAGGATAGACAAATGCCTAAAGCTGTAAATGTTAAAATCTACGAAAATTTACTTAATGCCAAATTATTTGTTATCGAGGGAGCAGGACATGATTCTCCAAAAGAAAGAGCTCCAGAAATTAATCAAAAAATAATAGATTTTTTAAAACCTTAGTTTTTCAATTATTTTAATATATGTGAGGAATCAAAAAATATGACGGCAAAATTTGCAAAAGTTAATGGGATTAAAATTTCTTATGAAATGGAAGGAGAAGGAGAACCACTTTTTTTAGTACATGGATTCGGTGCAAAGAAGGAATCATGGATAGCCACATTTCCTGAATTATCTAAACATTTTAAAGTAATTCGTTTTGATAATAGGGGGGCAGGTAAAAGTGATAGACCTAAGGGAACTTATAGCATGGAAATTTTTGCCGACGACATTAAAGGTTTAATGGATTTTCTCAATATTGAGAAAACGAGTATCGCCGGTTGGAGTCTGGGTGGAATGATTGTTCAAAACTTTATTTTAAAATACCCCAAAAAAGTCAATAAAGTGATTTTAATCAATACAAATTATGGATTTCCAGATGAAGGTGGTCCTACAGTGTATAAAAACATGCGCTTAGAAGAAGAAAAATTGAAGAAAGTGGATCATGCTAAAGCTTGGTGGAATGGTGCCAGATCAGGTTATTATTTGAAATTCAGAAAGGAAATGGAAGCTAATCCCTCTAAGAAATGGTATGGGCTATGGTCTGCTGAAGATCTCATAGAAACAAGCATAATCGATCCTCCAACAGCAGAAGACATCGAAATGCAAGCCGCCGCATTAAAAACTCACGATACTTTTGATAGGCTTAAAACAATTCAAAATCCAACATTAATATTGACAGCTTCCCATGATAAACTCACACCTCGTTCTTCGATGGAAGAAATTCATAATCAAATACCTAATAGTAAATTTATAGTGATTGATAAAGCAGGACATAGCAGTCCTTTAGAAAAAGCACCCGAAGTAAATCAAGCTATAATTGATTTCTTAAAAGAATAAATAAGTCTAATTCCTTATTTTAAGTAATTTTATTATTACCTAAGGTTTAAGCTTTAATATAATCCTCACTAAATAATGGATGGATGTACTTTTTGCTTCAATTTTTTGGAAAACCATTATTAATGGTGGAAAAGCGATAGCGGCAATGACAATTCCTAACCAATAGGGCATAAAAACTGAAGAATAAATGTACCAATCAACGGTCCAACAATTTGAGCAAAACTATCTAAAGAAGAACCATATCAATTAATTTTTCCTTGAATTTTAGGTGATATAGTTTGACTTATCATGCTATTTAAAGGTCCCCTCGTTAATGAAGCTGCAAAACTGATTATCATCAATATAATGAAGAATATCATAACATTTAGAGAAAATCCAATAATAAAGAAACAGATGAAAAACATTGTTAATTCCAACCTAATTGCATTGCTTTCTCCTAGTTTCCTAAGAGTTGGTTTAAAAAGTGTAAACCGAATAAAGTCGAAGATTGCTATTAAATTATGTCTTTATGTAGAATTAGTATAGTACTAAAAAAAAGAACCATTTATTATCCAAGTTCAAATCTCAATTTTTGATCATAGAAAAAGGATCACATATTTTTTTATTGAGAAGAATCATATCTACTTATAATGAATGAAACCAAAGAAAAAGAGAGTCAAGAAGAAAGAAAGCAGACGGTCGAATTACCCGCCTTAGATTTCTTTAAAATTAATATTGTAAGTTTTATATTGCCACTTTATCCATGTTTGGGTTTATTTCTCATATTTGAATATTATTTTATTACTTTACTTTCTATTCCACTAACAATTCACCTGATTATCTTACCTGTTGTTCTTTTGGTATTATATTATCTCTATCTTATTATTTTGATCGAATTTACGGCTTTTTGGGCTAATTATTGGCATCGAAAATCTCCTCCAATTCAAGGTGTATTCAAGAGAGAGTTGGAGGATATGAATAGTGAAGAGGGAAAGATGATGAAATACTATCACAAGCGCGGATTCATCATTAAATATCCCATGTGGCTTACCTCTAAATCTTTATTCCCATGGTTGGTTAATAGGACTTTACGGAAGATTGGGCATAATAAAATAGGAAAAAACGTGATTTATTGTGATTCGTATGTAGGATTAGAATTTACAGATTTAGGGAATGATGTATTTATTTATCCTACCTCGGGGTTATCTTCTCATGCTGTGAATTCTATATTCGGTAAAATATCTATGATGGAAATTAAGTTAGATAACAATACTACATTATATCCAGGGAATATTGTTGGTCCAAATGCTGTGACAACTCCCAATAATGTAGTTTTTCCAAATACGGTTTTACATAAAAATTGGAGAGGAAAACCGGATCATTATTATTATCAAGGAAGTCCTGGAAAACCTATTGAAACAAAACACTTAAAATAGATTATAAAATTACAATTTTTTTGGAAATTTATCATGTTTTTGAAGAAATTCTCGATAACCGTTTATTTTATCAAGAACTGAACCTGTGAGCTCCAATGATTCAAATACAGGGACGTTTCTATTTAGGAGCTTCAATTTGAATTTATATCTGCTCTTATATTCTTCAAATCCTTCATTAATTTTAAGCATCACGCAATACATTGGTTTAGTGCAAACACTCTTCGCTTTAGAGATGTATCTGATAAATTCTCGATTTAGATCCATTCCGTGATAGCCTAATTCCTCTAAAATTTCCGCAAATCCACCAAATCGTTCAGGATCTTTAATAAATACGATCGAAGAAATATTAGGATCCTTATCCAGAGCCAATATCGTTCTATAATAGATATTTGGTTGGATTCCCATGCCTCCTAAATCGATGGGATTAGTAAGATTTGTATTCACATCAGGAATGAATCGGCTCATTTTATTAATAGTTCTTTCGGATAATGCGGGAATTTTTAAGTTATATTTTTCCAAGATATCAACCGCTTCGATCGTTGATCCACCTCCAATTCCAATGACACCGACATTACGTGAATCTGGCAAACTTGCTAAATTGAATGCTGAAGCTAACGCTGCAAGCTCATTTGAATTCTTTACGATACAACTCCCAGTTTGTTTTCCAACAGCTTTCCATATTTGATTGTTCCCTGCTAAACCCCCAGTATGAGAAAGAATTGCTTTTTTAGTTGCTTCACCATAACCCGCTCGCCATAATATAACAGGTTTTCGGTTCAAATTACTCTTTTTCATCATTTCCATGAACTTTCTCCCCGTTTCAATCGATCGTAAGTTTTCTATATATAATCCGATTATTTTCGTGTGTTCGTCATCAATAAAATAATCTAAGAATTCTGCAGGGGAGAGATCTAATGAATTGCCCACTGAAATAAATTTAGAGGCATAAAGACCATAAGAAACCGCAAGTTGAGATATATTTTGAGCAATACCTCCTGATTGAAATATGCCTCCAAAATTTCCAGATTTTCGAGATTGTTCAAAACCAAAGTAGAGACCTCCACGGGGATTGTAGACACCCAGACAATTAGGACCAATTATTCGAATCTTATATTTACGTGCAATTTCTAAAGTTTTTTTTTCAAGATCTTCATTTCCAACTTCTCGAAAACCAGATGAAAATATGGTACAAAAAGAAACCTTTTTCTGACCTATTTCCTCTAACATTTGTGGGACTATTCTCGCTGGAACAGCCAAAATGACATAATCGATAGGTTCAGAAACATCTAAAATTGAAGCATATACAGGTTCCCCAAATAATTTCTTTCCGGCTAATTTAAGGTTGAATAAATAAATTGGGCCCTTAAATTTATCTTTCATGACCCTATAAAAAAATCCACCGCCAGCGGGATTAGTACTTGCTCCAATGATCCCTATTGATTGAGGGAAAAACAATTTTGTAAAATCGATGTTTGAATCCTCTAGATGAGCCATGTGATGAAATCTAAAAATAAGCTAAAATTAAGAGAAGTAATGTCGTTTGACTAATATAATTTATTGATAAGTTCTTCCTATTATTTTATTTAATAAGGCAATATCGTCGGTAAAAATTCCATCCACACCTAAATCTATCAGCTTCTTCATCATAGGTTCTTCATTTACAGTAAATACGTTAACTTTTAGACCATTGTCGTGAGCTATACGTACAAATTCTTTATCAACTAAGGGAAAATATGGGTGGATAGAATAAAATTCATTTTCTATTGCTCTTTGAACATATCGTTTTACAATTCGAATTTTTGTTAAGGCTTTAGGAATTAAATATCCGATTTTTAATCTTGGTTCCATTTTCTTTACTTTTAACAAAATAGCAATCTCAAAACTACTGACGAGTGAAGTTTTAATTAGTTTTTCTTCTCTTAAAACATTAATTAGATCATTTACAATCCCAGGAGCTACAATTTCGGGTTGTAGTTTTATTTTTCCTTTAGTGATTGTTATTAATTCACGTAAAGTAGGTATTCTTTCCCCGTTCCCAAGATCTATTTTCTTAATATCTTCAATTGTCATATCTCGTAAATTTTTTAATACTCCAACCGTTCTTAAAAGATCGAAATCATGATTTATTACAATTTCATTATCGAGAGATTTTTGAAGATCAAATTCAATATAATCTGCATTTAAGTCAATTGCTCTCTCAAAAGCTCTTAACGTGTTTTCAATGACCTCCGAGCTAGCCCCTCTATGAGCTATTACTAAAAAATCTTTTTTTCTTGTTAAAAAAATATCCCCTTATTTTTTTTTGTTATATAGCTTTATCTATTATGTTAATTAGTTTTAAATTAAGTTCAATACTTCTCTAAGGCGAGAAATATCATTAGTTATAATTCCATCTGTTCCCATATTTATTAGTTTCCTCATAGCTATTCCAGAATCAACAGTCCATGGAAGGACTTTTATATTTTTTTTATGAGCATATTCAATAAATTGTCTATCAGTTAACTTATAAAGCGGATTAATTCCATAGAAATTATTCTCAGAGGCATAATCAATTAATTTCTTTTTATAATTCCAATCTGAAAATTTACCTGCTTCATTAGGAACGAGGGTGGCTAATTTTAATTGGGGTTCAATCTTTTGTATTTTAATCAATTCAGCGTGTAAAAATGAACTGACCATTGTAGAATCAAGAATATTAGCATCTTGGAAAATTTGAACAATTTTTGTTGTTATACCTTCAACCTTAATTTCACAATTGAGAGATATTTTACCTTTTGCTAAATCTATTAATTCCAATAAGGTAGGAATTCGTTCGCCATCTCCAAAATTCAGTTTTTTTAATTCTTTTAACGTCATTTGTTTTACAACACCTTCACTTCCAGTTCTGCTAAGGGTATTATTATCATGGATGATAACAAGTTCACCATCCAATGTTTCATGGACATCAAATTCAACAGCATCTGCTTTTAAGCGAATTGCTTCTTTAAATGCTTTTAATGTATTCTCTGGGGCTATTTTACTAGCCCCTTTATGACCCATAACGATGACCTTACTATTTGCACTCATGTTACTTTTCACTCGTAAGAGAATTAATTATTATTTTAAAATTTAGCATTTATTTTTATTAAAGAATAAAAAAACCGATAAGAAAAGTTTAAATATGAAAGAAATTAAATTCAAGATCAACCCATGAGCATACAAAATAGTCTAAACTATATCATATATAATAAGCAAAAATTTAATGTAGAGAACAATGCCTTATATATAACCAATAAAGGTATAAAGGATATTGATAAAATACAAGGACTCGAAAAGTTATCTAATTTACGTATTTTAGATTTATCACATAACCAGATATCTCAAATTAAAGGTTTAGACAATCTTAAAAAATTAGAGATCTTGCGTTTAAATAACAATAAAATTACTGAAATTAAAGGTCTCGATAATCTAGAAAACTTAAGGGTATTATGGTTGAAAAAAAACCAGATATCTGAAATCAAAGGTTTAAATTCTCTTCATAACCTTGAAGAACTTTGGCTAAAAAAAAATAAGATTTCTGAAATTAAGAATTTAGATACGCTTAAAAAATTAAAATATATTTGTTTATGTGATAATCTGATTTCTGAAATTAAGGGGTTTGACTCGCTTATTAATTTAAAGAGCTTAAATCTAATAAAAAACAAAATTTCCTCCATTACTAATCTTCATCACTTAAGTAATTTAGAATATTTAGATTTGAGTTATAATAGAATAAATGATATAGAAGGGATAGCAAATATTTCAAATTTATATTTTTTTGGTTGCACGCATAATAAAATAAATCAGATAAAGGATTTAGATATCTTAAAAAAAGTAAGCAACTTCTGTTTAGAAGGGAATCCAATAGATTTACAAAAGCTAAGAAATGATTATGAAAAAATGTTCGCTCAAGAAAATAACATCTTGATCTAGCAATTTACTTTACCTTATTAATAACATCTTTCAATGCGATAATATCATTGGTTATTATTCCGTCAACACCATTTTTAATCAATTTCTTCATTGCGAGTTTAAGATCTACAGTATAAACATTTACCTTAAGATTTTGAAGATGTGAATAATCTATAAATTGTTTATCAACTAATACTAAATGAGGATGTATAAACGAGAAGTTATATTTAGCGGTTCTATCAATCGCTTTTTTTTTTACTTTCCAGTTACTCCATTTTGGATCATTCCATTTATAGGGTACTATTGATGCAAATTTAAAGTTCGGCGCTAATTTTTGAATCTTTATAAGCTCTTCAAAATTAAATGAGCTAATGATAGTATTTTCAACCAAATCTGATTCTTCTAACAATTGAACTAATTTTTTCTCAATATTTCTTGATAATATGTCTACACATAATCCAATCTTACCCTTGGTGAGATAAATTACATCTAACAAAGTTGGTATTTTCTCACCCTCCCCAAAATTAAGAGTTTTCAATTCCTCTAAAGTTAAATCTTCTGTAAACCCTGAATAACCTGTAAGTCTTGATAATTCATGATCATGTGTGACTACAAGTTCACCATCTTTTGATTTAAAAACATCAAATTCGATAAAATCTGCTTTTAATTCAATTGCCTTCCTAAAAGCTGAGAGTGTATTCTCAGGTGCTATATTACTGGCTCCCCGATGTGCTATTAATAAAATTTGATCCTTTTTGTCATTCATAATATATCAGTGTAAAATTAGTATTTTTATGATTACTTCTGATAATTTGTAACTTTCAGTTATAATAAAATTTTAAGTTTCAACTTATTGAATCTACTCATTTTTCGCTTTATTTATTAGTATTTTTAGAAGAAGATTTTTATACTTGATTCTGCATCACATAACCATTAGAATAGAAAAGAATATAAGTCTTATATATTTTTAATATTTCTGAAGTTATATAAAGACATGAAGCGTAAACTTTAAAAAGCACGAATAAAAAGGTGATTACCAGAAATGAAGTTCTGTCCACACTGCGATAATATTCTGATACCTAAAAACAAGAAACTGATATGTAAAGCTTGCAATGAAGAGTTCGAATTAGATAAGGAAAAGGAAGAGTACAAAATAGTCAAAAAGATAAAACACGATGAAAAAGAAGCAGCTCCAGTAATTTTAAGAGAAAGCATGAAAAGTAACCAAATTTCTGCTCAAGATCGGAAAGCTTATGAGGAATTTTTTGGCGGTTCCGAAGCTGATTCTTACTAGTGTTTAATTGGCTAGTTTACTCGTATTTGTTAGTTCAAATCTTGTTCTGAAGTATGTTGTTCCATTATTAAGGACTATTTAATTTCTATTTGGACAATTTTGTTAAAAATTATTTAAAAGTTTTTATTCTATAATATGTGATCTCTATTAATTAACCAAGTTTTTGTAAGAATTCAAACATAATAAATCTGATTAACATGACAGAAGATAAGAAAAAAAGGCTAAAGGGCTTCGCTAACATGATATACAAGACTGTAATGCCTTTAAATGATAATGATAAATTCAAAGAAAAATACAAGGACGTTAAAAGTAAAATTTTAATGAATGCTGTGGATGGCAAGTATGCTGCGTTAGTAATTATTGATAATGGAACGATAGATGTAGAAGGAATCCTTAATGAAAAAAAAAGTGATCTAAAGCAAGAAGTTTTGGGTTGGGACGCAAAGCTTGAGACCACAACCGATTTATTCCTGAAATTAGCATCCGGAAAATTAGGTACTGGGGCCTCACTAGTAAAGATAATAACACGTAAATTAAAGATAAAAGGAATGAATAAAATAGTTGAGTTATTTACTCTCTTAGAACCTGAAAATGCTTAAGTTAATCATTATAACTTCACATTAAAAACTCTAACCAAAGAAAGCAATTTTTCTTTAAGATCTTCATTTTTTTCATTTTTTATTGATTGTAGAATGACATGCTTATCTTGATCAGATATCTCGTTGAATTTGTCTAAAAAAAGTTTTAAATATACTATTTTTTTAGATGGATTGTTTTGGATATTAGAGATTAAATAGTCAATAATAGTTTCATTTGAGTGGGAATCCTTAGATTTACTATTATTAAGGATTTCTTGAGTAATATCTAATTCCTTAAAAAGTGAATTGTTTCGTAAAATCTCTATGATGAATTCCTTAATGATTTCATCTCTTGAAGAAATATTTAAATTTGAAAAGAACCTTTCAATCTCTAATTGTTTGTTTTCAATTCCTTTAATGAGTGATAATGCTTCCTTAGCTTGCTCTTTATCCATATACTAAATAAGTCTAGTTTAGGTTTATAAATTTTTCTTAATTAAATATTTTGTTAAGATCATGGAAAAGCAAATTGCAGAAAAATTGAATAAATTTCAAGAGTATATTCATTATCAATTTAAAGATCAAAAGCTTTTAAAACAAGCGCTAACTACACCTAAACTTGGTAAGGAAACGAATACAGATCATTATGAGATTCTTGAGACAATTGGAGATGTTGTTCTAAAATTAATTTTTAGTTTAAAGTTGTATTATCAGGGGATATTTGATCCTGCTACATTAACCAGAAATAAACTATGTATCGAGAGTAATCATAACTGGATAAAAATCGCTTCAAATATGGGATTAGATGAATTTATTTTTAGAGCTAACAATCAAGAGGTGGTGGGAACATCCATAATGGCAGATGTATTTGAAAGTATATGTGGGGCATTATTTTTAGATTCTCGTTCAAATCTGGATATTGTAGAAGAAAAAATTATTAATAGATTTATGAAGAATTGGGATGAGATTGTAGATCTTTCCTTTCAATTTGCTAAAAACGATTTTCTCGAATATGTCCAAGAAAAGCTAAGATTTACTCCCAATCTGGAGTTTTTATATGAAAAAATGGAACAAGGAAATGAAATCAGATGGAAAATAAAAGAGATTAGAATTTTAGACTTAAGCGGGAAAGAAATATTCTCAATTCCTCGCTCTATTACTTCAGAGTTCCATAAAAAACGGAAAGATGCTGAAAAAGACTTCTGTTTAAAAGCATTAAAGTATATTCAAAATCCCACGCCTAATTTTAAAGAATAATACATTAGTTCTAATAAAATAGAATCTCAAGATTTAAAATTTTCCTAACTTTGCTTATCCTATTACAAATATATTAAATTAAATGCCTAAAAACATTTTAATTTCTTAAAATTTAAATATTTAAAATAAATTATTGGTAATTTTAATGTCAGATACCCCTATTATTAAAACACCCGAAATGGAAGACTTCGAAGAAGAAACGGGTAACCTCGCTATTTGGAATGGGAAAGTTAGCAAAAATTTTAAGGTTTGGCAAGAAAAGAAAAAGAAAGAAGAAATTAAGAAGGAGAAATCCGAGATCTTATCATTTTCACGAGAGGAAAGAAAGCGTGTAAAGATAGATGATAAGAATCAAAAAGTTGTTGAGAAGGACTATGAACATTTAATTGTGGTCGAAAATCTTCATAAAACTTATCTTCTCGGAACAACAGCCGTGGCAGCGCTACGTGGTGTTGATTTAACTATAGATAAAGGAGATTTCGTGGATATTATGGGTCCTAGTGGAAGTGGTAAAACTACACTTCTCAATTTAATAGGGGGACTTGATACTCCTACACGGGGTAAGATCTTTCTTGAAGGAAAAAATATCTCCATGCTTTCTGACAATGATTTAGCAGAAATTAGGCGAGAAAATATAGGATTTGTTTTTCAATTTTATAATCTTTTACCACAAATGACTGCTTTAGAAAACGTTTTAGTTCCTTTACATTTCTCTGGAAAGTTAAGCAGAAGAGGCAAGAGAAAGCGTGGTTTAGATTTGTTAAGATTGGTAGAATTAGAGGATAGAGCACATCATACACCTTCAGAGCTAAGTGGGGGAGAACAACAAAGAGTTGCTATCGCACGAGCATTTGCAAATGACCCTGCGTTATGCGTATTGGATGAACCAACAGGAGATCTTGACAGTAAGACGGGTGTAATGATATTGAATCTATTAAGAGATTTAAATCGTAGGGGAGCAACATTTATAGCAGTGAGCCATGATGCCACTGTTTCTGAATTTGCAAATCGCGTATTTCACATGAGAGATGGAAAATTAACCAAGGAAGGTAAGATTGGAGGCTTAAAAGAAACTCAACAGATGGTACTTAATAGGAAATTAGAAGCAGAAATGAATAAAGAAAAATGTAAAAGTATGATATTTAGATTTCTTTTTTCAAACCAAGGAAAAACTTCAATAAATGTAAGCGATATTAAGAACAGTATCCCTAATGCTATTCTGCTAAACTTACCCGAACATTTTAATGATATTTTACAAGAATTAGTAAAAGAAAATAACTTAAATGGTAAACTTGATGGAAATGTTTTAAATCTTTATTAATAGGATAATAATCTATGCTGAATTTAAAATTAATTTTCAAATATGCTTTCAAGGATCTAGGACGCCAAAAAATAAGATCAATACTTGGGATTATGGGTGTTCTTTTTTCAATTACGCTCTTAGCAATAGTTCTATTTTTATCAGATAGCATCTCAGTGACCTTCGCTCAATATTTATCAATTGATGCGGGTAATCAAGATATGTTAATAACCGTACGACATTACAATGGAGAACCAAGTAATCGTTCGAATTATTTTGAGTTTAATCCCTTAGTTAATAAAATTGATCAAAATTTTCCTGAAATTGAGGGGTTTATTCCTAGAATGGAATTATATGGTAACGTTTATGTTTCTCAGGGATTTGAAACCCAAGAATTGACAAGTGAAAGGGTGACTGCGTTTATTTCTGGAATTAATTTTAGTTTGGAAAGATCATTAGGTTTCGGTGCATTTGTTGAACCAGATAGTAATAAGCTTCTAGAGCTAAATGAATTATCTAATAACCAATGTGCTATTTTCTACAAATTTAATGAAGATATTAAATATGCAGAAAATGACACGATTGAAATAGCAATGAGATTACAATATGGAAATATAACTCTTTATAATACACAGAATTTCACGGTTGCTAAAATTTTTGACTTCCAGCAGAAATGGCCTATTAGATATGCAGATAGACCATTAATCGTTGTTAATATTAACACGATTTATGATTTATTTGGACAAACGATTTTTAATGGAAAATGCAATAATTTAATCTTAACAATTAAAAATGCGGGAAATTTTTATGATGTAAGAGATCTTAAGGGAACTGAAAACAAGATAAAAGATCTCGCCGGAAAAATTCAGATCGATATAGGAATTAATGAGTATTTCATAGATTTGCCAAAATTAGAAGTTTTAGGATTTTCACAATGGTTAAGCGTTGGTATAACTATCATATTCGTTTTTGTATCAATGATTGCGATGCTAATATCTGGAGTGCTCATTAATGGTATTTTAAAAACTTCTGTGGAAGAAAGAATACGCGAATTTGGAATTTTCCGAACTCTTGGTGCTACTAAAAACCATAACCTTATGATAGTTTTAGTTCAAGGATTCCTATTGTGCAATTTTGGGACAATTTTTGGGATTATATTAGCCCAATTAACAACACAATTTATAATTTTACCTTTTGCGGAAGTAATTCTAACAGGAACAATTCCAGGTTTAGCGGGGAATATAACCTACTCAATTACGTTAACTTCAATTCTCCTTTCATATTTAATAGGGATAGGTGTGGGTTTAATCGTAAGCATTTCTCCCGCGATTAAAGTAATGAAACTTCAATTAATAGAATCAATTCATCCTTACAGACATGAAGACACACTATATCATCTTCAAAAAAGGGCTTCAGTTAATTATAAACTCATCCTTGTCGGATTAATTTTAGCGTTAAACGGTCTCTTTATAATAATTGTGTTACCTCGTATTATGATTTCAAACGATCTTGCATTAATGGCAGGAATTCTCATTGCATTACTGATCTTATTTCTAATTGGAACTACACTTGCCGGATTAGGATTGATGCCCGTTATACTTCATTTTTTTATTCAAGTATTTAGGTTAATCTCCAGAAAATTATCTCCGATTTATAAAATATTCGTGTTTCGTTATGCACGAAGGAATTCAAGCACAATATTAATCTTTGCATTTACATTTTCTTTTGTCATTTTCGTTTCTGGAGCATTTACATTCCTTTCTGATCAAGGAAAAATAGAAACAACCTTGAATTTAGGTTCTGATTTGGTTATTGAAACGACTGGATGGTATGACCGAGAACAAATAGAAGCTGGAGAGGGTTTCGGTCTCTCTAGCGAACCTATTAAGTTACAAGCTGATGACTTTTCTGTTAATCCGAATAGAATTCTAACAAGTGAATTTGAAATGAACTTATTACAAATTGAGGGAATAGAGAAAATATCAACTATAATTGCCAGTCCTTTTCATTTAACTCAAATATACTCTGATGAGGGAAACGAATTTTCTGCAGAAATTGGGGATTACGCAGGATTAACTACAATAGAAGTTTCTCTAATTGCTGTCGATGAAGAGTATCCATCAACCATAGATACGAATTATATTGAATTTACAGGGGGGAATCTTATTGATTCATTTAACAATCTCTTTACTCAAGAGACTCCTTACACGTGCATAATATCAGAGGCTATATCTGTTAATTTAAATCTTTACTTAGGAAATTTAATCAGAATTGTAGTTTATAGGGGAGATGAATCTGAAATTTATCCTTTTAGGATTGTTGGAATCGCCGCAGCAATGCCTGGTTTTTCTTCTGAATTTAGTAGATCAAGTGGTTCTGCTCTCAGAGGAGGTGTAATGATTGCCCATCAAACATACATGACTTTAATGGATATTCCACCTATTCCCTACTTGGATAAAATCTTTATAAAACTTACTGAAATTGGACTGAATGCCCCTCAAACAATTGAAACTTTTATTTGGGATAATTATAAAAGTGCATTTGATTTTGAATTGCAAAATCTCCAAAATTCAATAAATCAAGAACAATCATATTTTTCGATATTAGATATATTTTTTAGCATAACTCTTGATGCTACTATTGTAATTTGTTTATTTGGTTTAATATCTTCATCCTACTCGTCAATTATTGAGAGAAAAAAGGATATTGGTATTATTAGAACTTTAGGTTTAAAAGGTAGACAGATAAATCGCCTTTTTACTATAGAAGCTCTCATCATTATGTACAGTAGTGGATCCGTAGGGGTACTTATTGGGTATTTAACAGGATTGTTATTAGCTTCATCTTTAAATCAAATGGGTGATTTACCCACCCCTACAAATTTTCCATTTTCAGATGCTATAGCGGTATTTTCAATATCAACCATATTTATATTAATAGGCATGGTATTCTTGTTGAGAAAAATCCGCAAGAAAAAAATTATTGAAATTTATAGAGAAACAATGTGAGAGGAGTGAAATTCTAATGAAATCATGGAAAATAGGATTATTTTTTTTCATTTATATTTGTTTAAACATCCCTCTTAGTATTAATTTTTATAATCCAATCACAAATAAATCGCAGGATGTAGTAAAGGAAGATATAGAAGAGTTGAAATCATCTGATATTGCAGGAACAGATTTATATTCTGAAAATATTGATGTCTATGTAGCAGGGAATAAGTCTATTATAAAACAATCTCTTTTTACTAATGATACAAGCATATTATCTCAATTTGATACAAGAGATCCCGCTTTCTATAAGTGTAATGTGCTCATTAGTGCATCAAATGGCATTATACCCGCTATTTTTCCTAGAGTGCTAACTGAAGAAGGATTTAGTGAACAATATGCAATGAGTTTTAATGGATTTTCAGGATTTTTGTATTATGATCAAAATTTAAGTAAAAATGATGCAGATATTAGAGCTGAAAGAGCTCTTGAAATCATCAGAAGAAAATTTCAAATGGATCTCATTCTTGTGAATGTAACCGAACCAAATTATTATCCTTTTATAGGGCACGTTCCCGATTGGAAAGTGTATATTAATGAAATCATGTTAAATCTTCCAAAAGATGGATATTGGAATGCTTTTGATGTTGATCGGATAACATCAAACGAATATAATCAGAATCATCACCTTTCATCAACTTATTTTTTAATAAATTCTCTTGATATTCTTGATAGAGATATTTATAATCTGACAAGCCAAATTAATTTCAATTTAGAATCATTAGATCTAAGTTATTTAGAAAATCTTGAAATAGAAAATATATTCGATATGTTTTCAGGTTTGAACGAAACCCTAGGGATTGATACGAACCAAACTGGCTTTGCAGGTTTTTCCGATTTATTTAGTAGTCTTTCTTTTTCAAATGATTCTCACTATACAAGCCTAATGATCCAATATGAAGGATGTGATAATGCAGTTCAGAAAATAGGAAAGGATGAATATTCTTTTAATCTATGGGACGCTATGGGATATGAAGGTGATGAGTTAAAACCTAGTAAGAAAATTTTTATCGCGTTAATCGGAGCTTTTATGAGTAATATTGACGTGTCAATTTTAGGTTCTGATATCATCGATACGACTCCAAATTATTTTGAATTGTCTGATTTTTTATTAGAACAACTTGGTTTGTTATCATATTATGCTGATGTAAACATTGATTTCCAAGCACTCCAAAATTATTCATTTGATTTATTATGGGTAGATTCTGGAGGAATAAAAAAAAGTTATGTTTTACCAATAAATTTAAACAATTCCTTGGATTATATTAATTTTCTTCCTCAGCTAGGTTTCCAAGGTATTTCCGGAATTATGACAGGATTATTTAATCCTCTTTCTGACCTTATTATAGATTATAAAATTTCAAATTCTGAACCAAATTTGATGGTAACTAAAGATTTAGTTAACCAAAATGCTTCATATGGGATATATAATAATTATGATTTTAATATAACTATAGAGAATGTAGGTAATGAGACAGCTTGGGG
>CAZBPC010000009.1:51281-72950 GCA_964493715.1 uncultured archaeon
ATAATTATGATTTTAATATAACTATAGAGAATGTAGGTAATGAGACAGCTTGGGGCGTTCCAACTTTATTTCCTTTTGAACTTGAAGATATATTTGCAATAATTGGTGATTTAGGGGATGAACTGATGGATGCAATATGGGATGTTGTAAGAGCAGATTATCCAGGTCAATATGACTCTTTAGAAGATTTTTTTAATTTTGATGAAAATCCTAGAATCTTTTATTTAGATAGTTTAGGAACAGGATTAATTGACACTTATTTTCCAGATTTAAATAACCTATCAAATTATTTTCCATATAATGAAGATATGGATCATGTAATAAATAAAATAAGCACTAGATATCCTCAATTAATGAGTGCTTTATTAGTGATTGGAGTTACTCCAACAGATCTTAAAGATATATTTACTAATGAAGATAGTATTTGGAATGAAGAAAACTGGATATTAGAGCCGGGGAAAAAGCTTTCTTACATATATTCTAACTTCTCAATTGAAGCCCTTGATACCTTTACTCCATTTTATAATTATAGTTTCATTATTGATGATGGATTTCCACAACTTCCCGCAGTCATTTCTGGTTCTTCATTAGATGATACAGATCCTAATATGGCTCTAAATCTTGATAATGAGAGTTGGAATATTACTTCGCAAGAGAAATATGTCAATTACCATGAAATTGAAGTTCAATTTCTTTTCCAGAATACCTCTTACATTAATTATTATAATAAAACGTTAGACAGAGTTTCAATCCTTATCAATTTAACAGATCCACAAAATTCCTTGACATTAGAAATCTTTAATTTCTCAAGCGGACAATTTGAAGATATATCTCCTTATTTTGAATCCCAACAAAATAGTACAACCCGTTATTCATTTATTAAAAATAAAAATTCATTGGATTGGCTTTTTGATCCGCCATCTCGAAAAAATCATACGATAGTATTTAGGTTGATCGGTTCAGAATCAAGCTCTTTCAATATTAGCTTAAATTATATAGGGGTAGAATTATCTTATCGAGACATAAATCATTACGACGTATCAAGAACAAGAGTTATATACAGTACAAGTAGCGGAAAAGTACAATATGTAAGACATTCTAATTCAATTTCACTAAGTACTTACGATATGGCATCGATCATAATCTTTGCTGAATTATCAAAATATAATAGTAAAGTAGGTGAGATAGTTACTTATACATTAAATTTTAAAAACATAGGCTCTCAAATTGCCTACGATCTTAATATTTCCATGCTTATTCCAGGAATAATGAATGATTATATTAATTTCACTTTATATGAGAATCACTTGTACTTCTATTTAGATGAATTAGCTCCCTTGGAGCAACAAAAAATTCAAATGAAATTTTATACTCCAAATACCGGTACAATAAATTCTTTACAACTCGTTTATAACAATACGGAGAAAATAAAGAATTTAGATTCTTACGCAATAACAACACGTGCAAATGAGGTATTTTTTACTGCAAGAATTGACTTTGAAAAAACCAAACCTTTCCTAAATACAATTCAACTTCTCTATAATCCTAAAATTGAAAATCCAATGATTGATGAATTTTTCAATGTCTCAATAAACATTCAAAATAATAGCCCTAGTCGAACAAATATCTCCAATTTAGCAATATATCTTCAAGATAATTATGACGATTTAAGAATCATTCAAAATGAATTGTTTAATATTCCAAACATACAATACAGTCAAAATTTTTCTTATGATATAACATTAAAAAAATTAGATTGGAAGGGTTATTATTATCCTCCAATAAATTACTTGAATGCCCATAATAGTCGTTTAATACAAATTTCTCAATCGACAGCTGCGATATTAGGAAATATCAACTTGACCATCATAAAAGAAATTGATAAAAACCAAGTGGAGATAGGAGACATAATAAAAGTTACTATAACTGTTGTAAACACTGGAAATATTTGTGTAAAAAGTTTAAGATTAAATGATGAAATAAGTTTTACAAGAATAGAATTTGCTTTAGTTGAAGGAAAATTGATGAATGTAATCGATTTTATCAATCCAGGTGAAAATAAAACATTTACATATAAAATAAGAGCTATGAGTCAAAATCTTGTAACATTAAACCCTTCAAGTATACAATTATATTATCTTTATCAATTAAAAATATCATCCAATGTTGTGGATGTCAAAATAATCATTCCCGTTCAAACTCAAAATTTATTTATTATAGCTCCGACAGCGTTAGCACTGTTAATTGTCGCAATTTATCTCTATGAAACTAAAAAATATAACTTTAAAAAATATGAAATACATCGAAATGAAAATATTTTATTTAGTGTCAAAGGAGTTGAGGCGATTCTCAGAGTAGAAAAAACACTCAATGAATATTTGCTTGAAATTTCCCATAAGGGGAGTAAAGGAATTAAAGATGATTTATCACCCATACCAAGAGGAGAACAAGATCAATGAACGTGAAATATAAAACGAGTTTCTTCATTTTTATTTTTATATTTTCAATTGCAGGAATACAATTTCTAAATCTAAATCAAATCCATAATCAGCTTCCTTCCGAAAATGAAAAAAGGATCCTTCATCCTTCAAACTCTAACATGCCAGATCTCATTATATTTTTCAATCAATCGACTTTTAATTCATCTGTTAAAACTACATTTACAGATTATGGAGGTCAATTAAAAGAAAATGAAGAATGGAACGGCATTTTTAATGGAATTTCTGGATTCGCAGGAGCATTACCTTCTGAAAACATTTCTAATTTTGCTTCGGAATTTAGTAATATTAATATTGAACGAGATGAGATAGTCGAATCTCAATTAAATTATGCAACATATCAATCGGGGGCAGTTAATTCGACTTGGGCAGTAAATGGATTTAATGGGGATACTGGTTCTTCGATTGTGGTTTTGGATAGTGGAATTGATTCAAATCAACAGTTCTTACAAGGTAAAATTTCAGGTTGGGAGAATTTTGTTGATACAACCCCCATTTCTGATGAAAACGGACACGGTACCTTTATCTCTTCAATAATAGCAGGTACTGGGATAGAACGATATAATAGTCTAAATCCATCATTAATAGTAATTGCAGCGAATTATTCTCATTTAGATCTATTTGATGAATACATTCCCTCTGCTAATTATACTTTCAAGATCGTGTCATTTAATGCAACAAAAATGAGTTCAAATATAAATATAACCTCAAATTGGCATTTAGAGCAATCTGGAATAGATAATGTATGGTTTGAGTTATACTTTGATTCAGTATTAGTGAATTCATCCCATAATTTAATACAAAATACAAATTATCAGTTTTCTCAGCAAATTTCGCAATTTGGAACGGGAATCTATGATTTGTACATGAAATATCACAAACAACTGAATAAAATTCCTAAATTCAATTATAATGTAAATATCTCGACTTATCCAGAAAACTATATTCCCAATTTCAATCATTTTACGGGAGTAGCAAATGCTTCCAATATTCTTTCTTATAAAATTTTGAATAATTCTGGGAATGGATATACTTCTGATTTGATCTCGGCATTAGGAAGAGTATTGCAAAGTAAAGATGCTAATAAGATAGTTTCTGCCTGTTTAAGCATTGGAACTTTAGGTAATGATGTAAAAGCAGTAACAAAAGCAATTAATGAAGTCGCCGATAATGGTATCGTCGTTGTTATTGCAGCTGGAAATTCTGGTGTCGAAGGATCAAATCCACTTAATAAATTAGCATTAAGTGAGAATGCGATTGTTGTGGGTGCAACTAATGATAAAGATCAAGTAGCTTCTTATAGTAGTATGGGAGAATCAATTAATGATAATATAGTTAAACCAGATATTCTCGCACCAGGAGGAAGTAATTGTCCAGGACACCGTAATATTTTAGGTGCCAAAGCAAATTCTAATGATGTTACTGGTTCTCAAGGAACATCCATTTCAGCTGCAATTATCTCTGCTGCGATTAATATATTAATTGATGCGAGATGGAATGATTGGAATGCTTGGAATTTGCATAATACTTCCCTACTAGCGAAATCATTAAAAGCAATACTTTTAATGACTGCCTCAGAGACAAATCTTGAAAGGGAAGACGATCCTTCTACCGAAATTGATGAAAGAAATTATTCACCAGGCTCTTATATCGGAACTCCTGCAACTATTAAAGATGTTCATGAAGGTTATGGCCGTGTTAATATTCAAGCAGCTACTGATGCTCTAATAAATTATGTAACAGTTAATTCTTCAGTTCAAAGTTCAGTAGTAAGTTCAGAAATAAATCCTTTAGCTCAACATGTTTTTGCTCGTAGAATAAAACTCAACGCTGATCAACAATATAGCTTTGAGTTGAAAAATGTTGATAAGAATTCAAATTTAGATTTGTTCCTATTTGCTAATTCTTCGAAAAAAAATGGAGAACCATTATTATTAGAAACCACAAGAAAGTGGTATGGTGATTTTAACTCTTTCTATTTTACACCTAAATTAAATCAAACAGAATGCGTGATAATTGTAAAAGCAATCAGTGGTGAGAGTAGTTTTACTTTAAATATTTCAACTGTTGATAATGAATTTGCTCCAGAATTGCATATTCCATCAATAAACTACGTTGGTGGTCAAAAGAATGCAACAATACTTTCCAGGCAAGAATATTTGGGATACAATCCAAATAAGAATTATTCAATAGATAGTTATCGCTTTTATATTGACTACTTTGATATAGATGTTTCAAATGTACCTCCACAAGAAATATACGTATCAATATTGGAAACATCAACGAATTATTCAATGTCTCAACTCTTTGACTTTGATACTAATTTCACGGATGGAGCACGTTTCATAAGCGATTATATGGAATTTCCTTCATCAGGTATTTATCACTACTTTTTCGTGGCTAGTGATGGCTTTTTTAAGGCAAGATTTCCTGAATTAGGCTTTTTAAATATTTCATTGGAATTTCCCGAAGATAGTGTAAAATTCCCTTATTCTCATTATTTCAATAATGGTTGGAATAATTGGACTACTATTGGAACTGGATGGGATCTCTTATATCAATCAAATCAAATTGATGACCGATCGTTATTATATAGTACTCAATGGAAAAGTGTTTATTTTGGAAGAGACCATCAGTTCCCAACGAATTATACTTATCAACCATATATTTTATCAGATCCATATCCAAATGGAACGTTAATCAGCCCATTATTTAATTTGACAAGATTAAACGAAAATCGAACCCAACCTTTTGCGAATTTTGGTTTGAGAACAAGTTTAAATGTTGGAGATTATATTTATTTACAAATTAATCTTAATTGGACCGGTTGGACAACTTTGATTACATATACCAATGAAGAAAGTGATTGGTTCATTGAAAGCATAAATCTAACAAGCTACATAGGTAATTTTGTACAATTTCAATTTATAACAAATCTTGATAATCAATTTGATCCTATTAATTATAAAGGTTTAATGCTAGATTATTTTTCATTGGTAAATAATACAAACGTGAATGCTCCTTTAATTGATTTTAATATAAGTAGAGATATTTTAAATACCGAGGGTTCTATTTACGACTATTTTTTAATTAATTGTAGATATTTCGATTTAGATGATAATTTTCCTAAATATGTCTATTTAGAAATTGGCGGTGAAAACCATTCAATGATCAATGTTTATGGCGATTGGAATCAGAGCATTCAACTTAATGAAGGAGATGGGATTATTTTTCAAAAATCTTTAATTTTAGGAAATTATGATAATCAATCATTTAGATTTCATGTTTCTGATGGCGTATTTACTTATAACTCTCCTTGGTATAATCAAAATAATGAAATCTTCACTTTCAAGTTTCCAACAGCTTTAGAATATAACATCATCAATAGTAATAAATTAATTGGCTATGAATTTTCTAATGATAATTTAAATGATTTCTATGTTGTTGGATACCCAAATCCGAAAGATTCTACAGCTTGGTTAAAAGGAGATAATACTTGGCACCCAATAGAAAGATTAGATAAAAAATATTTATATGGGGGTTTAGGCATGAGTTATGGTGGATTTGAACAAGGGTATGGTTCCAATTGGGAAATTAAATTGATATCGAAACCCATTCATCTAAGAGATGAATATACCACATTTCTCCGGTACTCCTTCGAAATTTCACTCCAAAATGAATTTTATATGGAACACGATTTGTTGGATAAATGTAGTGTTTTTATCTCCAAAAATTTTGGAGAAGATTGGATAGTGTTAAAAGAATATTTCTATAATGATGATATACTTTCGGGTAATGAAACAATAGATCTATCCCAATATTCAGATGAAATAATTATGATAATGTTTGTTTTGGAGTCGAATAATAACACAGTTGGATTAGGTTATGGTTGGTTATTGTCTAATGTTTATATTGGATACGATAAAACAACTGACTTCATATCACCAGAAGTTATCATATTATCACCAATAAATAACCAATTAATCAGTTCTACATTTACCATAGAAGCAAATATAACTGATAATGTTGAATTAGATTTAGCTAAAATATTTCTGTATATTGACGGTCAGGTTATTAATAGAAACACTTATTCATATAACATTGATAAAAACTTATTAGAATATGAGTGGGATACAACACTTTACAATGATGGACAACACCTCATTAAAATCATCGCTTATGATAAAGAAGGAAACTGGATTGAAGAATCTAGATCAATAAATATACAAAATGGATTATTAAATATCCGAACTTTTGGACCATGGTTAATTATCCTTGGAATAACTCTGATTATTGGCATAGGAATATTTATAGAAGGAAAATCATGGAATAAACGCCTTAGAAGTACCAATGCTGAAAAAGTACGCCTAAAATCAATTGATAAAGATCAAATAATAAAAAGGATTGAATTGATGGAAGCGGATGAATTATCTAGACCTTTAACTGTTCATTGCAGATATTGCAAATCATGGTATTCTATGAATAATTACACCTATATATGCCCAAATTGTGAGCATGATCAAATATATGCTGCATATAACTGTTTAAATTGTGGAAAGTGGTATTTTAAAGATGAACCTGGAGAAACATATTATTGTAAGAATAAGAATTGTGAAGGAGTAAGATTAATTAGAAGAGAAAAGCAAGAAGTTGAGGAAATATTAGCAAAAGAGGGAAAAATTTTAAAAAAATACAGAAAAAATGATCAAAAATTTAGTGTTTTAGATTCGAATTAACAAGAATATGAAAAAATGTGAATGTAAGAGATTTATGGTATAAAATTCAACTGAAGATTAATTTCCAATTTATTAAAAACTCTTGGATTGATCTTAAGCGTAATAAAGCAAAAGCATTTTTTGGTATCGGTGGAATCGCAATTTCAATCATTTTATTAACCGCAATTGGAATGGTTAACGATACCATGAGTTATAATTATATTGATTCTGTTACTAATACGACTGGAAGTGCTGATATAATGATAACTGAAATTCCGCAAACAGATATTACCTATGATCCTTATTTTGACGAATCTCTTATTCAAA
The DNA here is from genome assembly GCA_964493715.1 of uncultured archaeon. GTDB lineage: Archaea > Asgardarchaeota > Lokiarchaeia > Sigyniarchaeales > SOKP01 > SOKP01. The sequence continues at coordinate 58,822 of CAZBPC010000009.1, forward strand.
ATGAACTTTCTGGCATCTCTGGAGTTGACGAGCTTTTTCCAAGAATTATGGCATTAGTTAAAACATCATCAGATAATACAGATGTAAATGGTTCCCTTGAAATGTATGGTTTGAATTTCGTTCGAGAAGCAACTAATGGCAAAATGGGTGATTTAGAAATTGTGGATGACGATGGAATTAAAACAGGTGAGATCTATAATGATGAACCTAATGATGGAGAATGTGTGATTTTATGGAATGTAGCAGAAATGTTAAATGTTTCAATAGGAGACTTCATTCACCTCGAATATCAACAATACAATTTAGACTTAGAGGTCATATCCGTTTGCGAACAGAACCTTAAATTTTTCCAATTTGAAACAAGTTTGATTCTAGTTAATTTGGACCAAGCACAAGAATTCCTAAAACGATCAAATCAAATCAATTTTATAGTTGGGACAATAGAAAATCCACAATTTATATATGATGTAAGCAATTTAGAGGAAACTACTGCTCGCCTGCGAGAAATAGGAACCCGAATTCAAGAAAGGTTAGACATTAATACGTATTCAGTTACAATGCCAAAATTAGAGGAATTGACTAGTGGTGAATTTAGATTAGTAATGATGACAATTATATTTTGGTTTATTACAATTCTTTCTATCTTGATAACGGGAATTTTAATTAATTCAATTTTATCTACTTCCATTGAAGAAAGAATGAGAGAATTTGGAATAATGCGGGTTGTCGGAGGAAAAAAAGGCATACCAATAAAAATGGTCCTTTTTGAGGGTTTTCTTTTAGGTGTTATTGGATCAATAATAGGTGTTATAATAGGAATCATTTTCACACCATCTATTGTAAGTGTACTTTTCAGCATGACTAATTTCCCTTTTTCAATGGAAGAATTTGTGATAAATCCAGATACAATTATTTTAGAACTATCAATTGGATCAATTACCTCCCTTTCTATTGCATTAATACCTGCTTTAAAAACCGCTAGGCAAGATTTAATAAAATCTATTACTCCATTTCATACAAAAGAAGAAGGTTGGGAGGTGAAAAAAGAAGGGAGCATAAATGTGAGGAGTTTTTTAACGGGAATATCCATTTCAACTTTAGGAATGATTGTATTTGTCTTATTGCCTAGAATAATGGTAACTGGGGGTATGATGATGATTGCTGGACTATTTATTGGGATGTTAGCAGCAGTTTTGCTTGGACTTGTATTTGCTTCAGTAGGAATAATACCAATTATTCAAAGGGTGTTCTTAACAATTATTTCTCCATTCATTAGAAAATATAGGAATATTGTCAAGATTTCGTTAAAGAGATATACAAGAAGAAACACCAGCACCATTGTGATGTTTTCAATATCCTTTAGCTTTATTTTTTTTATAACCAGTGTCACCCAAATGCAATCAGAAACAATGTCTACAAGTTTGAAGATCCAATATGGCTCAGATTTAGTGTTAGCAAATCAAGGTTATGATCCAGATAGTGCTTTAACTCTTGAAATGGCTGAAGAGTTGAAATTTTTCCCTGGTATTAAATCAATTGCAATCTCTCTTTTTAATACGTATGATTTAACTTCGGTAATTTCGACTATTTTTTCTGAAGGGGGTTTTGGATTTGGAGATGATACCACTCAACAGGCATTTACCAATATATTTGAATTCTATGCTAGACAAGCAGAAACTAAATTTCAAGTCACTGCTGCCGATATCAGCAATTTTGATGAAATTGAAGCAGGATTTATCGGAATTGATGAAGATTTTACCAAAATTGTTGATAGACAACTCATAATTTGGAGTAGTCCCAATAGTGGTTTTAATTATTCATTTAGCCAAATTTTTCATCATAATAATACGTGTATCATCGCAAAATCAATGGCATCAGTTTTAGGAATTGAAGACGTTGGTGAATATGTTAGACTCAACTTCTACAACCCTCAAATACCAAATGATCCGGGGAATATTTCACTTTTTAAAGTTGTCGGGATCTGTGGGGGAATGCCAGGTTATTGGAATTTTCGAAGCTCTGAAAGTTCTGCATATGGTGGTGGAATTCTGGTATCGTTAAATAATTACATGAATTTGATGAAGGTCGATAATCCCGGAGAACCAAATATGATCGTTGATAAAATATTTATTAATTTGATTGAAAACTCCGAAGAAAATATAAAATCTACGATGGATGACATTAGTTCAAACTATAAGGATAAAAGTTTTTCTATCGATGATGCTATATCTAAAGTAAATTTTATGGTCGGAATGATGGAGCGCCAAAGTACCTTGATGGAAATAATTTTAATGTTTGCTGTAATGATATCAATCTTTGGATTAATTAGCAACATGTTTGCAATCATGCTCGAAAGAAAATTTGAAATTGGAATATTGCGGAGTATGGGAATGAAGACGAGAAATGTCCGTAACATGTTCCTAATCGAAAGTCTTATCTTATTATTATCAGCGGGAACATTAGGGACGTTTATTGGCACGTTTTGTGGTTATTTACTTGAAAGTAATATGGCTTTAATGACAGAACTACCAGCTACATTTTACTTACCAATCGATTCAATTTTAAGAGTATTCATAATTTCAATAGCCGTGGGCATCATAGGAATGTATTTGATCCTGATACGCTTGAGCAGGCAATCAATAATGGATATTTTTCGTCAAACTTTTTGATACACTTTTAAAAAGTCAATTAATTTCATCCAAGCTTTACCCCGATGAGAAATTGCATTTTTCTGCGAAGTAGTTAATTCAGCAAATGTTTTTGTCGGGATTTCATCGGGAATGAAGATAGGATCGAATCCAAATCCTTGAATCCCTCTCTGAAGACTTGATATTTTACCCTCGACTCTGCCTTCAAAAAACAATAGTTTATGCATCGGTTTAAAATATAATGCAATTATTGTAGAAAAATGAGCTTTAGTCTCCTCAAAATTATCAATAAGTTTCAATATTCCATTATTCCCAATTGTTTTCATAACATAAGAAGAATAAACACCAGGAAAACCATTCAAGGGATAATCTACAAAAAAGCCAGCATCTTCGACAAATGCAGATCCAAAAACATCATTTTTTACGCTAGTTAGCTTAAATTCTGCTACAGATTTAATTGTTTCAGCCTGAATTTCGATGGTTTTTAAATCTTTTTGAATGAGGTTATAGTTTAATGTTTCTTTTTTGAATAATTGTTGAATTTCATTAAATTTATTAGAATTTCCCGTGATAAAGTATAAATCTTCTTTTTTTCCTTTCATATTGATAATAATCCTCTAAGATTTATTTAGCTATATAAACAATGTTTGAATCATGTATTATATAGAAAAAAAAATGCGCTAATTGGTTAGAAAATAAACAAAATTCCAAAATTTTATTTTCGAAAAATCATTTAGAATTATAATTAGAATCTTAAAATTTTTAATTGTGCTGTGATAAAATGGCTCGGATGCATTCAAGAAAAAAAGGAAAATCAGGAAGTACAAGACCTGCAAGATTAGAGAAACCAGTTTGGGTTGAACTATCTGCCGAAGAAGTAGAGGCTGAAGTAGTCAAGCTAGCGAAAAGGGGATTCTCCAAATCAATGATTGGAGTTAAATTGAGAGATTCCCATGGTGTACCACTTGTAAAAGTAGTAACTGGTAAGTCAATTAGTCAGATACTCGAAAATAATGATATCTTATATCCTTTACCCGAAGATCTTTCTGATTTAGTTAAAAAAGCACTCAATTTACGTAAACATCTCGAAAGTAATCATAAAGATCTTGAATCAAAAAAAGGTTTACAAAGAACTGAAGCAAAAATTTATCGATTAATTCGATATTATAAGAAGAAGAAAGTATTAGAGAAAGAATTCAAGTATGTTCCTGAAAAAATAAGAACATTAATGGCGAGGTAATAAAAATGAGCCAGAAAGCTAGAAAGAAAAGAGTGAGAGTTAAGAAAGTATCTTTCAAGGATAAGAGCTGGTTTGCTCTAAAAGCCCCAAAAAGCTTCAATTTCAAAGAGATTGGAGAAATCATGGGATTTGAAAATAATGTTATTGGCAGGACAATTGAAATTTTACTCTATGATATAACTAATAGTTTTTCAGATATCAATCTAAAGATTAAATTTAAAGTAATCGATGTAAATGCTGAAACAAATAATTGTAATACAATGTTTATAGGACATGTATTTACAAATGATTTTGTAAGATCTTTAATTGAAAGAGGAAGCTCAAAGATCCAGATTATTTTAAACATTCCAACAAAGGATGGATATGTTTACCGTCTTACTACAATCTGTACAACAATAAAGAGAGCAAGAAGTAGTCAACAAATTCTAATAAGAAAGATAATAAGAGAAATTCTCAATGAATTTGGCAAATCTGTAGATCATGAAAAATTTATTAGTGGAATGGTTTATGGAGAATTTAGCAAGCAAATACAAAGAGTAGCTAAAACCGTTTATCCTTTATCAAATTCTTCAATCATTAAAAGCAAGTTAGTATCCATTCCTGAAGGAGGAGTTGATCATGTTTATATTTCAAAAGATGAAGATTTTGAAATCGTCGAAGTGGATGTCAAACGATCTCGTAAAAGTGAAATAAAAAGAAGTGAAAGGATTAATGTCAGAAAACTAGCGCAAACTAAACCTACTCCTCAAAAGAAAGAAATTTCTGACCTTAATGTTCCTGACATTTCTGAGGAAGAAGAAGAAGAAGAAGAAGAAAATACGGAGTAACAATATTATTATATATCTCTCCTATTTTATTGATCTTCTTTTCATTATATTCATAAATGTCTGGTTTGAATTTCGATTCCTATTTTAAAAAGGATTAGCTTTTTTTATTAAATTTCCATTTGAATCTTGATAGTAAAGGCTATCTCGAGGTACATCTTCATTAATTAATGTATGCGCTCCAATTATAGAATTTTCACCTATTTTTTTGCCGCACGTTATGCTTACGTTTATACCTGTCTGAGAATTGGCACCAATTACTACCCCCAATTTCCTCCTTTTAGAATCAATCAATTTTCCATTAATACTCATTTTAATACTTTTATTATCAAATCTCAGATTAGAAACTTTGGTACCAGCTCCAAGATTTACATTTTCACATATAATTGAATCTCCAATATAATTAAAATGAGGAATTTTTGTTTTGGACAGAATCAAAGAATTTTTTATTTCAGACATTCCAATATGACAATTATCACTTATGAAACTATAAGGGCGAATAAAAGCATTAGGTCCAACTAATGTATTCTTTCCTATATAACAAGGACCTATTATTGTTGATCCTGCTTTTATTATTGAGTCCTTACCGATTTGGATTGTTCCAGAGAGGGATACATTATTTTCAACAATACCTTCAATTGAGGGTTTTAATTGATCAAGCAAATACTTATTTGCATCCAATAACTGCCAAGGTAATCCTATATCGCTCCAAAAAAGATTGTGAATGATGTATCCTTTAATTTTACCATTTAAATCATTAATTAAAATTTGCATTGAATCTGTAAATTCCAATTCACCTCGAATTGATTTTTTTGTCTTTTCAATTGCTGTAAAAATATTTGATTTAAAGACATAGATTCCAGCATTAGCCAAATATCCTAAGTTCATAGTTGGATTTGGTTTTTCTATGATATTTTTGACATTCAAATGAGAATCTAACGTGATAATTCCAAAATCTTGTGGATTTTCAACCGTGATTAGACTAATTATTCCATCAAGATCATGCTTATGGAAAAACCCAATTGCATTTTTGAATACTTTTTCCTCAACCAGCAAATCTCCATACATTAAAAGAAAATTATCATTTTTTACAAAATTTTTTGCATAATTAGTTGCATGAGCTGTACCAAGGTGTTCAGTTTGAGTAATATATGATATTTTTATGCCAATTTTGTCAATTCCATCTTTGAAATAATCTTTAATGGCTTCCTCTTTGTAACCTGTGATAATTAGAACGTCATCAATACCAGCATTTTTTAAACCTAAGATTGTATGTTCCAATAAAGGTTTACCCGCAATTAGGATCATTGGTTTTGGTTTGGTCGCTGTTATGGGGCGTAATCTTTTTCCTTTACCGGCTGCTAGGATTACAGCTTTCATAAATAAGGAAAAAAAGCATATTATTATAAATTAATGATCAAATTCATGTATTACTTCATCTAAATAAGATGAAAGTGCTCTATAAGGTTTAAGGTCTCCATCAAATTCGTTAAGTAAAACTTCCTCTTGGGAAATTTTTGATTCTAATTGGCTAAATATTTCTTTAATTTTAAAAAGATCTCCAGAAGCGATAAGATCCAATGAAAAATTATTAATTTTGCCATACAAAATTAATTTCATGCATCCATCCTCTCCCAAATCATCGAAATGGATTTCTTTAATATAACTTTTGGCTCTTATTTGAGTATTCATCGTAATGGTAGCTAATCTAGCTGATAAATTTGAGGTAAAGATATCGATATTTTCTTTTGATGCTTCTTGTTTTAAATTTTGTATAAGAGAATCATCATATAACTTTGAAATAATAGGTAATCCTTGTGTAGAAATTCCACAATACAAAATTTTATTGTTAATACTAAGACAATTATCTTTTAATTCCTCATCTGCGATAGGATCATGATATTTATTCCAAAGGTAAGCTGTTATTAACTTTATTATTTTAGAAAATTCTGATTTACCAGAAGCTTTTTCAATTGCTTCTGCATTGGGATAATTTGCATTAATTTTTTCAATATATTCATCAAGCATTCTATCTGCTTCTTCTGAACCAGAAATAAAATCACCGGTAATGCAATAAAATAGGTTTTCATTATTTTCTGTGATAAGATGTTTGATAATCATTCGCTCTTTTGCTTGAGCATTTTCAAAAAATATATTCTTTAGGCGCCAGTAATTTTTTGGATTAACACTTTTAATTAATTTCTCAATAAAGAGGACTATTTCAAAAATAGCATATTTATTGTCGTTAGAGACGTAGAGTATTTCCTCATCCAAAATTATTGCGAATCCCGTAATCATAAAAATACGAAGAAAAGATGTTAATTACAAAAGAAAGCTATCCCATTGAAAATAAGGAATTAATGAATATATTAATCATTTTTGAAACTAAACATTTTACGCGATATAGTATATCACTAAATTTTAACATGTTTTTTTTCCTAATGATTAAGTTTTTATAATTTTCACCAATATATTAAAATATTTATAAAACGGGAATATAGAAATATAATTGAATCAACAATTTAGCGTTATAACTCTAATTGTTCATTTATTCATTCTAACCTCATGTTAAAATTGGTACAATAAGGACATTTTAATGAAAGTAATTAGGATTATTGAAAAGAAGAAAATTCAACAAGCTGCTGAACTTCTTGCTAACTCAAAAAGCGCAATTGTCTTAACGGGGGCTGGTATTTCCACAGAATCTGGAATACCGGACTTTCGTGGTGATGGTGGTATCTGGGAGAAGTATAAAGTAGAGATTTATGGTAATATCAAGGCTTTTATGAAAGATCCAACAAAATTCTGGGAAATGGCAGAAAAACTAGCTCCTACATTATTTAAGGCGAAACCAAATAGAGGACATATAGCTTTAGCTGAACTTGAGAAAATGAATATAGTTAAAGGAATTATCACTCAAAATATTGACGAACTTCATCAAAAAGCGGGTTCTGTTTTAGTGTATGAAGTTCATGGTAATATTAATCGGTTTGATTGCCTTGGATGTCATGCTTCTTATACAAAGGATCAAGTACTGAGAAAATTAAAAAAGGAAAAACATTATCCCCCTCAATGTGATGTATGCTCTGCTCCATTGAAACCTTCAGTTACATTATTTGGTGAAAGTTTACCTAAGTTTGAAATTTATCAATCTCAAGCGTTGTCTCAAAAAGCAGATGTCATGCTTATAGCGGGATCTTCCCTTGAAGTGGCTCCGGTTTGCGACCTACCACTTTATACATTAAGAGATAAGGGGAAATTAATCATTGTAAATGATCAACCCACTCATTTAGATGCTCGAGCTGAGGTTGTAATTCATCATAAAACGGGGATTATTTTGCCATTAATTGTAGAGCAAGTTAAACTAATTATTGAAGCTAAGGACTTATTGATGAAAGGAAAATGATATTGAAAGGTCACGAAGAAGATCTAATTTCTTTTGGATTGATATATCCTAATCATTTAAATATAATGGATTCATCCTATACAATACGTTTCCTCTATAGCTATATTAATTCTTTTAATGGGGTATTATGTGATAGAATTCATTTACCCGAAGGAATTAAATTCCCAGCAACAGAAGATATTAAATCTATTAATTGTGTTAAAGGTCTCGAAACAGGATATTTACCTAGTCAATTTGATATTCTGGGTTTTTCCATCCATTTCGAAAATGATTTCAGGAACATCTTATGGATTCTACATAAAGCAAAAATTCCATTAGTGAATACCGAAAGAATTAAAACACCAAAAGCTGAGGAATATAATTATCCTCTGATAATTGCTGGTGGTCCTGTCATAACTTCAAACCCTTTGCCTTTCAACAATTTTTTTGATATCATGTTTATCGGGGATGCTGAGCCCAATTTGGGAAGTTTTCTCTCATTGTATGATAAATATAAAAAAAATAAGAGTGATTACCATAATTTTTTAAGGCAATGCAGTGAAATTGAAGGTTTATACGTGCCTGTTTTAAAAAATAAGGTTAACAAAGCGGTATTAAAAAATCTTGATGATTCTAAGATTCCTGAAAACCAGTTCTTTCAACAAGACACCAATAAGGATAAAATATTTGGATCTAATTTTTTTATTGAAATAAATAGAGGATGTCCATATAACTGTAAATTTTGTATTTCATCCTTTCATAATAGGCCATTTAGAAATAGAAGTTATGAAAACATAGTGAAATGCATCGAAAAAAGCGTGAACAAAGGAGGCTTTAAAAAATTTAGTTTAATTGGTTCATGCGTATCATCACACCCCAATTTTTATGAAATTTGTGAAATGATAATTTCTAAAGGAAAAGACTTTAGCGTCCCTTCTATTAGACTAGATCATATAACACCAAGATTAATCAGTTTGTTTGAAGAAGGAAATATAAAAACAATTACGATTGCTCCAGAAGCTGGAACTGAAATACTTAGAAGATCAATTGGCAAAAATATGTCAAATTTATTGTTATATCAAATTGTAGAACAAGTTAAGAATTCGAAAATAAAAAATATTAAATTTTATTTTTTAATTGGCTTACCCGGAGAAACTCAAGCCGATGTAAAAGAAATTATAGTTCTCCTTAAGAAGATTGATAAGTTTGGATTCCAAAAACATTCATTAAAGGTAAATGTGAACCCTTTCATTCCAAAATTTAATACTCCATATGAAAATGAATGTACCAATTACTTAAGAAAAAATTTACCCCTTTTAAAAGAAAAATTTAAAATACTCGAAAATGGATTAAAAGGTATTCCTTCTATAAACCTAAAATTTAAAAATTTTAATACGCTAATCAAGCAAGCCCAATTGCAAACGCTTATTTCATTAGGGGATGATCAAATCTCAAATCTATTAATTAACTATTATGAAAATGGTGCAAATATGGGATCTTTAAGAAGAGCCGAAAAGGAATGTGGTATTTCTATAGATGATTATCTAATTAGAGTCAAATCGGGTTATAAACCATGGATACTTTAAAAAAAAAAAGAAGCATTAATCAACCTTATTAAATGCTTTTTTTACAGCACCACAAACGGGACATTTATCAGGAGCTTCTCCTTCGTGAGTATATCCACAAACAGAGCAGACATATATCTTCTTATCTTCGAGATCATCTCCACTTTCTAACACTTCTAACGCTTTTTTATATAGTTTGTGATGGATTTTCTCGACTTCATTAGCATAATTAAAAGTCCTTTCTGCAGCTGTATTCGACTCATTTTTTGCCGCATTTATAAATTCTGGATACATTGAGGTAAATTCATAAAATTCCCCTTCAATAGCTTCCTTTAAATTTTCCTTAGTACTTTTAATACCACCTAGTGTTCTTAAATGGTTATGTGCGTGCACAGTTTCTGCAGCAGCTGCTGCACGGAATAAATGGGCTATTCCAGAAAGACCTTCTTTTTCTGCTTGCTTGGCAAAAGCTAAATATTTACGATTTGCTTGTGATTCTCCTGCAAATGCTGCTTTTAAGCCTTCTTCTGATTTTATCATTTAATTCTTTCACTATATATGTTGTTATGTTGATTTATGAATTGGATTATTTCAATTTGTATTTTATAATATATAAATAGTAATAAAAAATGTTCAAAACTAAGAATCAACTAACTTAACAACCTAAGATTAATAATGCAAGAATCATATTAAATCTTCAAAATTGATGATATATTCCTCACAATTTTATTTAAATAAAATTCTGCAATACCAAATTTAATGTTTGAATCAAAAATTAAAATTATAAAATACTTATCCCGAATATATTCAGAATATATTAGCTCATTATCTTTAGAAGTATAAAAGAGTTTAATTATTGAATTATTACAAATTTTTACTCGAAATTCAATTTCCTTTAAGAATTTACGTAATTTAATACCATTTAGGGAAGAATAAATCACTTGCCCTAAATCAGTTAAAAATATAACCCCATTAATATCATCATTTAATTTAAGTTCTCTTAAATAATTGAAAATCGACTCTTCTTTATCTAAATCAAAATGCTTACCTAAAATTCCATCAAAAACATCTTTTAATTTATAATCTAAAATAGTATCGCTAATATACTCTAAATCTGTTTTTATAGCATTTTTAGATACGTAATCTAAGAATTCTTGATGAATACAAGAAATCAATTCTTTTATTAATAATTTATTTTCTATTGAATCGCATAAAAGGACATAATATATATTTTTTTTTTCAAATACAACAAGCTTGATATTTCCTCCCATCTCTATTGCTTTTACTTTATTACCTACTAATTCCTTTGTAAATGACATTAAAGCAGTAAAATATGATGAAATTAGTTGTTCTTCTTCAATAGGAAAAGAATCTGAAATATTTAATTTGTACAAGCAAATTCCTGACTTGTTAAAAATTAGTAATTGATGAAAATTTAACTTTTCAGGAAATCTTTTTGTTTTTGAGATGACAATTGAATCATCCGGAATAGTCATATCAAAATTTTACTAAAAAACTATAAAAACCAAACCCTTCACTTTTTAAAGTGTAAAACTATAGACACCTTCAAAATTCAATTTGCACGGAAGCATTACATAACCATTCCGAGCATATTCTTTCTTCAATGAAAATATATCTTCAGGTTCGGCTAACACCGTAGCGGATCCACCTCCTCCAGCACCATTGCATTTAAATCCTAAAGCATCTTTATTTCTTGCTATTTTCTCAGCTTTTTCTATAGATGGATTTGTCATCAAAGGGTGTAATTGTTTCTGTGCATGCCAATTTCTATTCAATATTTCTCCAATTTCTATCATTGTTAATCTTGAGCTATTTTTCATCTCTAGAGCACAATTCTTAATTGTATCAAATGCTTTAATCACTTTTTCATCATTTTGTTTAAACTTCTTAATTACTGCTTCATGCATTTCACTCGAACTTCGGGAACCAAAATAAATTAAGATTAATTGATTTTCATATTCATAAATTCTGCGTTTAGTTGTGTTTATTGGTGTTAACTTCACAGAAGGATAATCTATTTCCATGAAATTTATGCCACCATGTGCAGCTGCATACTGATCTTGAACTCCACTTTCTAATTTTAACTCATCTGTTTCTATTTGATGTGCTAAATTTGCAATTTCTGAAGGATTTTTTTTTTCTCCTTGAAAATTACATAAAGCACTTATTAAGGCTACTGCTACACTCGCGCTAGTACCTGTTCCACACCCAGGAGGTACATCGGATCTTACAAGTATGTCAATTCCCTTGTTAATACACAACTTTCTAATCACAGCTTTTAGTAGGTCTAATTTTCCATCATACAAAATATTTTTAAAATCAAATTCAGTATCAATTTCAAGATTTTCTGATATAATTCGAATTTTGTTTCTGTTATTCTCACAAACTCTAACATAATTAAAAAGATCTACAGCTATGTTGAATACTGCGCCTTTTGGATAAAACCATGTATCTGTCCATCCTCCAATATCACAGATTCTTACAGGAGCTCTTGAATACACAACTTTGTTCATTTTTTCCTCCTAAATTATTTCCATTGTTGAGAATTAAAAAAATTTTATGTTTTTAAAATACCATTTCCACTTCCAAATTAAATAGCAATAAATTCTCGCCTTAAAAGTGACTTTTAATGATAATAACTGAAATAGCTCAATCTTAGAATATATTATGTATTTGGTATCCTTTTTTCCCTTCAAAATCTCTATAATCTTTAATCAAGGTGTAAAAAGCTCAACCCTCTTGATTTCTGAAACTTAGATCAAAAAATGGGATTGTGGGGATAATATTAACCTTCTATGATGATCTTTCAACTAACTTTAAATATAAGCAAGGAGAAATATAATTTAAACACAATTTATTTTTAAAACTAGTTTAAACATAAAAGGAGGAATAAAAAATTATGGCTGCGAAAAAAGCTCAGGTTGATGCCTTATTCGTAAAAAGTAAGATCCGAGAATATATTAAAGCAAAAGATTGTAATACATCTGGAGACTTAATTGATGGAAATAGTTTAAATGATGCCATCATTGAGATTTTAGATAAAGCAATCGCTCGGGCAAAGGCAAATGGCCGAAAAACAGTACAAGAAAAAGACCTGTAGACGAAATTTTTTCGTTATTTTGCACATCGCAAATTAATATTTGGATGCCGAGATCTTCGGGATTCAATTGTGTGCGTTTTTTCCCGCATCTAAAGGGAAGAAAAAAAGCAAAGACGAAATAATGAAGAGGTCGGAAAAAAAATTTTTTTTTTCATTTAATTATAAACAAGATGTAGACAAGGATCGAGATAATTGGTATGATCTTGAATTAAGAAGTCCATTAAAAAGAGGTTCTAAGGCAAAAAAGAAAGAAATGAAGTTCATAAAAAAGATTCATGGAATTTTGCGTCAAAATCGCCGACAAACCCCCCTTTATCGAGAATTGCCTTTTTTTTGTGGTAGAACTCGCGGTATTCTTGGACGCAGGAGGTGCAATACCATCCTTCCAGATAAGCATTGTACATCATGTCTCTTTCGATTTGATGACAGCCTGAACAGATACAAATCGACGCGTGTAAAGCCCTGTACAAATCGCTGCGTATATTCCCAATCTTAGTTCGTTCTGGTTGAGCTCTACCTTTCTCATATTTAATCTCACCTAAACGGCTCCATTCTTGCATCACCACTTCTGTAAGGAGCTTTCTTAAATTGTATGCGATTTTCTTGATACATTCTTTATTATAAGCGATTGTTTTCTTATCTTTCATATTATTAACACTTTCATCTAACTATTTAAATCTAATCCCCCAGCTAGTTTATAAAAATAAAGAAATTATAAATTAATATATTACATTAAATTGATATAAATATCCAGCATCAAAATTCATCCATATTGCAAAATCACCAAGCGAGGGTTGAGGTATGACGAGAGAATAAAGACCGTCTGCATTAGCGATACTTGAACAGCCAGGGCTTTTATTATACTTAAATTACGAGTAATTCTTTAGCAATTTTTTAATTATCTGCGTGATGTGGTCAGAGAACCAAAGGATTATTCTATCACGTTCACATTCACGCTCAGTTCGAAAGGTTGGAGCCTTGATGATAAGGTGGGGACGGAATCTAGCCCCAGAGACACGAAAGAACTGCTCTTGACGGATTTAACGCAAGCTTTATGGGAAGTTGCGACTGGAGGCGAGTCAGAAGTGCTTCAGTATTGTGAATTTAAAGAGGAGTAAACTTTTTTTTTTATAGAATTCATTTCATTTTTTTAATTAATTGTTTTAATTAGCTTTTTTCACAAAAAATATCAAATCAAAAAATTTTTACCGTGTTCTAATTTATAACATAAAAAGTTCAATATCAATTTACACACACAACATTAACGACCTAATGGAATAAAAAATTCAAAACAAATCGCCTTATCCTTTTGCTTTACCTTTTGAACCTGAATTTTTTATTCTTTC
>CAZBPC010000010.1:0-69890 GCA_964493715.1 uncultured archaeon
AAGTATGCTGCTCTTTCTGTCTTGGTTGGATTCGATAATTTGGTTCCCAATCATGTTATAGTTTATAAGCATGAACGTAGGCAAGAGAAAAAGGCAGAGAAGCACAACATGTACATTTCTTTTCTTTAAAATATTTAAAAGAGTTAAATCGTTCATATCTTCATAACCTGATTTTTGTCAAAATCGTTATTACTAAGATAGGATAAGCTTATATTTATAGTTAATTTCAAAAAATTTTTAAAAAAAAAGTTAAGCTAGATTTTCACCAGATCGAATTTAAGACTTTTTAATGTTGAATCTATGATGTATGGTAAGATATATTAATTGTCATTTACTCTATTAGAATGACAATAGAATGTGAAATGATCATGACAGAAAAGATAACTCAAAAAGTTTCTTCAAATGGGCGTATTGTAATCCCTAAGGAGTGGAGAGATAAACTGGCAATTGAGGATAAGAACGAAGTTGAGATGGAATTGAAAGAAGACAAGACTATATTGATCAAAAAGAAGATTCACCCGTTAGAAATTAATGACAACTTATTTGAGGGAGTTTCACCTTTTACAGAAGATGAATTGAAAGAAGCGAAAAAATCGGTATTTCCAGGTGAGTGACTAATAACCCAGATGGCTGTAGTCGATGCTCAAGTATTATTCTATTTTCATTATGATTATAAAAAAATACCACTTCTGCTTCAAAAGCTGAAAAACGAAGTTATTAAAGGAGATTTCATGGTGATTATTCCCACCATCGCAATCTCAGAGTTATTTTGGAAGATGAGAAAAGCAGGAAAGATAAATGCTTTTAAAAAAGCTTTAGCCCGATGGGAAGCATCTGAGAATATTATTATTGATGATTTTGATTTAAAAATTATTAAGCTGATGCTAAAAAACACGGAAAGTCATGAACTCCACGATGAGATCATAGCAATGACGTGTAGAAAATACAATACACACATTATTTATTCTACAGATGCAAAATTTCGAGAAATTTTCAATTTAGAACTTAGATCCTGGTAGTTACTATTTATAAATTATTAAAAAAAAGAAAATAAAAGCTACTCAGAATAAATATGAATATGGTGGGCGATTATATGGGTATGGGTGTTTAAATGGGAAAAGTTGAAATTGACGATCGTGGGAGACTAACGCTACCATCAAAAATACGAGAAAAACTGTTGATAAAGTCAGGGGATAAATTAACGATAAAGGTTAACATGGATAATTCTATTACAATTAAGAAAAGCCCTACTAAAGACCAGATTTTCAAAGATTTAGGTGGTTGTATTAATACTTCTAATGAAGAAAAAGTTACTCCGGAGATGATAAAAAGCATATGGAAACAAAATCCGTAGTTTTTATTGAGATAATTGATCCTATACCTTAAGAGGCATATATTTTCTAATATCTCCCCTTTCAGTTAAGATATTTACCGATTGATTTAATAATTTTGCTGAGTTTAATCTTATTAGGTGATGAATATTTCGAAAATTGATCAAATTATTGATGAATTAAATCAGTTCCCTGAAAAACTCTTGGAAGAAATTTTTGATTATGTTAAGTATCTAAAAGCCAAATTAATTAAGGATAACATGGAAACTGCGATTGTAAGTGAATCGAGCTTGAAAAAAGATTGGTCTCGTTCAGAGGAAGACGAAGCATGGCAAAATTTGTAAAGGGAGATATCGTAGTTATTCCTTTTCCCTTTTCTGATCTTTCTCAAGCTAAACGCAGACCAGCTTTAGTAATTAAAGATTTAATCGGTGATGATCTCATTTTATGTCAAATTACTAGTCATAGTATCGCTGATCAATATGCTATTTCTTTAGATGATGGAGATTTTCAAAGTGGTTCCTTGAAAAGAAAAAGCAATATAAGACCAAACCGGATTTTTACGGCAGATACTCATATCATTTTGTATAAAATTGGACAAGTAAACAATGATAAATTAAAGGAAGTAGTGGAAAAGATTATTCACATCATTCAAGCATGAGGGATGATTAATCTATATAGAATGAGTTTAAAAAAAACTAAAATCTATAGGGTAAAAAGCTTTTTAATTTTATTATTTACTTCATGCTTTATAACGTTAGAAATTTGCCCTAATTCACCAATAATTAATTTTTTATCAATAGTAGCAATTTTATCCAAGTATATCGTTGAACTTACTTTTAAACCTGTCATTGAAAATGATTGATGATTCTTCTCCATGAATACATGATGAAATTCTATTGGTTTGGGTATAATAGAAGAAATAAAAGCAACTACCACATCATTTGGTCTTTCAAGAAGAACCAACGCTGGTCTCCTCTTAGTACTTGTTAAATTCGTGAATGGAAATGGTAATAATACGATTTTGCCTTTCATGTATATCGCTTTATTAGGTCTTGATCTGTATATAAGTCTGGTTCGTTTTCCAGAAATTCTTTTAGAGAATTTTCAGAAAGTTCATGTAATTCTTCAATCACGATTGGTCCTTCGTGTGATTCTAGTTCCTTCATGTATTTTTTAATCGCATTGCTTGCAATGAAAGCCCAGTTGATTTCAGGATGTTCTTCTATCTTTTTTGCTAACTCTTCTGGGAGTGAAATTTTTAATTCTGTCATTTCCTTTCATTTTCTATATGGAATTTTTTAAATTTATTCTTTTGGATTTTTATCAATAAGAAGCACTGGGATTGCATAATAAACCCATATAATAAAAAAAATACAAGTTGACAATTATAGTATCTGTCTAGTATTTAAAATGTTCTTGTACGGATTCCACACTTATCCTACAATTGAATGTAATCGTTATAATTGAACTTCACGTCGCTAACTTTATGGCATAACAGGATCTTCCGATCTTCCTTCGGGCAATCAATAATCAAATAAAGAAGAACATTTTATTATCATTTTTACATTAAGATCTTATGGAAGTCCCAGAAAGAATTGTTATTGACTCAGAAAGATGCGCTGGAAAACCCTGTATTCGTGGAACAAGGCTTTCAGTAGACTTTATTTTAGAATTATTAGCCTCTGGATGGAGTTTTACCCTAATTCAAGAAGAGTATTAAATAGAAAAAGAAGATTTACTAGCTGTACTACAATATGCCCATAAAATTATTAATGAAGAGGATGTATTTTAAATCTCTTCTTAAAATCCATTGCTTTAGGAGCGTATATTCTTGTTAATTAGGAGGTAAATTGATGATTTTATCTATCAAATAATCATACTATTTGATTATTATCAAATAATTGATCCTATACCATAAAAGAATTGATGTGTAAGTATTAGTTATAGGGATGATTGAATTAATAATTAAAAAATTTGAAAATAGTGATAGCAAACTTAATTAAATTGGGAATCTTTTTCTAAATCTATTCAGAATCAAGAAACTAAGAAGGATGTGATTATAATTCTTAATGATTTAGAGTTTGTTGAAGAAACTGACAAATACCTTAAATTTAAAGTCAGTGATTTGAGTATTGCAAAATTAATAACTTTTTTAGTCGAATACGGCGAACGGGAAGAATTTCATTTATCTGAATTAGAACTATTATTATTTTCATTGAACTTGCTGCATCCAGAAGCTCAATCAAAAATCAGACAAAATATTGATTTGATTAATGAATGTCTTAAAAACCAGCATTACTTATCATTTGAATGGGATTTCCATCATTTCTATAATAAAATTGCTGAAATTTTGAACTTGATAGATGGAAATAAAATTATCATTGGGGAATTCACAGCATATAAGGGTTCTCTTAAGACTGATTTTCAGATTCAACTTATTTAATTTGAAATCTTAACAAAAAAGGATGGAAAAAAAGGGAAATTGGCTATTTATTCCTTTTTGAAATTTTATGAGACTAAAGAAATCGTATTTTTATGAGATTGAGGCTCTTCCCACAATTAGGACAATTGCCTCCAAACGTTTTTGGTTTAATTATTTTATCCCAATCAATTTCAACATTACAAAAAGGACATCTCTCGTTCCTAACTTCTACTTCTGTCATTAAGAATAAAAGAATAGCGTCTTATTCATAAATAAACAGAGGCTTATTATTTTCTAATATAAAAAATTAGTATTTCTTAGCAATTTCAGCTAATTTATCGTTTAAGTTTGAAACTGTTTCGTGCCAAGAAGTTATGATTTCTTCCACTCGCGGTATTGTGAGGCTTATTTCTTTATATTCTAAGTATTTGGTAAATTCTTTCATGTTTTCAATTTTAATGAAAGTTTCAGCTACATATTGACGAATACTACGGATTTGATTCTGAAGAACATCTTGAATTCTATTAGACTCTCCTTTTCTAATGAGTGTTTGGATATATTCTTCTGTGCCAAGTAGCTTTGAGTTGAGTTCCTTGACTCGATCAGCAATGAATTGCTCGTAGGTACCTAAAAGATTTTCTTTAGGAAAGAATTTAGTTATATCTATGATGAATCTTTGTGTTTGAGCGATTAATTGATCCATTGACTCGAATCCTAATATGTTGTAATCTGTTGGGGAGTATGATGCTACAATTCCTTTAGATACATCATCTAATCGGAATATTTTAAATCCAGGATCATTTTTGAGCTGAATTACAGGATCTCCTTTTCTATTTGGCATTTCAATTTGGCGAAGAAGACGTTCGGGATTGAAAACTAATGAAATTGCTAATGGATTATTTGTTTGAAAACTCAAGGTCGTTTTAATATCAATATGACTCATCATTACTTTGAAACCTGGATGACTATGCCACCATCCAACGGTAAATTCTCCTTTTGAAAATGCTTCTTCATCAATAATATAGAGAGCTTCATAATCTTCATCACTCCACTTGTATTGATCAATAACTGCGTCTCTATCTAATTCTTGATGCATTATTGGATAAGTCTCCGTAATGATAACATCATCTCCTTCGTTTTTTCCAATAAAGATACCGCTAACTTCTAGCCAATCATCTCTTGGAATCTTTTGATTGGCAAATCTTACAGTTGCTGCCACAATGGTATTATATGCTACTTTGGGGATTATAACAGTCATTCTTTCATCATCATAGTGTATTAATTCTTGATAACCTTATACCAGTACCCATATTTATCTTTATTTTTTCAGAAGTTTCAAACACATTTATATTAAAAATCCACCATTATTACTCATATTAAATAAAAATATTTTTTGTAGTAATAACATTTATTAATTGATTAAAAATGACAGAACAAGGTTTTATTCCTCTGAGTAGTCAGCTTGGAATACCAGGTACCTCTTATCGAATTCAATTAGGAGTGATCAACGATAAATGGGCATCAAGACTTTTGAAAGGAAATGATATTATTGATTCATATATCTATAAAGACGAAGATGCTGGAGAACAAGGCTTTCCAAACCAAAATATGATTGTAGGATGGGTATTAAGAACGATTGCCATCCCAAATATTAATCCTCACCAAATCATGAAAACCACTCAAGTTTTGGTAAAACAAGCAAGGGAAAAAAAGGATCAACAAAAAGTTATAGCACCTGTTTCGGAAACACGAGAGGTTGAGTTAGAAAAGGTGCCTGAAAATGAATTAAAAAGACCGAAAGTTCAAGGTTGGGTCAAAGAAGATGGGATGAAATCTGCTGACGAGTTTGAAGTTGAAAAAAGAGAAGCTTTTCAATTAAGACTAGCGGCCAAGAAAGAAGAAGAAAGGCTGAAAGCAAGTGCTTCGGGATCAACAGCCCATACAACTAGACAGCTTCCATCTATTCCAAAAGCTCAAGGAGCAGAACCTTCGAAATTCTGCCCCTCTTGTGGGAAAGATTTAGATTGGAAATTCTGTCCGTATTGTGGCGAGAAATTACCTCACTAGTCATACATTCCATTTTATGATATTTTTATACAATTCTATTCTATGTATTTATTTTTCATAAGGCATACCTTATTAGTACTTTGAAATAATAAAACACTATGTTTGATACCACAAATCTTAAGGATCCAATCTTAGCAGGACATGGTATTGCTAGATTTTTAAGATCTCATGGGGTTACACGTGTTTTTGGAATTCCTGATGGTCATAGTTTAAGTTTTTACGATGGTATCTTAGCAACAGAAGGATTAGAACATGTATTATTTAATGATGAACGCAATGCAGCATTTGCAGCTGATGCATATTCGAGAGTAATGGGAATGTTGGGTGTTTGCGACGCAGGAGCTGCGGGTTCAATGAACTTTCCCATTGCTTTAGCAGAAGCGAAAGGTTCAGCGTCTCCAGTTTTAGCAATAGCCGGAGTTGTGAAATCGACTGATGTTTTAAAAAATATTCCACATGATATCAATGTCACTAAAACACTTGAAGCGGTAACTAAATGGACTGGAACAGTACTTAACCCCGAAGATTTACCCCGTTTTCTGAAATATGCTGTTAAACAAGCGATTAATGGTAGACCAGGCCCTACAGCTTTGGTGATCGCTGAAGATGTGATGAATTCAAATGAAATAAAAATAAAGGAATTCATGCCTAGGTTCGGGGGAAGTTGTTCATTAAATAGTTGTCGAGCTATGGCAACATCTAGTGAAATAGAACAAGCAGTTTCAATGATTGAAAACTCAAGACAACCTGCAATTTATTGTGGCTCAGGAGCGTTAATATCAGGAGCTTTTGAAGAAGTAAAAACGCTTAGTAATATCCTTCTTGCTCCTGTTTTTTCTACGATTTCAGGTAAAGGTATCATGACTTCTAGTCAATCACCTGAAAATCTTTACTTTGGCACCATTGGTTTATTTGGAGAAAAACCTAATCACAAATTTATACGTACTAAATCAGATTTATTGATAGTAGTTGGAAATCGCCTTACTGAAGATGATACGGCTAATTTCAAAGTCCCCTCCAAAAGAATGGAAATGATACAAATAGATGTTGATCCTAGTGAGATTGGATTGTCATACAATCCATGGGGTATCATCGGTGATCCAAAAGAATCATTAAAGTTAATAATAGATACATTAAAAATTCATAAAAGTTTAAATGGAGAAGTTTTAAAAAACCGCCTGAAAAATATTGATATACTTAGAAATGATCATTTACGTTACCGAGAATCTGATAATATATTATGGATGAATGCTGATCCTATTAAACCTCAAAGAATTTTGAAAAGCATTTCCGATATTATGGGAAAAGATGATTATTTAGTCACTGATGCAAGTGCAAGTTCTAGATGGATCGGTCCATATTTTCCTGTGAAAAAGATTGGGCGTCGGATAATTTCTCCTCGCGGTGTTGGACCTACTGGTTTTGGAATTGGAGGATTAATCGGAACTTGTATAGCATCAAAACAGCTAAATTCCAATAGATCCAATTCAAAGACGATCTTATTTACAGGAGATGGCGGATTGATGAATGGGGGTATTTCTGAATTTGAAACAATTAAAAAATTAGATCTTAACTGCATAATTGTAATAATAAATAACTTTTCACTTGGATTTATAAAATTTGGCCAAGCTATGCTTTTTAAACATAGATATTACGAAACAGATCGCCCTAAAACAGATTTTGCAAAGATTGCTGAAGCTTTTGGAGGTAAAGGATATCACGTAGATAGACTTAGTGAATTAGATCATACTTTAAAAGATGCATTTAAAGGAGAAGGTTTCAAATTAGTCGATATCTCCGTCGATCCTAAGGAGTTTCTTCCTCCTAATTTCTATTAATTTACGAAAATTTATATACAAAATTTGAAGGTGCCTAAAGAAAAAATTTCAAAATTTAAATGACTTAAACTATATATTTATTAAAGTCAACTACAAAATAAAAATTTAAATTCGATGAGATAATATGCCTAAAATTGGCGAAGAATTCCCAGTAATTATCAAATCATTAGCTTATTATAAAATGATTGTTCATGTGCTCCGTTTTGGTTCAAAGGTAATAGATCCAAATCAATGTAAAGAAGTAATGGGAGGATTAATTGGTTATATCAAAACTGAAGGAGATAAAGAATTTTTAGTAATTGAAGATGCCGTTCCAGTTTCCCATGGAGGTGCGATCGAAGTGCGATATTCTTCAGAACAATTAGGAGCTTTTGAGAGAATAGATAGTCGCGTCTTTGAAAAGTTTGGAGATCTTGGGTGGTTTAGTTGTGGTTGGTATCATTCACATCCTAATCTTTCACCATTTTTCAGTGGGACTGATATACAAAATCAATTATTTTGGCAAGCTAGGAATCCTGCAGGAGTGGGACTCGTTTTTGATCATGCTCTTTTAGAAAATCAGGGAAATCTAGGATTTAAGGCTTTTAGATTAGATGATCCATCAAAAACTAGGAATACAAATTATCATGAAGTAAAGGTGATGGTTGAGCCCCCCAATGATGTCAATTATTACAATAAAATAATTTATTTAATCGGAAATGTTTATTCTAAAGAAGTTCCAATATTGGAGCTAAATGAGACAACGAATTTCTTTGATGACATTTTTATTCCTAGTAATGAGCAATTAATGATAAAAAAACCAGAATTAAATGAAAATCAATTGATAAATTCATTTAAAGAGGGTATTTCAAGCTTTATAGAACAATCAATGGTTCCCTTGATTACTGTTTTGAATGCGTGGAGCCAGGAAAATCTTAAAAAATCGTTCCAAAATAGCGTAAAAATGAGAAAAGACATAATTGAGTTAAAATCCAGCTTGAGTCAAGGCATGACGAGTATTCAAAAAACATTCAACAATTCACTTCATGATGAATTGGAAGAATTGGATAATTTTGTTGATGATCGACTTGATATTTTTGATGAAAAACAAAATAATCTTCGAGAAAAGATTACAAAATTAGAAGGAGATATTCAAATTCTCATAACTAACGCTTTACAAGAAGGTTTAACACATTTAAATGAAGAAATTCTTAATAATTTTAAGAAATCTTCATTATTGTTATTGGAAATAGATAAAAAACAATCTAATATCATCAATAATCTCGAAAATAGTAATATAACACTTCAAGAAATGATAAAAACCTTAGAACCATCAAAGATTAGAATTGTTGGAGAATTTGATAATATAAATGATTCTATCCTTGAGAATGTCAAAAAGAAATTGAAGTTAACAGAAACTAAATTTGAATCACTTGAAGATGAACCAAAAAAACTCCTATCTGATCTGAAAGCTGCGATTTTGGTATTAGAAGGTTCAAAAGACCCAATCAATCTTAAAATTGATAGACTAGAATTGGATAAAAAGAATTTACATGAAAAATTAAAAGAGTTAAGGACAGAAAACGCTGAACTATTGAAAAAAATTAAAGAATTTGAAAAGAAGGGTGAATAAAACATGCATAATAACAATGAGAGTAAAGAAAATGTCGATATACAAGCTGTGGCTTTTAGAAAGATGATATTTCACGTGCTAAGGTTTGTGAATGAAATTAAAGATGAACCAGTAGAAGTATTAGGCTTAATTATTGGCAATTTTAGTTCTGAAAAGGGTAGCTTGGCTATCACAGATTCAATTCCTTTATTACATGGAAATAATGTAGAATTAGGCTTATCTCAAGAGCTCTATGATTTATTTGAACAAGTAAAAGCATCTCATGATTCAATTATCGGTTTTTATGTTTCTCATCCAGGTTATGGTTTATTCTTGACTGATTCTGATAAGAAGATTCAACATTATTTCCAAACTGAAGATAATCCAAATGCAATCTGTATAGTATTTGATCATGCTCAAATTGATGATAATTTTGGTGTGAAAATTTTTAAATTTAAAGACTACAATAATCCAGAAGAAATTATTGAAATTATCCCACATATCCTTGTTCCTGACAGTCTCGAATACTTCAAATGGGTCCAAGAACTAATTGAAAATTATCAAAGAAAAGAACCAATTATTATTAAAGAATATCTTGAAACTCAAAAACCACTTCTCGAAGAATTACAGGAGATACCTCAATTACCTGACATTAATGATGAATCAAAAGAAAAACCATCTTCTCAAATGGAAAATTCGATAATTGGTATTCGAACTGGTGCAAGTACGCTTGCTGATACGTTTGTAAACAATTATTTAAATCAGTTGGATGTATGGCTAAATGATATAGAAGAAGGGAGTCTAAAAGGCGGAGATTTCATCCAAAGTTCTTTAAATCAGCTTAAAAATACAATTGGAAAAGGTTTAGAAGGTTTGGAAAATTATTTTCAAAAAAAGTTTAACGAAATCTCAGCCGTATTTGTTGATGGAATAACTGAATCTTTAGAATCAAGAATCAAAAATCAAAATGATCTAGAAAATTACATAACTTCTATTATTGATAACGTTATTAATAATTCTAACGAGGTTATCGAGCAAAAACTTAATGAGTTAACAAATGTTGTTGGATCCCAAGTCAACCAATTAGATGAGTTAGTTATGAATCATGATAAAAATGCCAATCGAATAGTTGAACTAATTGAAAACAACAAGAATAAAATATCATCACTTTATTCCATATTAGATGATTTTTCGGTAGATGTGATTAATAAGCTAGATACATCCAATTCCCAATTTGAGAAGGCAATATTGAATGCGATTGAGAATCAAGGTATAAATTTCGTATCAATCAATGAAAAATATGGAGAAATAGAATTACTTATTGAAAGGCTCCAAAATCTTATATCTGATTTCAGACAGATGAAGTAATTATTCTTTTTTTTACTTTAAAATTTTAAAGTAGCTAATTTAGCAACGTTTAACTTATATTTAGGGATATTTGTATTGAGTCTTTTTAATTGATTTTGTTTAGCAAGATTATTTAAAATTCTTCCTATTCTATCTACACGGATGTTAATACCATAATTTTCTTTTAGCACCGAATTAATTTTATATGATGAGAGAATCACCATATTTGAAATATTCTTGTCGCAAAGCATTTCAATTGCTTGACGAATTAGTGATAATAGAGTTTCCTTATCGGGTTTACTTTCCATAGGTAATATAATATATCTTGCAATCTTTTTAAAATTTTCAACTCTAATGAACTATACATAATAACCTAATATTGGGAATTTATTTAAGAAAAAAATCATTAATTAAAGATAATTTATATCTCTACGTTATTATTCGTATATATGGGGTTAAAATGAAGGCAACAGAATATTTAACTCAATCTAAAAGAAAGCTAAAGGAAGTTTCAAATAAAATCTTATATCAAGAAATTATTGTTGATGGTCAAGAACCACCAAAATTCTATTCTTATGAAAAGAAATTTATGGGTTTGTATGCTATTTTTCTTTTTTATTCATTCCTCATTTTATTTGCCATTAATTATCCTCGGCATGCTTTAGTCCTTTTTTTTACAATTGGAAATCCTTTTGCATTTGGTAATGCCATTATAGGACTTTTCATCTCTCTTGCTATTCTATTCAGCATTGATAAAGTTCGTGTATTTATATTTGAAAGAAATACAGCTATTAAACAAGTAGTTCTTTATGTTGGATTAATGGCAGGATATCTTTTACTTTTTTCATTCTTAACTTCTACGGGGTTAAACTTTATGAGTTATTTATTAGGTTTGTCAACGGTTTGGCTAATTTTATTGAGTACTCGATTTTTTATGTATTCTCGTAAATTTGCCACTAAAATTGAATCTCGATTTATTTCTAAATTTACAGTTACAAGGAGTTCAATTGCATTCATTGCTCCATATTTTATATTAGCTGTATTAGTTATTTTAGCTTTATTTTATCGAAGTTTATTAGTATTTCTATCACTTGATTTCTTTGCTATACCAGCTCCAGTAGAAGCTGTTTCAGTATACATCTTAGAAATGAGAGTAATAATGCCCCTTATTTACTTTAGTTTGATTCTAACGTTATTATTCATCTTATTTGAATTTGTATTTACACGTAGAAGAGCAGAAACAAAAAGAGCGGGTGTGTATGATAATTATACTTTTTCATTAATTGTATTATTCATATTCTTTTTCCAATTACTTCAAGTTAGTATCTACTTGATTCTGCATGAAGAGACGATTTCTGCAATAAAAACAACCGTAGGTGCTACAAGTGCCACGGTTACTTACATATTTATTTTTGAATTTATAATTTCAATGTTCTTCCTCTATCGCATTGTAAAGAAATTAGGACGATCAATTGGATGGCGATTATTAATATTTAAAAAAGATGGATTAATGGTATTGATTTTAGGTTGTGTTTATGCTCAGACGCTTTCTCGATATGCTCTTCAAAATCAAATACCATATCAAGGTATTACAGTGGTAGGTCAAATATTCATGGCGGATAAATTTCTTGTTTCTATAATTATGATTATATTCCTTGGACTAACTTTATTGGTATATTATTTGAAACCTCATGAAACTTCAATGTTTATTAGATTACAAAAAGAAACAGTCTCTGAAGAAGAAAAAGATTCCGATATCGTGCTGAAATTAATAAGGAGTGAATACATTCGAAGAGGTGAGGCATATCCCATCGAAATTCTAGAAAGAGAGTTAATTAAATCAACAAGACTTTCAAAACAAAAAGTTTATTCAATAATCAACAAATTAGCTTCTGATAATATCGATATAAAGATAAGCAATAAGAAAGATGATTTAGGAATGACGCATAAATATCTTGATTTTGTCTCAGTGATAGAAAAATTCGATCGGAAAGGAGTAGCAGATAAGAAGGCAAAAAAGTATCTCAGTGAAAGATTATTTGACACCATGTCTAAAAAAGAAAAAACACTCAAATTAGGAGGAAATTTACAATCCAATGGTTCCTCAAATCAATTCTTGAATTCTTTATCTACTGACTATACCAAGAAACAATTAGATGAAAAAAATATAAAAACCCAACAAAAAAGCACCACTTTTTCGTTCGCTCAGAAAGAAATTCCTCCTTCACTAAAGAACAATATTATACTCACAATAAAAAAGGAATATACATATAGAATCGAAAATGCGGATAAATATCCAGATTTTCATTTTTGTATTTCTGAAATAGCCTCTGAAATACAATCAGAAACAAGGATAACAGTTGGTGAACTCTATCCAATACTTGAGACTATCAATGAATCAGACATCGAGTTTGAGTTGCTCGATAATCAAGAAGAACCTGATGATAAAATTATTAGTTTTTTTCCCATTGCGGATTATGATTTAAGCTATATTATTTCAAATTTCCGTCCTGAAGAATATGTTAAAATAAAAATACGATTATTAAAGCAATTTCTAAAATTTTTTAACCGCAAAAAGGTTAAAGCTACTTTCACAAAATTAAAGAAAGAAATAACAGATAAGAATGACGTAGATAAATCCTGGAAGCAAATTTTGACAAGATTAGAAAATTACTTTACAGATTATTCAAACACTCACATAAAACTTATCAACGGTGAAGGTGGAGAAAAAATATTTGATCAATTCCCAAAAAAAAATATTGACATTTTTGATTTTGAATAGCTTGAATGAATAAATAAAGCATATTTCATTTTATTTTTTGATATATGGTGGATAAAGTTAGATCTCAATCATTTTTTTCAAAATCGTTTCTTGGGTTATCATCCTTTCAAATGTTAGCCATGTTTCGTCGTGGGATGTTTTATACGTACTTATCAATATATTTTAGAAGCTTTTTGCTCCTTTCTGTAACTGAAACAACTCTTTATGCCACTCTACCTATGTTAATGAGCGTAATCTTTCAAAATTTCGTGTGGGGCCCATTAAGTGATAAATTGCAAAGACGTAGAACATTGATCATACTTGGAGAAATAATGGCAGGAATAGGCACAATATTGGTTTGGTTTTTCCATTATGGAATTTCAAATTTGTATGTTGCGGGATATGTGATTATCATTGGATTATCTATAATTGAGATCTTTTGGAGCATGAGTAATATTGCTTGGTCGGCTTTAATTAGTGATTTGTACCCCTCTATTGAAAGAAGTAAAATTATGGGAAGATTAACTAGTCTTGGAGGATTAGGGCGAGTTTTTGGTATTTCTATTGGAGGGATATTATATAATTATGGATTTGGTTTTCGAGATGGTCCATTATTTATTGTTGCATCATTAGTAATGTTCATTTCCACATTTCCCATGCTATTAACACCGGAGGGTGGAATCCATCATCTGGTCGAGATAAATGAAACGGATACCGAATTAAACAATTCCGATAATGAATCTTACAAAAAAATCTTTATCATATTCATTATTTCCTTACTTCTCATTAATTTTGGAAGAAATAGTATTTCTGTCCCCTATTCCCAATTTCTTGTTTTGCCGACGGGATTTGCTGTAGATAGCATCATGCTTAGCTGGATTGCAAATACCAGATCGATTTCAGTTCTTTTAATTGGATTTTCAGCGGGTTTTTTGAGCAAAAAACTAGGACATTCAAGAACCTTAATATTAGGATCATTAATAGCGATTTTTTCATTAGTTATTACCGCAATTGCCACCAATTTAAGCATTATCTTTATAGGTAGCTTTTTAATGGGAACTGGAGAAGTTATTATTTACGCATCATCTTATGCGATTGCTTCTAACTTAATACCTGAAAAAATCAGAGCTAAATTATTCGGAGTTTATAATACTACATTTTTTCTGTCATGGGGTCTTGCTTGCACATTAATATCTGGACCAATGATAGATGCCTTGTTAAGTGCTGGTGTTCTTGAAACTTTAGCTTATCAAGCCGCAATTCTTTTAGGAGCGTTTATTACATTATTGGGTTTAACAATTTTTATTATTTTAGAGATTATGTTGCATATTAAGAAAAAAAATTAAACAAGAAAATTAATAATCTAAATATGGTAAATGGGTTGATATATTTGTGCTTTTCGAACTTCTGGTGAATATATTGACAGTAATATTGAAATAAATACCATTCCTGATCCACTAAACAAAAGCATCAAGAGAGAAAAGATATCATATTCTTCAAGAAGAAATATATAAATAACAAAAAGTATATCAATAAAAGCTAAAAAAAATACAACCAATGTTAACTTGTAAGTCCAACTTAACGATTGATTCAATTCTTCTCCAGAATTATTTCTCAAATAGAGATTGGATTGATTATTTAGTGATAATTGTTTGAATATGGAAATTGAAGATTTAATTTCCCAATTGATATAATAATATAAGTGCCCTCTTTCATTTGCCTCATTATCAATCCTCTGAATTGAATATTTTTGAAGGTTAATAATATGGTGAAGAAAGCGATTTATTGCTTTGAATCTTAGTGCTTGCTTAGGTGTTTTGATACAATCTTCGGAGGTATAAATCCATAATTGAACCGCTCCTGTTCGAAAAATGTATGGGTAAAAAACAACAACACCAATCCCTGTAAAAGGATTTGTTTCTTGCTGTTTTTGATGTTTCATTTTAGCAGTAATTTGCATAATTTCAGTCCATTCTATTCTTTTATAATGAAATCTATAGAAAATTGTAAGACCATTTGGGTCAATTCGTAAATAATACCAAGTAAACATATAAACAAGGATGCTTAAACCTAAAAAGGCGAAAATAAAAAACCAGATCATTATAATACTAGTGGTTCGATTAAGAGAAAATTCAATATAAATAGCAAATACCATAAGGATGATAAAGACAATAATTTCTCCAAGTGCAATCTTAGAATAGAAACATTGAGCTTTTTGATTTCTTGGAGTAAATTCTTGAGGGGGCGTCGTTTGATTATTCATATTAAATAGACGAATCATCAAATAATTGGAATCTAATCTTTAAACAATCAGTTTCTAAAAATAATTAGACTATATAAATGTAACCTAATTATCCTATTTTGACTTCGAAGTGATTAAAGTAAAAGAATTAAAGTAAATAACAGCTTAGTTAAGAGATAAAATATAGAACACTTTTAAAAATAGAATAAAAAAAAATTAATTATTTACAACAATTTTCACAGACATATTCGTCGAGGCTGATAAAGCCGCACTCGGGTCCCATATAACATTCGTAAGTATGATTTTCTTCGTTGTATATCATACTATGGTCACAATGTAGAGGAATCGTTTCGCTAACCTTACCACATTTTGTACATTTTAATTCCATTTTGTATAAACTCCTTAATTTTAATTTTCAATAATTTTCATGGGTTTACCATGGTGTTTTGGAATTGGCTGAGTTCCACATGAGGAGCCCATCCAACAAACTAATTGGTCATCTTCTTTATGCATAGGTTTACCACAATGTTGTGGTAAATCTTGCTGAAAGTCACATTCTACGCATTTTAATTTTACCATTTTTTCTTCGACCTCCTTTTTATTAGATTTATTATTTTCTTCCTTAATTTCAATATATTTATCTGGTTCGTTCTTAAAATCCATTAAGCATGAATTATTGCAAAAATAATATTTTTTCCCCTTATACTCATATTCAATCCAATCCTCTGGTTTTCCCTTCATTCCGCAAACTGGATCAGTTACAAGATTTTCTGATGGTGTTTGCATTTGCATTAGTTTAGGATTAATATTATCAAAATTCATATATTTTTCCGGGTTAGATTTAAATTCTTTTTCACATCCAGCGCTACAGAAATAATATTTTTTATCTTTGTATTTGTATTCAATTGATTGGCTTGGGATGATCTCCATACCACATATTGGATCAATTACCCTTTCTTCAGTCAATGACTTTAATTCTTGTATTTGTTGTTTTGTTTTTGGTTCATAACGTTTTAAAAACAATGCATTAGTAACAACTGAAACAGAACTAGAAGCCATAAAAATAGCGGCTAAGTATGGAGGGAGAAAATTTCCTGTTATGGTGAATAATAGTCCAGCTGCCAATGGAATACCAATAATGTTATAAATTAGTGCCCAGAATAAGTTGGTGATCATTTTTCGATATGTCTTTTTTGACAGATTAATTGCTGCCACTACATTTCTTAGATCTCCTCTCATCAGAACAATATCTGCAGTCTCTATCGCCACATCTGTCCCTGAACCTATTGCAATCCCAACATCTGCTTGTGCTAATGCAGGCGCGTCATTAATACCATCTCCTACCATGGCGACGTAAATGTTTTCAGCAGATTCTTGCAAATTTTTTATAGTGATAGCTTTTTCATTTGGTAATACTTCTGCTAATATATGGTTTTCATCAAATTTTAACTCTTTTCCAATGTTCATAGCAGTTTGTTTATTGTCTCCAGTTAACATATAAATGTCTAAGCCTTTTTTTCGTAATTCCTCAAGAGCATAAGGAGTTTGATCTTTCACTTTATCAGAAATTCCTAGTATTCCTTTCACTTGACTATCAATGCTAATTAGAATCGTTGTTATACCTCTTTGTTGGTATTCATTGAACATGTCTTTATATTCTGTAATTGAGATGTTATTATCTTCAAATAATTTTTCATTACCTAAATGAACCTTTTTATTAGATACAATTGTGATAATACCTTTCCCCGGAATTGCTTCGAAATCAACAGGAGAAGTTAGTGATAAACCTCTCTGATTTGCTTCTTCAATAATAGACTGTCCAATTGGATGTTCCGATCCCATTTCAGCACTTCCTGCATAAAAAAGTAAGTCTTTATCGCTCATACCTTCATTTTTTAAATCCTTTTCAGAATAAATAATAGATACTTTTGGTTTTCCTATTGTCAATGTTCCCGTTTTATCAAAAACAATTGAATTAATATTATTTACAGCTTCTAAGGAATCCCCTCCTTTCATTAAAATTCCATTTTCTGCACCTTTTCCTGTACCTACCATTATTGCGGTTGGAATAGCTAACCCCAAAGCACAAGGACAAGAAATAACAACAACGGAGGAAAATACTAATAAAGCAATCTCAAGGGTCTTAGCCGCAATAAAGTACCAATAAAGAAAAGCCCCAGTAGCAATAATTATTACAATAGGAACAAAATAATTACTAACCTTGTCTGCTAGGCGTTGCCTAGATCCTTTTCTTGCCTGAGCCTCTTTTACAAAATCGATTATCTGAAATAAAAGAGTCTCCTTTCCAACCTTTTCAGTAATTATCTTAATTAAGCCTGTTTGATTTATTGTAGCGCCAATAACCTTGTCATCAATGGACTTTTTAACATATTTACTTTCTCCTGTAATCATAGATTCATCAATCTTAGTCTTTCCTTCAATAACTCTTCCATCTACGGGTATTTTTTCTCCTGGTCTAACTATTAATTGATCACCGATTTCAATTTCTTCTATTGGAATTTCGATTTCTTTACCATCTCTAAATAGGGTAGCAGTTTTGGGTTGTAAGCCAATTAATTTCTTTATTGCTTCTGAAGCTTGTCCCTTAGTTTTATGTTCTAGGTATTTACCAACTAATATGAATGCAAAAATCATACTCATAGCATCATAAAATACGTCTCCAGAAATAAAGAATGTAGTTAACAATGAATAAGCGTAAGCAGTCGTTGTTCCTAATACAATTAGAACATCCATATTTGTTGACTTGCTTTTTAATGATTTATAAGCCCCTCCTAAGAAAAATGATCCAGAGATAGCATAGTTTGCAGTAGAGAGAATTGCTAAAATTAGATTCCGCGTAAATGTTGGTGGAATAATAAAGTTTATAGGAGATATAATTGCCGCAAATATTATTGATATAATAAGAAGTCGTAATCGATATTTCATTTCTTTTTTATGTTGCTCAAGTTCTTTGTCCACAGCGCCAGCAGTTTTTTCGATTTTATATCCAAAATTCTTAATTCTTGAATAAATTTCTTGTTCGTTCAATTTTAATTCATTGAATTCAATGAAAAATTTTAGCGCTTCAAGATTGCCTCTTACATTATATATTCCTTCAATTTCTCTGATTTTTTTTTCTAAATTTACGAATTCTTCCGGAGAAATAGAGCCAATAACTTTAAGATCCATTTTAGCTAACGAAGCTTTGTATCCTAAATCTTTAATAGCTTTGTTGAATTCGTCATAATTAGTGATTTTTCCATTATATTCTACAGTAGCTTCTTCATTTGCGAAATTAACAACTGAGCTATTGACTCCATCAATATTTTTTAATTTTGTTTCAATTTTTAGGGCACAATTAGCACAAGTCATTCCACCAAGCTTGATTTTAACTTTATCTTTAGATTCCAAATATAATCGCTATTTTGGATTAGTTATTATAAGATTATTAAATTACTTTGAAATAGGTATGGATTATAAATTGTAAATAAAAATACTCATTTTATTAAAAATAAGAAGAATTTGGGTCAATTTTAAATATAATATTATTATAATTATCCAAGTAAATGGACGCTCTCAATAGTTTAATATTTTAAGGTTTAATAAAAAATGCAAATTGAGGTCTAAAAGAATATAGGTTGAGTCATTTTTCTCGATATTTATTAATTGCATCACGTAAGGCATCAGCAGCAAGATTACTACAATGCATTTTAATAGGAGGTAACCCATCTAAGGCATCGGCAACATCATTTTTAGTGATGCTATATGCCTCATCAAGAGTCTTGCCCTTTGCTAATTCTGTGATCATAGAGGACGTGGCGATAGCAGCCGCACATCCAAATGTTTGAAAGCTGATATCCTCGATAATCTCCTTTCCATTTTCTTTTTTGACTTTTATATAAATATACATCAGATCTCCACATATAGGATTCCCATGTTCACCCACAGCACTCGCATCTTTAAGTTCTCCCATATTTCGTGGGGATTTAAAATGATCCATAACTTTATCAGAATAAATGTTTGAGCACCTTATTCAAGTATTATCCAATTTAAATAAATATTAATTCAATATTAGTAATTTCCTTTTTTTGGGTAAAGAAACTTTCTCGACACCTAATTCTTTAACATAATCCACGACTTCAATTAAATTCTTCGCAGATTGGTGGAAGAAGCATACTTCTTTAGGTTCTAAAGCTCTAACCATTTCAGCTAATTGATTTTTATCAGCATGAAGTTTTATTTGAAGTTGTGGTGCAAAAGTGTTTATTAGCATTGCTCGAAAGGGAACACTCCATGAATCCGTAAAGGTGATTTCTTGAGCTCCATTTATTAAATCAATTCCGGGTTCTTCATGAATTGAACCAGCAAGGTAAACTAAATTATGAGGATTTCTCCCTACGACATTGATTATATTCCGAATAATACCATAGGACAAATCAGGAGGGTGACTGATGATAATATTATTTTTGTTTCTTAAAAAATCTAAATCTTTTAAACCAAACCATCTAAATTTTATTGAATTAAATGGATTTGCTTTATCTTTTATCAATTTAGAAATTGGTCCATAGATGTATTGATATCGATGATTGATAACTTGAATATTTTTTCTTACCATCATATCTACATAAATATTTGGACGTTTTGTGAATCCTCTTTGTCTCAATTGTAGCTTCCTAAAATATCTCCAAAATGTTAACATAAAAGTAATTGCTAAACTTGATGGGTCTGTCCCAATTAGCACGTTATCTTCATATTCTGCCTTTTGCTCCATGAATAAAATTAAGCTATGAAACTGATCAGATATGTTCCCATGATCCTCTTTCGCACTGGTTCCATCGATTAACAAATAATCAATGGGTCTTGAAATTTGTTCTAAAAATCTTTTAGTGCCTGAAAAAGGAGTTATATCATTGTAAGTATAATCACCCGTATAAAGAAAGCGAAAATCGTTGATTTTTACCAATATCATTAACGCTCCAGGCATATGACCAGCATGGAAGAATGAAAGATAACAATTCTTATCTTGAAATTCGATTTTTTCACCATTCTCTACATAAATTACATTCTTAACTATATTGCGATATTCTTCCTCCTCAACATCTTCAAGATTTTCTTGTTTTAAGAATTTTGAATCTCTCAAGAGAAATAGATCTAAAGTGATTCGAGAACTTAAGATGGGAACGTCGGGATACATCTCTATTAGTCTCTTAAGTCCTGATACATGATCATAATGACTATGAGATATAAAAATTGCATCAATTTGAGGTTTTGTGGAAATGACTTCCTTTAATTCAATGACTTTGGGTTCTTCAGCTTGAAATTCTGGTTCTTCTCGTGTTAGTTCTTCCTCTTGAATTTCTTGATTTTCTGCTTCTTTAATTAATTCGGGTAAATTCTCGAGATAATCAAGAATATGTTGAAAATCATTATATTTCTTGATAGGGAAATTCGTATCTTGAGGTTCATTTTCTTCAGTATCTTCAGGTATATACTCTGAAATTCCACAATCAATCAAAATATTTAAATCCCCTAAACCTAGAATATGGCAGTTATGATTCGGTTTTAAGACAATAGGATAAATAGATACTCTAATCTTTTCAGTTTTAGTTTTTGAGAGTGAGATACTATTAAAATAGGTTGAATCATACTTTTTTTCTATCTTATCAATTGCTAAAGATATTTCACTTTTTCCGACTGGCACTCCAGTGATATAGAAGTACCACCCATACTTCTTTACCAATTTTTCAAGATTATCATACATTTTATCTCCATTCAAAGCTTTTATTACTATAACCTTTTCTTCCTTATAATATATGATATTTCTAATCGATTTCTTTTCATCTATTGGTATTAATGTATTATTATTAAAAAAATCGTTTAATACATCCAATATATTCATTTGATTGATATTCTTTGATTTTATTAATTTAGCATATTGGAAATATTCTTTTGTATGATACAAAGAGCGCATATTTGTTTTTTCTTCAAGAAAGATAGTTAAATCTTCAAATAGAAAATCTTGTGAGGTTATAATCTCTTCCTTCTTCTGTTCTTTTTGCTTTTTTTTCTTATGATCGGGTTTTTGCTTTTTTTCACGTTCAGCAACAAAGAAAAACCAACCATATTGGTTAATTAATTTATCGCGATTCCATATAATATCTTTTCCCGATGAGGTAATAAGAATGATAATTTTGTCCTTTGAGCAATGAATTACCTTAGAAATGGAATTTTTGGTCTTTTCAGAAATAAGAGTATCCTCAGAAAATAAATGGTTTATCACTTCCATTATTGGCTTTTGCAAAATGCTCCTTTTTTCCATATACCCTAATTTATCCTTATAGATATTGATTTTATAAGATGAGCTTAATGTATCTACCTCTTCAAGGATTATCGTTTTATCTGAAAATTTAAATTCCACTTTATCCATTAAAATAAAACAATTTTTCAATTAAAAAAACAATTTCCATTTTTTTCTAAATCAAAAATGATTTCTCACTATTTGAGTTGAAATTACATTTAAAATTTCAAATTTGATGGATTTTCAAAATTATTAATTGAACTATTTGAATTTCTTGAATTTAATGTCAGATAACAGTTTGGTCATATCACTAATTGTATAATTCTTATTTTTCAATTTATTTGCAACATTTGGGAAGATTAATCCATCTAAGATGTCCTTATGATTATCTTTAGAAATTTCTATTCCGATAATATCTGGTAGTGTTTTATTTTCATACAACGCACTAGTAAGCTCTTGAAATCTTGGATTTAGGAATTCTTCGATTCTTCTGCTAAACTTTACGGATACCAATGGAGCGACTGACATTAAATCAATGATTTCAGCTAGAATATAAATTTGGTTTTTACTTAAATTAGCAATTCCATATTCTTTTCCCTTTTTTTTATATTCATCCTTTATATAAAAGATATTATCTTTAAGAATATTATAATTATATTCGCTCATGAATTTTTAACTAATAACTTATAGTATTAAGAATATTTAGAGCATTCTGTTTTAAAAACTTTTATAATATCATAGAGGATTATAGAGATTCTGCTTCCATTTTACTGCTGTTTTGGTTTAATAAACTGATAAGAAAAACACTTATCTAGATAAATACACTGAAGGATCTCAATTAATTATATAGTTTTATTAATTTTGAAATATCAATTGGACCATTAATATTTATTAAACTAACTAGATTATTATCTAATGGTTGAATGAGTTGTTCTACCGAAACATAATTTATTTTCCATTGTTTATCAATTAAATTGAGTAAACCGTAATTTTCATTCAATAAAATCTCTTTTGCACGTGCAAACCCTTTTTCTACGGGATAAATAGCAAAGAATGGCTCTAAAAAGCCATTTCCCCAACGAGGGATACAACAATCATAATTTTGAGATTGTTTTATCATAAATTCGATTACTTCAGCTTTAATCAGAGGCATATCACATGATAGAACGAATGCTTTCTCGAAATTGAGCTTTTTTAAATGCTTGAACCCTGAATAAATTCCAAGCATGGGCTTAAATATATTCTGATGCTTGAATATTTCCCTATCATCAACAATAAACTTAATATCTTCAGGGAAATCAATAATACCTCGGTAATCGTAAATTTGCTCTTGTGAATGGGCAACAAGATATACGTCTTGATCAATACCCGATAAAGTTTCAATTTGATGAAGAATTAGAGGTTTTCCGAGTACATTTATCACTGCTTTTTCAACTCCAAATCGATTGCTTTTTCCTCCAATAAGTATAAGAATAGCTAATTTCTTCTGATTTTCCATAAAATTTCATCTTGTTTTTTATTGCTTAATTATGATTAATCGCTAAATACATCAATATTTATGTTTTTCTCACGCAATAGATCATAAAAATTTTAC
This sequence comes from uncultured archaeon, assembly GCA_964493715.1. Lineage (GTDB taxonomy): Archaea > Asgardarchaeota > Lokiarchaeia > Sigyniarchaeales > SOKP01 > SOKP01. The sequence goes on from CAZBPC010000010.1 coordinate 23,495, forward strand.
TTTGGCATTAAATCATAAATAAATTAACTTTATATGTTTTTATGTTTTTGATAATAATTATTTAAAGAGAATTAAGTTGGATACGCTACATGAATCTACCGCTTTTAATATTCCTTTTTATTATATTTATAATTATATTAATTAGTTATTCCTCAAAGAAATTTGATTTTGTGGCTACATCTCTTCTGGGATGTTTTGTTGCAGGGACCGTAACTGGTTTGATCTATGGTTTAGATATAAATTACTTCATCGGACACATTGAGTTTGAAGCTCTGATTGTAATATTAAGCATGAGTATTATTACAAAAATCGCTCAAGATTCAAATATTTTAGAATATGTGGCCGTAAAGTTATTCAAAATATCAAAAGGGAATAGAAAAATCTTCTTTTACCTAATATGCATTATAACCACGCTTTTAGCTTCAATTATAAGTGATGTAGTTGTTGTTTTAATATTGGCACCGGTAGTGATTCGTTTATGTAGATTTTTAAATACTCGAGCAGGAACTTATCTACTTGGAATGACAATTTGTATTAACATTGGTTCAATAATCACTCCATTTTCATCTGGAGAAAACATAATTATCTCAACTTATTTTCATTTAGACACCATGTATTTTATCGTATATTATTGGGGATTTTCTTTTTTTTTATTATTTATCACGATATTTCTAATGAATAGATGGTATCTAAGAAAGGAACCAGAGATAAAGGAGGAACAAAAGAAATTTGTATTGGAATTAGTTGATGCAAATATCATGATAAGGAGTAGAAAAATGTTTTACTTTAATAGCACCGTTATTATCATTACAATTGCTCTTTTTGCCATATTACCTTTACTTTACCTCACTGCGGGAGTGTCTGCGTTTTTTCTTATTTTGGCCAATAAAAAATTTACAAAAAAGCGAACCGGCGATTTGTTCAAAGACATAGAGTGGGAGATCATTTTCTTTTTTATTTCGCTTTATGTGGTAATAGCATGCATGTTAGAAGCTGGGTTTAAAGAGATTTTTCAGAGCATCCCATTCCAATCCTTAAATCCCTTCATGTTAAGTTTGATTATCCTCGTTCTGGTCAGTCTTATTTCGGGTTTTGTGGCAAACACGCCTACAGCATTAATTTTCATACCGATAATAGATTTATTAATACAAACGTTTCATTTTCCTTCAGTCCCCTTATATTTTGCTTTCATTATCGCCATTAATATCGGAGGAAACTTGATACCCCAGGGCGCTGCTTGTGATATGATGACCTTGAAGATTGCTCAGAATAATTCCGTCGAGAATTTGAATTTTAAGAGGCTACTGAAAGTAGGAGCTACGTTTGCGATTATCCATGTATTATTATCTATAATTTATTTATTTTTCTTAAGTCTATTTACTGCTAGTTAAATTTATAACTTTTTAAAGAAATCAATGATAATGAAAATGAATTCCATGATAAATATGAAAGTCAAGAGTATTTCTAAATATAATAGATATCCCTCTTTTTTATTCGTTTGTGCATTATTATAGATATTTCCAATTGATTCAAGGCGATGCCTGATGCTATCACTCCATTGCTTCAATTGGAACAGTTCTGAAAGTTCTAAATATATTTGAGCTAGAAAATAATTACCAATCAATTTTGAGACATTTTCAATATTATCTAATATAAATGCTAAATCATATTTTATTCTCAATAATTTGCCTACTTTTTTATTTAACCTTCTAAGCTTGATTGAGCCAGAAGAAGAGAGCGTAAGAATATCTTCTTCAGCAATATTTAACCTTCTTTCTAGTAATTTATCTAATACACGCAATCCAAGCAATTGATAATTAGCTAATTCAGCTACAAGTAAAATTTCTTCATAATCCTGATTAGGATCTAAAATAATACCATGATCAAAATCTAAAATCATCAAATCGTTTTTTAAAAAAGAAAAAGAACTTCCTAAAGTCTCCTCAATTTGAGTTTCATGAAGATCTAAATTAGGATCTTCTCCCATTAACAAACAAGCTAAATATTTTTTATTGTTTTCAATTAATTCATTAGGATTGATGTCATCAGTTATACAATAAAACGTATATTTTTCATGTTCACCTTCATTCAATCCAAAATATGGTTCTTCAACATAATCATTAATTTGGAGAAAGACTTTCTCATTCTGGAGTCGTAAATATTGAATAATGTTGTATTCTCCTTCTTGCATAGAAAATTTCATTTTTCTTATACTGTGCAGTTCGGTTATAGGAAGATCTGTAAATTTTAAACGTGCTATTAATGAAATCACTCCATTTTCGTATAATTTGATCTGAAGATCTACCTTACTTATGTATTTGGATCCAGTATTTATTTCTTGCTGTAAATTTAATGTAAGACATTCTGGAAAATCTACATATGAAGGTGTGTCTTTTGTTTTGATGATTTTTTTATCTTGGATACCTGGGAAAATCGAACTAGCCTTTTTAAGATAAATCTTTCTACCCACATTAGTTAAACGCATAAAAATTACTTCACCATTCAATTTAGCCACTTAATTTCTAATTTATTTTGTGCTGTAAAGGAGAAATCTCTCTCAATCTTCCAATAATCGGGGGTAATTTCTGTAGAAAATAATTTATATCATCTTCACTTGTAAACCTACCAATCGTAACTCTTAAGGAACCATGAGCATCTTGGGACGTTAATCCAATTGCAAGTAAAACATGGGATGGTTCTAAAGATTTTGAGGAACATGCTGAACCCGTAGAAGTTCCAATCCCTTCAAGATCTAAATCCAAGACAATTGACTCCCCTTCAATAAATTTAAATCCGATATTAACATTATTAGGCAATCTCTGAGTTGGATGTCCATTCAAATATGAATCAGAAATATTGTCTAGCAAATATAAGATGATTTTATCTCTTAATTTAGTTTGCCTAGTAATTTCCATGGGCATCTCCTCCTTGACTAATTCTACTGCTTTTGCAAATGCTGCAATCCCCGGTATATTAACTGTGCTTGGACGCATATCTCTTTCATGACCTCCACCGTACATGATTGGTTCAATGTACTTCCCCCAACCCTCTCTAATCCCTTTATTTCGTATATATAACATTCCAACTCCTTTAGGACCGTATAATTTATGAGCGGAAGCGGATAATAGATCAATATTTAATTCATTCACATCTATCGGGATTTTTCCAAAAGCTTGGACAGCATCCGTGTGAAAAATTATTTCATGTTTTTTAGCAATTTCTCCTACTTTTTTTATTGGTTCAATTGTACCGATTTCATTATTAGCAAACATAATGCTAATAAGTATGGTATCATCTGTAATTGAATCTTCTAATTTTTTAGGATCTAGTAATCCAAAATGATCTACAGGTAACACGGATACTTTAAATCCTTCTTTTTCTAACTGTTTACATGGATTTTGTATAGCATGATGTTCAATATTGCTTATTATGATATGATTCCCCCGCGATTTGTTTTTTCTTGCAACCCCTAATATTGCAATGTTATCAGATTCAGTACCCGAAGAAGTAAAAAATATATCGTTTCGTTCAGCATTTATTAACGAAGCAATAGTTTCTCGGGAGTATATTAATGTTTTAGCTGATTTTTGCCCAACAGCATGCAAGCTAGAGGAATTACCATAGTTCTCTTTCATCTGCTTATTAAATTCTTCTATTACTCGAGGATCCATTGGGGTAGTTGCAGCGTAATCCAAATATATGTATTTTTTCTCCATTATTCTAAAGGGAAGTATCAATATTTTGATCCACTATTGAAGAATAATAAGTTTTAAATCATTATTAATTTTGATTAGAAATTATATGAATATTAAATTAGAGTGCAAGAGATTATTATATGTCTAAATTTAAAATCCTATGGGGAATAACAGGATCAGGTTATTTAATTAAAGAATCAATAGATTTAATGAAGGAATTACAAGAAGATCCAAATATCGATGTAACAGTTATATTATCAAAAGAGGGGGCAGTAGTTGTAAAATGGTATCGCCAATGGCTTTATTTGAATGAGGTAGTAAAGAAAATTTCAGTCGAGAAAACACCAAATAACCCATTCTATGCAGGACCATTACAAATTGGAAAATATGACTTATTTATTATATGCCCCGTATCTGCCAATAGTGTAGCTAAAATAGCTTATGGAATTGGAGATACTTTAATCACCAATTGCATAGCTCAGGCTATAAAAGGAGGACAAACTGCTTATCTTTTGCCATCTGATCAAGATCTAAAGCCAATAACTACTACTAGACCAGATGGGAGCCCTTTAACGCTTAAAATCAGGGATATAGAGATCGAAAACATTGAAAAATTACGAAAAATGGATGGTGTCGTTGTTCTTATCCATTTTTCTGAAATTAAAAAATTAATATCAGATATAATCGAAAATTTTGGTTAAGGACAATGTGTTAAGAATTAAAAATGACGGGTAATATTGCGTTTTCTGGACATTGAGCTTGACATTTTAAGCACCCACGGCATCTCGCAACCTCATTGTACTTGAATTTTATAATTTCAATTTCCTTTTCTCCAAGTTTGATCTTATCTTTATAAAATAGATCGTGAGGACAATAGTCTGAAAGGCATTCTTCGCACAATGTACATTTGTCATGATCTATCTTAATCGTAAGGACTTGCTCTGATTCCACAGAAGTGACAACTATAGCATTTCGTGGACAAACTTGAACACACACCAAACAAGATTTACATTTATCATAATCAACTTTTCGAATCCCCCTATCAAAAACAATTGCTTTATTTTTACACGCTTTCAAGCATCTTTCGCAACGCAAGCATAAATCAGCATCAATTTGAACGGGAATAAATCGTTCCTTTTTTCTCATAGTTCTTGGGATAATGTTGCTTTAAGAATTTATGATTTTAATAAATAAAGAAAATCGTTTAAAGTTGATTTTTATAAAATATTATATAGAAATTAGTCTTTCAAATATAAAAAAAATAAATTTATTGATAGTATTGCGTATATTCTTTTCTTGGGGTATCTGGGAGTTGTTGTGCTTGTTGGTATTGATGAGCTTTCTCCGCCAATTCTAACATTTTTTTCTTAATTTCTTTCCCCTCTTCTATTAGTTTCGAAGTATCTATGTCTAGGTTATACATTTTATTTAACACCTCAATGATAGCAGCGCCACCTTCTGGTGTAGGAATCTCTAAAACAGGTGTGAATAATGCAAAAGCTTGCAATCTACTTGATAAAGCTTCATTTAGTATAGTTGCCTCAGGGCCAACTATAATTCCTTTTTCAACCTTCTTTATATCATAAGACTCCAATCGTTCAACAAGATCCTTTTCAGCGGCATAATATACGGGATAATCATCAATAATATCTCTCTGAGGAATGCCTTGAAAGACAACAATTTCATTTGCTCTTACATCCTCGGATAATGCCCAATTATTAATGGTTCTACTGAGATCGTTATATGCTGTTGATACTTGAAATGGAACTTCAGCGACTCCTACTATAAGATCATGAGATGGTGAATAATATAACCTGAATGGATGTTTTAGTACACCGTCATAAAATACGCTAATAGGTGGAAGATATTCCGAAGTTATAAATCCAATCTCTTTAATGTCGGTTATTTGATCAATGAGAGCATTTGCTACGATGGGACCGATCAATCCTATTCCTGCAAAACCTAGGATCATAGTTGCACCTGGTTTGATCTCAGTCATCGTATCCATGACCACTATAGTACTTTTTTTACCTTTTTCGCATATATACTCTTTTTTTACCAATCCTTACACTTCTTTTTATTTGATTTGTTTTAAGTTCATGGTCGTTATAATATTTAGTGAATCTTAGATAATTAAAATTAATCTTATTATTTTTGACTAATAAAAATCAAGTTATTCTAATAATTAGCGATAAAAAACTCAACGAAATCAATTTACCATGATAAAGCTATTAAAAATAACAATATTATTATAAAGTAATAAGTTTCAAACATTCACAAAGATGCTTTTAGAACTAGAGAACGTCACTATCGAGACATTTGATCAACAAAGAATAATTGTTAATAATGTATCCTTTGGAGTTAAAGAAGGATCTATTCATTCCATAATAGGACCAAATGGATCTGGGAAATCCACTCTTGCCTATGCCATAATGGGATTATCAAATTATAAATTAGCTAATGGAAAGATTAAATTTGTAGGGCAAGATATCACTAATAAAACAATTACTGAACGTGCTCAATTAGGAATTACATTGGCATGGCAAGAACCAGCACGTATCGAAGGATTATCTGTTGCAAAATATATCTCATTGGGTATGAAAGAAAAGTCTAGTGAAAAAATCAAGGAAATCCTCCAAATTGTTAATTTAGAGCCAGAAATTTACTATGATCGATGTATTGATGATTCATTAAGCGGGGGAGAACGGAAAAGAATAGAATTAGCAGCAGCAATAGCTATGCAACCTCGTTTGATTATTCTGGATGAACCTGATAGTGGTTTAGACGTGATTATTACAGAGGATTTCTGGAATATATTTAATAAAATTAAAGAATTAAATATGACAATTCTTCTAATCACACATAGAGAAGATATTGGAATGGTTGCTGACTATGGAACTCTTCTATGGAGAGGTGAAATGTTAATAACTGATGAATTTCCTAAAGTCATGCTTCAATATTGTAAGAAAGCAGGACTAAAAGAATTCTGCAAGAGAGCCCTATTCAAGAATGGTGCAAAATGCTTTGACGATGATTATATTGACAAAATTTTCGAAGGAGTAGATCTATAATGACTAATAATGAATACCCCGAAGAAATTTTGCAGAGTTTGGAGGATTACAATATCGATATTCGTGATTTTCTCCCAGGTCACGGGAATGGGGCTAAATTATTGTTAGACTTCAACAAGATCTCAGGTATTGAGCAAGTTGAGGGAATATTATTAAAAGGGAGAGAAATAAAAAACGGGATAGTTGCTGATGTTATTATCAAGGAAGGGACCCATCATGAAGAGCCTATTCATTTATGCTTTGGGGTCAATAAAGAATCGGGGATTCAAGAGATTTTTCCAAGAATTATTGCTGAGGATAATACTGATGTGAAAATTCAAGCCCACTGCAGTTTTCCAAAAGCAAATGGGTTGATCCATAAAATGTTTGGGCATTTTTATATTGGAAAAAATTGTAATTTTACATATAGCGAGACACATTATCATGGTGAAAATAGTGGGGCATTAGTAGCTCCAGTTGCAAATATGTATGTGGGAGAAAATAGTACCTTTGAAAATAATTTCAACTTGACAAAAGGAACCCCAGGAATAGTTAAGATCATGATTGACATATATGCAATGAGAAATTCAACAATCCGTTCTAACATTCGAGCTTTTGGAAAAAGTAAAAAGGATTCTATTAGAATTAGAGATTCAATATTTCTTGAGGGTGAAAACGCTAAGAGTTTGATTAAAATGAAAGCAGCTGCTAGAGATGGGGGGGAAGTTTTAATGTACGGAATAACAGAAGGAAATGCGCCACACTGCAACGGGCATGTAGAATGTAATGAGATAGTATTAGGAAAAGGGTCAATTTGTAGAGCACGTCCATTTATTCGAGCGACAGACCCAACTTCAAGTGTCTCCCATGAAGCTTCATTGGGAAGATTTCCTCAGAAGTGGTTAGATGAGTTACAAGCTAAAGGATTAACAGAACAAGAAGCGACTGATATTCTAATTGAAGCAATGCTAAGTGAATGATAAATATTTAAAAAATAATAAAAACGTGTAAGAAAAATGGCTAAAGGATTAAAGATAGGAGATGATGCTCCACTTTTCAGATTGGAGTCTTATAATGCAGGAGTTATTGATTTGGGAGAGTTAATAGGATCTCAGAAGATTGTGATAATATTTTCAAGATATTTCGGTTGTCCAATATGTCAGGTCGACTTAAATAAACTCCTTATTAATGTGAATGATATTGAACAAAAACGAGCTAAGTTGTTATACATCACTCAATCAAGTGAGGAAATAGCAAAAAAATTCATTAAGGAGAAAAATATTACATTTCCCGTGATTCCGTCTTCAAAAGAGGAATTATATGCTACTTATGGATTAGGGCTCATGACAGCAGGAGCATTTGCAAAAGTGAGAAGCAAACTAAAGGAAGCAAAACAAGAAGGAATTGAACATGGTGAATTTGAAGGTTGGGAAAAACAAGGTCCCGGTCAATTTGTTATCGATCAGAGCGGAAAGATAATTCACGAGCAATCAGGTTGGCTGGATATTCCATCCATACTTGAAGTTTTATAATAATTAATTTTAAAAACGTTTTTATCAAAAAAAATGAAGGAAACCTCAAAATATAGTTCATATCGTTTTGTTGGAACAATCAAGATCGATGAGATCATGCCTTGGTTTGACTTTGATAAAGGAAAACCTTGGGATGAAAGTGAAGTACCTTGGGTATTGGAAAATAAAGTAAGGAGGGAAATATTACTCAAACTCGCTCATCAAGGTCCTCAAGATTTTGAAGGTATATGCGAACAAATTAATTTTTCACCAAATCCATTGTTAATAAACCCTAAAGAATACAAAGTCAATGTGAATTATCAGTGGGATAGAGAAGTTATTCAAAATCACTTAATTATTCTTGAATGGTATGGATTAATTCAGTTAGATGGGCAAAAATATATAGTAACATTTCCAGTATTAACAATTAATGATTTAGATATTTTAGAAAGATGCACAATAAAAATTGCTCACCATTGGATCGATATAATCCACAAATTGAAATTAGAATTAGAAGAACAAAACATAAAATACGAAATATTAATAGAAAAAACTGTAGATCAACTATATTCCCTTCTTAAAAAGGATAAAATGCTTCCTAACACTCCCAATATCAAAAACATTTGGGCAGAACAACTTCGAGCTATTAAATTTGAAGATTGGGTGAAAATGAATTTCTGAATTTTTTTATTGATAAACCGAAAAAATTTTTTCGTGTACTTTTTTTTCTCATTTCTAATATATTCAACGGGTAATCTAAACATTACATCATAAGATATCATCACAATACTACGTCGATATCACTTAGTTTCAAAAGAAAAGCTCATATGATTTTTATATACATGTGGATATTTCTCCGGTAGTATCGAGATATTTCCATAAAATAGGATATGGAATTATTTTCTGTGTGTGATGACATTTGATAAGTTCTGATTTTGGTAGTGAGTTAACTCTAAATTTAAGAAGTCTATTTGATAATAATAGTCGTAATGAAGTTAAAGCTCAAGCAGACAATCAGCAAAGTAAAACTGTTGCTGATAACCTAATTCTAATGAATGAGATTAAAGCAATATTACGAGAATGTAGTCATCTAAATCCAGAACAGCGATTGATGTATTGCCAGAGCCAAAGATATTTTATGAAACTCTATTTGAGGGAAGTAAATAAACAAGGATAAATTCAGAGAACTATTAGAAAAATCCAATATGTCCAAGATTATTCCCATTTTCATCTAATGCATATATCAATCCCATTGAGACGGGCTGCTCGGTAGATTGACGCGTTTTTGCTACTGCCTTTAAAGTTTCAAGCTTTAATATAAAGGACCTGTTACATTTATGACACTTAATATGTATTAGTTTCGTTGATTTCTTCTCATCCTCATATTCTTCTTTTTTAAAAGGTTCAAGAAGATTGATATCCTTGTTATCACAATTTTTTAAGAAACATTGATCGAGGCTTAACTTTTCCATTCCACGTCGTGCTAATGAAACATAGGCAGTACCTGGAATTTCACGCCAAAGGTCGTCACTTTCAGTCATATTCTACTGAACGTACAATCACTTTTTATATTATTCATTATATTTTGCAAATTTGACAGCAGTGTTGGAATATATAATTGGTAGGAATAAGCTTATTTATTAGTATTAACTTTTTTCTTCAACATATCTAAATTCAATTTGTTCAAATATGTCGAATAACGAAGGATTTTCTGAAGATATCTTAGAACACGTTTCCAAGTTAGCTTTACTTGATCTAACTGAAGAAGAAAAAGAAAAATTTTCGCAACAGCTTACCGATCTACTTAATTATTTCAAGAAATTAAATGATTTAGATACTTCTAATGTTGAACCTATGATTCACCCAATCGAAGGTTTAAAAAATGTATTTCGAGAAGATGAGACTTGGGATTCATTAACAAATAAGGAAGCACTACAAAATGCAAAAAATACACGCGAGGGATTTTTTAAGGCTCCTCGAATATTAAAGGATTAGTTTACTCTTTATATTCCTTTGTTAAAAGCTCAATGGCTTTTTCCATATCTTTTAATGCCCGCTTTCGTTCCTTGGGAGTCATATTATAAAAATCATCAGCTGAATCTCTTCCTATCTTTTCCGATTGTGCTGCAGGTTTAAATTTCTTATATACTAGCGCATTAATGTAGCGATCATAATATCCTATCGCTTTATTTAATTCTACTGAATCTTTAATTTTATCCCATAGTTCTAAAGTTTCAAGGGATCGAATCCCGATATCAATCCTAAAATAACTGATTGGAAAGAGAATTTTTCTTTTTATGCCGTATTCGATCACATTGATGTTCTCTTCATCGATATAAAGTTCCGGTAACTCTTCCTTGCTAAAAACGATATTATCACTCACAATATATAAATTTGCAGCATTACTAGAAGTACACACAAGACCTACAGCAAACCCTTTTGCTAATCTTAACCGATTTATTAAATCCTCTAACTTTGAGCCTTTTATGTGAAGATTATCTACCTTGGATCCCTGAAATTCAAATTTAATCGTTTGAACCCCTTTTTCGTTAAGAGTTATGGTTGGAAATAGATTTTTTTCCCTCGAACGTTTATGGGCTTCCATTAAACTGTTAATAATCTTGTAATCTAACTTAAGGTCAGGAATGACCTGTTTTTTAGCTTCTAAAAAAGCTGTCACTTCGAAGTCAGCAATTCCATAGAAAATTTTTTGATTGTTGATAATTTGATAGATAATTTTTATAATTGCATCAGTTAAAGCCTCGGGATCTTCTCGAATCGAATCATACTCAGTTGTTGTAAAGGTGTCTATTTGATCGGCTAAACCTTCTTCTTCATAGAATTGAGCCCAAGACATTTCAGTGTAAATATTACCCTCATTATAGAAATTATGATTAGTATCAATGCTGATGATAGATTTAGAACCACCAAGTGATACTCCTTTAATTGTTCCCGAAGCAAGAATGCTATTAGGAGGATTATAAAAAGTAAGGGGCAAGGATTATTTCACATGTATTTTATTTTGAGTATTCTAATTGTCATTTTATGTATTATCACTTTTAATTTCTTTTGATTCATCCTTTTCTAATGTTTTTTCGCATTTATCAATATCAACTATTAATCTTCCTATTTCTAACATTAAATCTCTAAAAGTAATTTTTTCTTTTTCTGGAATACAAGATTCGTATGTATCTACTTTAAAAGAATTAATATCAATTCTATTAAGGTCAATAACTTGTTTTATATTTGTGCTTCTGCAACCTATTTTAGGAATATAAATTCTAGAAATATAAGTTAACCCGTTTTGTAGTAACGCGTTAGAATTCAAAAAATAAGATAATTTTAGATGAACAATTTTTTAAATTAAGATATCATATTAATAATTAAACACATTTTCCATATATGTAATTACTATGATTATTAGAGCATAGGTGCAGATATTGAGTGATTATGATATAGTAATAATCGGTAGTGGTGTAGGTGGCACTGCTGTAGGGGCTCTTTTAGCTACTAAAAATTTAAATACGCTTGTTATCGAGCATAATGAAATGATCGGGGGCAGATGTAGTACTTATGAAAAAGATGGTTTCAAAATTGATGTTGGAGTCCATTCTTTTGCTAGATCGGATAAAGGTCCACTTGGTAAAGTATTAGAGATGATTGGTATGAGGGGTGCCATCGATTGGAGCATATTAGGGCAAGGAGAGTCACGTTGGTATTATAAAGGTAATTTTTATGGATTTCCAGAAGATTTCAGGAAATTTATTCCTAAAGAAGAACTAATAAAATTACTAAGTCTAATTACTGAGGTTTCTAAAATGAAAGATACTAGTAGATTAGATGAAATTGATGTTAAATCGTGGTTAACTCAATATACGAACAATGCATTAATACATAGGTACTTTTACATCATTTCAGGATTGTATTTTGTAATACCCTATCATCAAGTTTCCACAGGGGAATTCATCAGATGTTTAACTTCCCTTAATAAGTATCAGAGAGTTGGTTATCCAAAAGGAGGATGTATCTCGATTCCTTTAGCTTATGTTGAGGGAATAAAAAAGATGGGAGGTAAAATTTTAACAAAGACTACGGCAAACAAAATTGTGGTAGAAGACGGAAAAGTAAAAGGGGTTGAGCTTGATAATGGAGAGTTTATTTCCTCAAATATTGTTATCTCTAATGCTGGAATTAAAGATACAGTAAATACGCTAGTAGGAAGAGAGCATTTCGAGAGTGCTTTTCTTCAGAAAGTAGATAATCTCTTATACTCGTTAAGTGCAATTACATTAAAACTTGCTCTAAAAAAGTCAATAACACCCTATAAAATGGTTGTATCTTTTAGTTCAGAAGACGTGGAAGAATATTATAGTCAAATGTCGAAAGGTAAAGTACCTAATGAAATTGACTTCTTTATTCCTATACCGTCAAATTATCATAGTATTATGGCTCCAAAGGAAAATCAATTACTAACTGCAGGTACGATAGTCCTTCGTGAAAATTTTAAAAAAAATAAAAAAGAGTGGATCGAAAACTCTTTAACTACTCTTGAAAGAGTATTTCCAGGATTATCTAATAACCTTCTTTGGTATGATGTAACAACACCAGAAGATATTGATTTAATGTATGGCAAACAAGGCGCTGTTGTAGGGATTGCCCAGACTAATAACCAATCAGGAATAAATAGACCATCGGTAGCTTTACCAATAGAGGGTTTATATATGGTTGGTGGAGACGCGGGTGGTTGGGGCATTGGTACTGAGCTTGCAGCTATGAGTGCTATTGAGTGTTCAAATGCAATCTTAGAGAAAGCTTTAAGCCAAAAATGAGGTCCATTAAAAAAGAGAATTTATTTTTTGAATAGTCTTTTTTGATTAGTTCCAATCGTAAATATAGGATTTAATCGAGGACATATTATGGGAATTGACATTGGTGTCAATAACCTTCTATTTACCTAAGCAACGTCGTATTATCCCCGATAATTTTAAAGGGAAGGTTATTAAGTCAATTAATCAATTTGCGAATAAATAGATTGCACATTTAAACTCCATTTTAAAAAAATCTGGTTTAAAAGAACCTAACGCTCAAATGAAACTTATGTATCAGAAACGGGAAAATTGTATCCACGATTTTTTCGACAAAAATACTCGGTACTTAATTAATCATTGTATTCAGCATAATATTGGCAGAATAATCATAGGATACAATCCAGGATGGAAACAATATGTTAAAATAGCTAAACGTAACACTCAGAACTCCGTCAATATTCCATTCCTTAGGTTAATTAAACTGATATTATACAAGGCATCACTGGTTGGTATTCAAGTAGATATAGTAGAGGAATCATACACTTCTCAAATTTGTTATAGGTGCGGGAGATGTAGGAAGACAAACAGGAAATATCGTGGATTATATGTGTGTGATGAATGTGACCTCGTAATTAATTCTGATGTCAACAGAGCTATAAATATCGTTCATAAATTAGAAGCTGAAACATTTAAAGATTATTACGCCATGAATACGCTTTTCCGTCCAATTTCAATTAAATTTTAATACCGAATTAAAAAATAAACCCGAATCCACACATGTGGATAGGAATAAAGGCGTTGTTTCGCCCCGACAAAAAAAAAGACATCAATTATTCATGATTGGTAAACGAACAATAAAAGTTGAACCCTTATTTTTTCCTGCAGATTGTGCGGTTATCGTACCACCATGCAATTCTACAATAGCTTTTGAAATGTGCAATCCAAGACCAGTACTTCCTAAATCTATATCTTCTTTATCATTATTGGAGGGATTTTCTATTTTAGTAAACCTTTTAAAAAGCTTTTCTATTTCTTCGTTTGTCAGTCCGATTCCAGTATCCTCTATTTTTAATTCAGCGTAATCTTCTCTTTTTTCTAATTCAATAAATATTTTTCCTTCATGTGGAGTGTATTTGATAGAGTTTGTTAGCAAATTAGTTAATGTTAATTCAATTCGTAAGGGATCTACTTTAACGATTAACTCATCAGGTAAAATTAATTCGATTTTTTGATCTTTTTGGTTTGTGAGATAATTTAATTCGTTCACACAATTCCTTATGAGTTCAGATAGGTTGGTTTCTTTTTTTTCAAGTTTAACCATCCGGGATTCTAATTTAGATACATTTAATAAGTCATCTACCAATTTTTTTAATCTTTTTGTTCCACTAAATGCCATTTCAAGCAGTTCAAGCACTTCCGTATCAAATCTATCCATATATAATGTATTTAATAATTGATACGCACCATATACTATCGTAATTGGAGTTTTTAATTCATGAGAAGCACGATCTATAAATTCACGACGCATTCCATCTAATTCCTTCAGTTTTTCTTCGGCTTTCTTTTTTGATGAGATATCGAGCCCCATAACTATAACAAACACTTGATCTCCAATTTTCATTAATGATGATTCTATATTCGCCCAAATTTGAGTTCCATCTTTCCGTAAAAGTTGAATATCTAAAGGTGGTATTGATTCTCCTTTAGAGATTTTACCAAGACGTTCAAGAAGCAAGGGAATGTATTCCTTTTGAACGATTAATAGGTTACTATATTTTTTACCAATGATATCCCTTCTTTCATAACCAATTAATCTTTCTAGAGCAGAATTACAATCAATGATCTTTCCAGAACGATCAATGAGTAAAATTGAAAATGGAGAATTCTGAAACAGAAATCGATATCTCTCCTCAGATTCTCGGAGATTTTCTTCAGCTTTTTTTTTCTCACTTGTATTATTGAATGATATCAAGTATGCTGGTTTTTCTTCGAAGATAATTTTTTTGTAATAAACATCCATCCAAATTACCTTTCCTGATTTATTAAGTGCTCTTGCTTCATATGATCGAATCCCTTCAGGAAAATCTTCATCGGGTAAGGTTGCTAATTCAATTACTTTCTTCTTATCCCCCGGATGGATTGTTTTAAAGAATTCTCCAGATTTCCAACCATCCATTTCTTTTTTAGAATATCCTAATAAATCTACAAGAACATTATTGACATATTTTACCTTATCATCCTGAATTATGCAAATTCCAAGTAAGCTTTGTTCAGCTATTGTTCGAAATTTCTCTTCTGATTCCTTAATTTTCTCTTCAGCTTCCCTCAAGTCCGTGATATCATGAAGAATACTTCGACCACCTATTATTTTACCTTCATTATATATTGGACTAACAAAGGAACGCATATGAATATAAGTACCGTCCTTTTTCTTTAACCTTACAATTTCAGGTTTTACCTCTTCACCCTTAAATAACCGATTTAAAATTTCTATAACCGTATTTTTCTCATCTGGATGTAGAAACTGAAAAACAGTCAATCCTCTCTTAAAATCTTCCTTGGAATAACCAAAAATTTCTGATGCCACTAAATTGGTGTAGATAAGATTGAAATCTAAATCAATTTCAAATATTACTTCGGGAAGTGTATTTGCAAGTTCTTTGTATCTTTTTTGGGATTCTTGAAGTTTCTCTTCATACTTTATGCGTTCAGTGACATCTCTTGAAATAATCAAAACCTTGTTCATACCTTTTGAATCTTTAAACACTTTTCCATTTGATTCAAACCATAAATAATCTCCGTCTTTTCTTTTAATTCTAGCTGTTGCGATGCCTTCTCCGGTTTTTAAAACTTTTCTAAAACTTTTGCTAATCAGTACTCGGTCTTCAGGATGGACTAAATTTAAAGCATTAGAGTTTAGAATTTCAGATTCAGTATAGCCCATTTTTTTCAATTGAACTTGAGTATTTAAGTATTCAACCTTAAATTCTGAGTTAACAACGATTATTAAATCAACTGAACTTTCAGTTAGTAGTTTAAGTTTTCCGTCTGATTCTTTCAATTTTTCTTCCAAATCCTTTATAGTATTCAAATCTTGCGTGATTACTTGTATTAGTTGATTATCTCCAACTTTTATTAGTGATGCAACGATATTTAGCCATAACTTTTTTCCTTTATGTGTTGATATCTGAATGTCTTTTGGACCATAATTTCTGCTTGCAAGTACTTCTCCAACAAGATCCTTCATTTCATTAATAACATTTTCAGGTGATTTAAAAAGTTCTGTAAAATGTTTATGATGAATTGACTCTTTCTTTATATCGTAAATTTCTTCAGCTTTTGAATTAATTTCGACAATTTCACCATTTGAATTTAATATTATTATGGATAGAGGAGAATCTTTGAAGAGTGACTGATATTTAATTTCAAATGGTTGTGGAGTCATCTTTATATTATGAAATCATCCTAAATAATTGAGTCAAGCTTGACATATAGATAAGAAAAGATTGATTATTTAATTCTTTCTTAATGCGAATCTCACCTTTCCAATATTATAAAATTTTATCATATCAATTATTACTAGATTAATTAGCTTATTTGTAATCAACTTAATTATCCCACAATCAAAATTATATAATTTTACTATCGATTTTTTTTACGATATTCTGAATATTCGTATAGAATTTTTAGACATTTAGGTGGAGCATCCCACAAATCAAAAATGGGAATATTATAGGAAAGAAATTTTTGAAACCAAGAATATCGATACGGAAAGGGACCACTAAAATAAACAGGAATGGAGTACTTTTTCATTAGGAGCTTAATTGGCTTGATAATTGTTCGATCTAACATGAGACCCAGATTTTTCACGTTCTCGTCAACTTCCATTCCTGAATTTTCAATGGTTTCTATTACATCATCAAAATCAAAAACGCCCCAAATAATTATCGCGTCAATTTCACCCGATTTCATTAACAATTTTGGAAATTTATAAAATATATTTAAAAAATTTACATCAAAAGTAACATCAATAGGATTATTAGCACTTGCTGTAAATGGTATTAACTCTGAAAACTCGTTCTTTAGCGACTTAGAAAATTCGGGGACCTCTAATCCATACAATTCAGACGATTTCGCCATCATGGAACCAGACCCACCAGAATCCGTTATGATTCCTATTCGATTTCCTTTCATAAATATGTTATACTTCTGAGCAAAAGACAAAGTCCTTAAGTAATATAAGAAGTCTGTTATGGAATTAGTAGGGATTATTCCAGTCTCTTTGAAAACTGCGTCATAGATCCTTTGATTGCCAGCTAATGAACCCGTATGACTCTTGATCGCTCTCTCTGCTGCTTTAGTTCCTCCAGTATATATGGCGACTATTGGTTTATTTGGTGTGATTTCTTTAGCCAATTTAATGAACTCTTTTCCCCTCTTTATCTCTTCTATATAAAGTCCGATTGCACCTGTTTGAGGATCATCCCTGAAATATTCTAAAATATCTACCATGTCAATATTTCTTTCGTTGCCTACAGAAAGAGATTTACTAATCCTAACACCCATCTCTTTAGCATGCCAGAAAGTTTGGGCAGCGATAGTTCCTGATTGACTTATAATCGAAATATTTCCTCGTTCAGGTATGGCATAAGGCCAAAAAGTGTTAAAATAAGCTTTTTTTTTCTCAGGAAATCCATACCATCCATTATATATTCCAAGACAGTTAGGACCGACAAATCTCATATTGAATTTTTTTGAAATATCGTCTATTTTCGCGGATAATTCTAATCCATCTTTTCCGATTTCTCTAAATCCACCAGAAGTTATTACGAGGTTTTTAATTCCTTTTTCACCACATTCTATCATAACTTGAGGAACTGCTTTTGTAGGTAATATAAGAAATGCAAGATCAGGAGTGACAGGAAGATCTAGTACTGATTTATAGGCTTTAAAGCCTTGAATTTTATCTAATCGTGGATGAACTGGATAAATATCAGTAATTCCCCCTCCCGCAATGATATTTCGAAGTTGCATCGAACCCATCGTAGTCAGCAAGTTGTTATTAGCCCCAAATACAGCTATACTTTTCGGGTTTAAAAGAGAATAAAGGAAATGATCTTTAAATGGTTCCATCTTATTAATTTCTGTCAAAATTAGACAACAATGTGAGGTTTTTCAATATAAATAATTAATTTTGGTAATTTAACTTAAAATATAGATTTTTCATAAAAGCTAATAACCAACTATCACATAAATTAGAAGGATTTTTTTCTCAGCATTTTTCTTAACTTAAAAAGTTTAAATAGAAAGAGATTATTATTAATTAAAAAAAGGAATGAAAAATGCACGTAATTGCCTATTTTGGAATAATTCTCTTAATTTTCTTACGTTTAGTAGGTTTATTTATCGCTGTTGAATTTCTAAGGGTTCTTAAAGAATCCAAATTTAAACTTTTGATAATAGGATGGTTAATTTGGACACTAGCAGGATTTTCCGCACTACTTTTAGGGGTTGTAGAAAATAGCCTTTTAGCTAGCATTTTTCATCTTGTTAATGGTATCTCCACTTCATTATCAATTATATTCGTTATGATGGGCTTATTTACTTATTTCAGGGAACTTTCGGTAAAAATGCTAGTAATTTTAAGTATTTTATTCATATCAATCCCTTTGATTGCATTCCTCTTTGGACTTTATTCTTTCGCTTATAATTTATCTTCTCTATCCCTTTTCTTGATTGTAATTTTTTTCAGTATAATACCGTTAAAAAACAGAGAGGATTTTAAAAATCGCATATCAAATAAATCATATTATTGGTATTTAATTGTATTATTGACTTTTTATTCAATTACTATAAGTATGATTATTTTCTATTTCCAAGGGTATTCTTTTGGATTTTATTCCGAAGATTTTAGTATCGCAATGTTTTTTGACTACTTTTTAGGTTGTATAAGTACAATTGCTCTCATTATTTATTCTATTCATTTAGAATATGATATCTTAAACATTCAAAAATCTATGTTGACAGATAAGTATTCACACGATTTGGGAAATATTATTCAAGTTATCTATAGTGCTACCGAATTGATTAAATTAAATGATGATTTAAATGATGAAAAAATTAAAAATAAGTCTGAGAATTTAAATTTAATTCATAACAAATGTGAAGAAGCCGCAAAAATAATCAAAGATATCAGAGAAAACCAATAAATCTAAGATGATTAAAGATGGCTACAATTTTTCTTGTTGGCGATGATTTAGACATAATGACTCTCTTTGATAAGATGCTAACAAATTTAGGTCACAAAATTGTAGCCATAGCTTATAATGGTGAAGAAGCAGTTGATTTATTTCGTGAATTTCGAGAATTACCTGATCTCATATTGATGGATCACCGGATGCCAAAAAAAGATGGTATAACAGCAGCGCAAGTAATTTTAAAATTAAATGAAAATAGTAAAATTCTTTTCTTAAGCGCCGATTATACCATAAAGGAAGAAGCTTTAGCTTTAGGAGCAAAAGACTTTATAGAAAAGCCAATCAATTTTGATAAACTCTTAAATATTATTGAAAAAATTATTTCAGAAAAATAATTTAATTTTAAGAGATTATATAAAGTTTTATTTCCGCGGAGTAACTTGGGATTACTCCCTCATAACTAACAATTTGTTTTTCCTTTAAGTTTTTCAAGATAGGCATAACTCCTTCAAATTTTTCTTTAAATTAAGTTTGTAATTCCTTATAATTAAGTTCGGCTCCGTTTTCTCTCAATTCATCAATTATAAATTTTTCTTCTACTGAAAGTTCAACCATAATATTAAGGACAAATTCCAAGCATCTAAGTTCAAAATTAATTATTTTTTTCCCGTCGAGCCAAATCCACCTAATCCTCTTTCAGAATCCTTCAATTCACTGACTTCGAGGACATCATACTGATGCATTTTAGATAAAATAATCTGGCAGATTCGATCTCCTTTATGTAGAACCACGTCTTTATTGGATAGATTAACGACAATAGCCATCCATTCATTTCTATATCCAGAATCAATCGTACCCGGACTATTAACGATGCTTAATCCTTCCCACAATGCTAACCCGCTTCTTGGAACAACTTTAAAATAATAGTTTTCAGGAATTGCGGTCGCAAATCCCAAAGGGCAGCCAATTCGCTCCAAAGGTTTAAGAATGTAGGAATCATCATCTAAATCGATTAATTTTTTCTCATTATCTGTTTTAATTATTCTTTTAAATCCCATTATACGAACATCAGCTCCAGCATCTCCATACTTGGAAGGATGCGGGATAATTGTGCCCTCTCTTACCATTTTGAAAGGAATAACAAGTTTTTCAGATTGTTTTTGATCCTTCTCCATATTTAATCAAGCTTTTAATATCGCTAATTTTAAAAAAGATTTGTTATTAAAGATTAATTAAATTATGGGGAGAAAAAGATTATAAAATCATAAAGCATTTTAGAATCATAGTTTTTTAATTAAAAAAGTTCTAAGTTTGAATAGTGTGGATATAACATGCTTATAATTGACAGATATGATCCTCGATTAGATAAGGATGACTTAAAGGAAATTTTTGAAGATTTCATTGAAAATAAATCATATTTCTTTTCTCATTGGGAGAAATTTGAAACGGAGTTGAATCGACGGGTATTGGATCTCCAATATCGAAATTCGATGATTGTGGCAAAAGAAGGGGGAAAAATTGTTGGATGGGGAACCTATACGAAATTTCGAGATTATTTAGGTAATGATCGAGTAATTATACATCAAGTTATGACAAAGAAAGATGATTCATATAAAAAGGGAATCGAGGAAAAAATCTTGCGTGAATTACAATTATATGTTAAGAAAACTGTTAAACTTGATAAAGTATATTATGTTTGTCCCGATTCTGATGGGGCTTTACGGAGTATATTCATGAAATTAGGCGTGAAAAAGTCTAAGTTTGTATGGTATGAACGAGATTTTTAATCAAAATAAATTAATAAAGAACATAAAAACTTGGAAAATATCAAGGACGTTTTCCTTAAAGTAGAAAAATTTAAGAAAAACGAAAATTTTGAAGCAGCAATAGAAATTTTAGAAAAATCATATGAAAGATTCCCCAATTCAGCAGAGGTTAAGAAGGAGCTTTTAAAAATCCTTTTTGAATTTGGAATTTACTTAAGTGATGAATTTAATTCACGATTTGAAGAATCTATAAATCAGTTTAAACGCTTAATTGAAATTGATCAAAATAATTATCGCGCACATTATAATCTTGGAATAGCTTATTTTAATATTGGTTTGTTTGAAGACGCTTTAAAAGCTTACAATAAAGCACTTGAAATAAAACCAGATTATGCATATTGCTATTATAATATCGGTTTGATTTATGAAGTCAGAAATGATTTAAAAAGAGCTTTAGAATATCACCAAAACGCTTTAAAAGCTGACCCCCAATTTAGATATGCTCTGCAAGCAGTTAAAGATATCAGAGAGCAATTAGATGAACACGCAGATTTTGAAGAAAACCCTGAAACATTAAATGAAAGATTAGAACAGTTAAAATCGTTATTTAAGATTTCAAAACGCGTTAAAATAGATTTAATTCAAGAAATTCTGAAATTGTCAAAGTCAGAATTAATTGACCTGATGATAACTTGGGGGGAGAAATACCAATTTGTATTAGATGGTGAATATTTAGAAATCAATAAAGAGCACCTATCTCCATTCTTAGATAATCTTGATCATATATAACTGAATTTATAATCTCAACTAAATTTCCATTAAGTTTTTACATTAGTTTTTGTTCTAAAAAGTCCAAGATTCACACCTTTTATTTGTGACTAATCTGAAAAGTTTGGCGTAAGCAAAGGTTTTAGAAAAAATCAATAAAATTTTAAACGTGAATATCCTCTCCATTATTTATATAATAGGTAGAAATTCAGGTAGATTTACATTAAAAAAAATGAAAATGTCATCGAGAAATCCGAAATTGCCAAAAAATTAATCGATTATGATGAAAAAATTTTATGGCAAGGTAATCCTGAAGGGAGGCGTTCAAAAAAAGATACTTATTACATCTCGAATAAGCGTATATTTTCGATAATTCCTGGTTATAACACTATAATGCATTCTTTTGATTATAGAATTGCTCAATATTTCGTGTCTGATATAGAATATTTCTTTATTATAGTGAAGAAAAAAGGAACTCCTATTATTTATGATCTAATTTTCAAAACGCATCCCATCCAAAAGGAACATCATCTTAAAATGCTTGTTAATTGCAATGTAAATAAAGCTTTACCTTTCGATGATGAGTTCTATATAACCTTTATACTTGATAATGGTCGAGGTTGGGATTACAATAAGTACATTCCATTTGAATATTTAATACATATGGAAAGTATTACGGATATTGAAGATATATCAATAGTGATTCGTGATACACTAGGTATAAAAGAAGATCCTTCACCTATGAATAATAAAAAGCTAGAAAGATTGGATTTTCATACATGGTATTAATCATAACTTCTTCTCTTATTAGTTGTGATGTATCTTAATATGTAATTAATGGTTAATAGAATGCTTTTTCTAAAAAAAGCATTAACTTTTTATCAGCTTATTGTGAATGATACATGCTCCAAGCAATATGATAAGAAATATAACGCCACCAATAATATATGCCGAATACTGTTCTAAAAAGTCCATGAATCACACCATTTATTTATGACGAATATAGATAACCTTCGCTTTTAAATTAAATCTTATAATATCTTAACTTTTCCAAAATTATAACAAAAGAAAATAAAAAAAAATATGGGATATAAAGAGGATTAGCGTTCAATCTGAAAATTAACTTGCATCCTCACGCGATAGATTAGTTTATTCTGGTCTTCCTTAACCTTCACGTCGCTTTCTATAATTTGTATATTT
This sequence comes from uncultured archaeon, assembly GCA_964493715.1. Taxonomy (GTDB): domain Archaea; phylum Asgardarchaeota; class Lokiarchaeia; order Sigyniarchaeales; family SOKP01; genus SOKP01. The sequence continues at coordinate 46,490 of CAZBPC010000010.1, forward strand.
CTAATACCTCTCAAGGTTTTTTTAGCCTCATCAAAGCCCACGCGTACGGCATCGGCCCAATTCTGTTCTGATGTGGCTACAAGCTGAATTGATTTGTATACTGTCATGGTAATTTCCTTTTCCTATAATTGTATATTTTTTTATTGAATTGAATTAGGTAAGTAATTGTTGTTATATTTTACTATATAAATATTACGCAGATAAATCATTTATTTACAATAATTTGGGAGTTATTGGTGCTTAAATATGCAATAATTATTGTTAAGAAATTAAAAAGAATTAAAAAAAGAAATTGAGAAGGTTTAATCCAATTACTAGTAATTTATTAATTAAACGTTTGGATTTTCTAATAAAATAGCGACTCCTTGACCTCCTCCGATACAAGCATTCGCAATTCCATATTTACCATTCTTATCATTCATGATACGTGCAAGTGTACCAGTGAGTCTTACCATAGTCGATCCTAAAGGATGACCAATCGCGGTTGAACCACCCATAATATTTACTTTATTTTCAGGAATGTTAAAATGTTTCATGCAGTTTAAAGCGACGATGCAAAAGGCTTCATTTATTTCCCAGAAGTCAATCTCATCTGCGGATAATCCTGCATGTTTTAGAGCCATTTCTGATGCAGGAACGGGTCCTCTACCCATAACTGAAGGATCTACACCGGCCCAACCAAGAGATTTGACAATTGCCATCGGTTTTATACCGCGTTTTTCAGCTTCTTTTGCTTCCATTAAAACGGCTGAAGTAGCACCGGCATTTAGTGGTGATGAATTTCCAGCAGTAATTACTCCTTCTGATTGTCTTTCTTCAAATCCTGGTTTTCCACTTTCTCGCTCTCGATAGCCAACTTTACCACCAATGTCTTCACCTCTAATATTTTCTTTCAAATAGAAAGGTTTAGATAACCGTCTTAAAGTAGCAACTCGATCTAATGAGGACTTACGAGGAGCTTGGTCTTTATCAATCATAACTTTTTCTTCTTCATTTCCTTCAACATGACCTTCAATTGGTATAATTTCTCCTTTAAACCATCCTGCTTCAGTATTATCTACTGCTAAATTATGACTTCGAACTCCAAATTTATCTAAATCTTCTTTAGTAAAATGAGGGGTTTCTTGTTCATATAACTTTTGAGCAGTTTGGAGCATGTTAATTGTAGTCATGATATCATACTGAGGACGATAATACTTATCTTTTTTATTTATCATTCCTAAGTATGGACGAGTCCAATCATTTTGCATTGGGATTCTGGTCATATGTTCAACACCCGTAGCTAATCCAATCTTTGAATAACCTGTCATTATTTCCATAGCTATAAATTGAAATCCTGCTCCAGCAGAACCGCATTGTTTGTCAACGAAAAATGCTGAAGTTTTATTGGGAAAATCTGCCATGAATAATGGAAGTCTACCACCATAAGTCCAACATTCCCAAACGCCCATTGCAGTGCCTACAGACACCTCATCAATATCATCTTTGGTAATTCCCTTATCTGCTAATCGTCCATCAAAAAATTTCATTAAAAGTTGAGCAAGTAGCTCATCGCCTCTCTGATCCCCGAAAACATCTCTTTCCGGTTCTTTAGGGCGAGATCTAGAAAACGCAGTTCTTGCATAATCAACTAACCATACTTCTTTAGTTTCCATAATTATTTTTACCTCAAGTAACGTTTGAATTAATTTTTAATTGATAGTATATAAAACTTTTTAATAGTATATTAAACTTTTTGATAGTTTGGTTTAACTAGATTGATTATACAATTTTTCATATTGATATCCTTTATTGTTTAAATTGATAATTAATTTTGAATTTATCAAAAATTAGTAGAATTATTTTTATTATTGGTAATTTTAAATACAATATGTCTGGAAAAATTGATGTTCCCTTAGTATCCATTATCGCTGGCAGTACATCAGATAAGGAGATATATGAGAAAGCAGAGGAAGTTTTCAAAGAAAATGGAATTAGATATGATTTTCAAGTGATTTCGGCTCACCGAGATCCAGAAAAATTAGATGAATATATAAGATCATCACCATCTAAAATATATATTGCTGTAGTTGGATTATCAGCGGCTTTACCTGGCGTTATTGCATCTAAAACTGATAAACCTGTCATTGGAGTGCCAGTAAGTACAAAATTGGGAGGATTAGATGCTTTATTATCAATTGTACAAATGCCTCCTAAGATTCCAGTTGCTTGTGTTGGTATTGATAGGGGTGAGAACGCTGCTTATTTGGCTATCAGAATTCTCAACTTGTTAAAAAAATGAAATCCTGGTGAACCATATGATTGAAGATCCAATTGAAATAGGTAAGAAAAACGCTGCATTTAAAGCAGTCGAGGAAAACGTCAAAAAAGGAATGATTTTGGGAATTGGAAGTGGCTCTACAGTTGTATATGCTGTCATAAAAATAGCGGAGATTAATAAGGCTGACGATTTGAACGTGAAGTGCATCCCAACTTCTTTTCAGGCTCATCAATTAATAATAGAAAATGGACTTCCTCTCGTTACTTTGGATCAGTATCCAGAAGTTGACTTAGATATTGATGGTGCTGATGAAATTGATAAAGCATTAAATTTAATCAAAGGAGGAGGAGGATGTTTAGTTCAGGAGAAAATTGTAGCTTCTTCATCAAAAAGATTAGTAATTATAGCGGATTATCGTAAAAAGTCAGAAAAATTAGGAGAAAATTGGAACAAGGGAGTACCAGTCGAAGTCATTCCTTTTGGATATGTCCCCATTTTGAAAAAGTTAGAAAAGTTAGAAGGTAGACCGAAACTAAGGATGGCTCAAGCAAAAGCAGGACCCTTGGTTACCGATAATGGAAATTTTATTATTGATGTTGATTTTGGTGCTATTGATAATCCATCTGATATTAATTTGAAGATTTTACAAATTCCTGGCGTTGTTGATACAGGTTTTTTCATAGGAATGACCTATAAAGCTTACATAGGACAAAAAGATGGAAAAGTTATTGTTTTAAATTAAATATAATGAAAAAGATCGCAGTTGCTGTTCATGCAAACTTAAAATTTAATCTTAAAACTCTTGAGGGATTAAGAGGGCTTGATTACCTGCATGTTGATGTTTCAGATGGACAGTTTACACCGGTAAGGAACCTCGATTTGGATGTATTTAGAATAATAAAAGAGAGATATGATATTCCTATCATCGCACACATGATGGTGATTAACCCCGAAAATTATATTGATGATATAATAGAACATCTCGAAATCTTCACATTCCATTACGAAATTAATGGAGATAAATTAGAGATCATTAACGAAATAAAAAGAAGAAGTAAATTAGTAGGGATGGCTCTCAACCCAGATACAAAAATTACGAATATAATTCCTTATCTAAATTTAATAGATTTAGTATTAGTAATGTCAGTATATCCTGGTGAATCAGGGCAAAAATTTATTCCTGCTTCAATCGAAAAAGTTAAAAATTTAGCTTCTTGCAAAAATAAATATAACTTTTTAATAGATATTGATGGTGGGATTAATATAGAAAACGCTACTGGATTAAATGTTGATATTTTAAGCAGCACGAGTACCATATTGAATGCTAAAGATCCTAACTTAGTAATAGAATTGTTAAAGCATTCAAATTAATTTAAAAATTGAAAAAGAAAAAAAGAAATAAATTTATTCTGTTATTTTCAATGATCTTCCACAGTTTGAACAAAACTTCTTCTGAGTCGCTAAAGGATAACCGCAATAGGGACAATATTCGAATGTAGATTTCTTTTCTTCCGATTGAGCTCTATAAGATGTCTCATCATAAGGGGAAGCATATGTACCCCATAGTTGAGGTTGAGACGTTGTTCTTCTTCTTCTGATGAACAGAAATAATAATAAAGCGATACCAATAGCTACAATTATTCCTATGATTATAATCCAGGTCCAATCTATACCAGATCCCGCTTGAATTGATAAAATCAAGATAAAGTTTTCTGAAGCACCATCACTATCAAATACAGTTAGTAATAAAATGGCAAGGTATCCTTCATCAGTGTCAAAATTGTAGTTTGTTTCAGTAGAGATAGATTTCGTACCCGTTATTGAGGAGTATTGAACTTCAAAGGGGATAATGAATGAACCCACTTGAGAATTGGATGTTGCTTGGTATTTGAATTCAGTAACAGGGAATGATCTAGGAAAAATAATTGAAATATATCCATCCTGTGTTGTAGACACAATGAAGAGGTTGACTGATACTCGCATTCCAGCACTATTACTATCTTCGAAGGACACGCTATCAAAAACACTTACGTTGAAATCAAATCGATTTCCTTGAGATGCGGTTACTACAAAAGTATTATTATCATTATGAGTATCTTCAAATCGAACATGTTGAGAGTTATCAATGCTGAACACGGATTTTGTCTCATCAAACTTAGGGGGGTTATTGATAATAGAAGAAAGAATTCTTGGTGAATTTGGATTAAGATAATTGGAATCTGGATCAGAAGGGATAATATATACTATAAAATCTCCAGAAGGATCACCAGGAATAGGAGTGTAAGTGGTAGAATAATTGGATGCTATATGGGTCATCGTATTAGTATTATTTGTGGTCTGCTTTGTATTATAGTAAGAATATGTATAAGTTGCCATGTAAGCAATGACATCATAAATGTTATCATCTAATTGAGCATTGATATTTAAAGGTGAGAATCCCGTCCTTTCTACGGGGCTACTTACTGAAAAGCTGTTTATAAGAGGAATCTCTGTGGAATTATAATAAAGAAGCTTAATATTTTTATGATATGTTATCGTTCCTATTGTAATATTTACATTAATTATATAAGGAGTATAAGACGTGCTTGGCAATTCAAAAGTATTATTATAAGCAATCCCGTCACTAGTTGAGGTAGTCAAGATTTCCTCGTAATAACCACCATTCCGAATGGATATGTTTAAATGAGAATTTAAGTAACTAGATGAAATTGGGTCATTAGATACTTGATCCCGCAAGAAAATCGTTAAATTGAGTTGAGGATTAGAGGTTCTTTCAGATTCTAATGCCAGGTTTATTGATATATTATCTTTCATTAAGAAGTATTCCATCAAGTTAGATAATAATCTCGAGTGGTCGGGATTAGAATTAAAATCATCAAATAACCAATGAAGATCTCCAAATGCTACAAAACGACCTTTTCCCAAGGAATTTCCATCAGAAACACTTACAACCTCTTTTCCATTTATGAAAGCTATTGAATCTGCCGCATTTGTTGTTGTAAATGTATTCCCATATTCCCATTTAAAATCATTTACTCCACTAAATATTTGATGAGAGCTAAGATCATCTACAATTATGGGATCATATGAAGCACCAATTCCAAACCAAATCTCATTGATAATAGTTTCTTTGTTAACCGAGACATTCACATCTAAAACAGAGAAGAGTGAATTTATATTGTCAACGCATAACTCATTGTGACGCGTGCCAAGAAATAAGATATTCCCTCCATTATCATAGTAATTTTTCAAATTTTCCATTTCTAAAGAACTGTAAGGCAATATGGGTGTTTGTAGAACTATTAAATCATACTGTGAAACACGTTCTTCAGTAAGTATAGAATTATCAGCACTTTTGTCGTAGTACGGAGTCCAATATTGTGCTCCATAATCAATTGAGATGTTTAGATTCATCATCTCTTTCATTGCGTTATAAAAATCCACCTGATAATAAGAAAATGCAGGAAACCAATCATTTAAGCCATGATATGATTCCATCAAGATCTTATAATCAGGTAACCGCACATCAATCGTGACTTCGATAGAGTCAAAGAGAGTAGGACCACCAGTTATATTTAACATGAATGTTCTAATGCCAATGGAAGCATTCTGTTCAATTTTAATGCCTAATGAAATTACCATTTCACCAGCGCTTGAAAAATTAGCCTGTGATTTATCTAGAGATAAAATTAAACCATCAACTTCATTAGGGATATTAATTTCAAGATCTTGACCTTTCCCAGAATAGAGCGTGATATTGAAAACTTGATAATCTCCTGGAAAATTTAAAAGATCATAAGGTTCTACCGGTAATTCATCCGGAAAGAGATTAGCAGCATTATTTACATCCGAAAAAGTCTCATTTATATCGTGCAAATATTCCAATGACGCAGATACATTAATTATTCCCGCTCCATATTTTAAATATTCGTGTTCTTCATTAGAAATTTTCCGTGCTCCTTCTAATAGCGCAATTCTAGCGGTTTCGGGAGTTATAGTCGGATATGCCTGTTTTAATACTGCAATTGCTCCTGATACTATTGGACATGACATACTCGTTCCACTCAAAGGAATGTAATCAGCATCCCCAGCAAAATCAAAATAATCACCAATATACCGCATTTCTTTTGAAATTACAGAATTAGGTGCCTCTGTTGAAATTAAATCAACTCCAGGAGCTACGACATCGGGGTACCCCAAATAAGACATTGTTGGACCCCAACTACTAAATGAGGCTAATGTATCCGAAGAATCTGTGGCACCCACTGAAATGATCTCTACTCCTGATGCAGGACTACCACCTGTGAAATATCCAGGACCATCATTACCTGCTGCCGCTACTAATATCACGCTATTATTTACTATGGCAGACATAGTTAGCGTCATGGGATCATTTGCGTCTGGAAGACCTCCTCCAAAGCTCATGGAAATAATGTCTGCACCAGCTCCTCCACTCCCTTCATCTTTAACACACCAATCCACTGCATTAATGATATCTCCTTCTTCCAACCCTGAAAAGTTTCCTGCACGAGCACTAATTAATGAAACTCCAGGTGCTACTCCTCTATATTGCCCACCTGATGCGCCTCCATCGCTTCCAATAAGTCCAGCCACATGTGTTCCGTGACCATAGTCATCTATATCAACAAGAGGGCTTTCACCACTTACAAAACTTCTATTCATAACAAGATTAAGATCGGGATGATTATAAATTCCAGTATCGATAACAGCTACTCTAACTCCCGTTCCATCATATGCAAGACTTTCAGCTCCAATTGCAGGAATCCACCAATTCGGATAACTACTCTTGCTTAGCGAGCTCGTTTCAGGGAGATCCGAATTGATATACGGATAATCATATAGTTGAGAGTTGTAGATCTTCTTGATGCTATCGATATTAGATAAAATTACCTCTTTTTTAGCTAACTCTTCTAATGATAATGATAAATATGCTCCGGAAATGATGTCGTAATTACCAAGAATTTCAAATTCATCGAAAACTGAATTTATAATGTCTAATCTATGATCTTTCTCGACATTCTCTTTGAAAATTATAATAATTTTGACTTTCTGAGATTTAGAATTTGAACTATTTGATAATAATTGGTTTAAATCTGAATCAAAAATAGAATTTTCAGCATGATTGTTCAAATTTGGTTTCAAGGAATCACTGGAAGCATAAACAGAATTCAATATTGATTGTAATTCTGGATTAATATTGACTCTTTTATAATTGATCTCATTGGTCATACTGTTACCTCTGGATGCCATAATTGGAATAAGAAGCATGCACACCATGATATAACATAGAATTAAACCTTGTTTTTTTAGTCTAAAATTTTTCATAGGTATCAAATATGAACTTGGTTATTTATTTTTTCTTCTAATAACTCAAAAACCATAATTTTTTTTAAAAATTGTTTATTATTATTAGTACTGTCGACATATCACCGAAAAAATGGGCCTGTGGATTAGTCGCAGATAATGAAAAAAAAATTCTCTTTTTTTCTGCATCGCTTCCTTGGCATGGAAGAGGCCGGGGGTTCAATTCCCCCCAGGTCCACTAATTTATATTTTCATTAAATTCTCGATATTCGAGTATAAAAGTGATGTATGGCAAAAAATAAAATGTATTATGCAAGTATTAGTTAGATAATATGAGAGGATATATGAAAGGCCGTGAAATCCCGATTTCACGATCATCTGAAAAATTTAAAAATAGGAATTAAATTTATTTCGCATTCTTCCACTCTTTATAGGACGACAACAGATTTTTGACATCATCAATACCCATGACATCGTTTGAAAAACCACCCTCTATTGGATTAAATCCAAGGAAAAGAAGTTTGAGCTTTATAAGGTTATCCAAACCTTTGATTTCTGTAATTTGATTTCCGTCAAGATACAAATTTTCTAAGTTAATCAATTTATCTAGCCCTTTTATCTCCTTGATCTTATTATTATCAAAATGCAAGGTGTCAATTTTGACGAGGGAGTCTAATCCTTTAATCTCTTGGATTTGATTGTTATCAAGAAATAACCACTCAAGATTTAATAGTTCATCTACCCCAGTTATCTCCGTTATCTGATTACGTCGAAGAATTAAAACCTTAAGATGTTCTAAATTATTTAACCCTTCCATTTGTTTGATTTGATTCTTATTAATGTCTAACCGAAGAAGATTTATCTGCGAGTCTAAACCTTTTATTGTTGAAATTTTATTTTCATTAAGCTCTAACCATGCAAGGTTTACTAATGAATCTAGTCCATTAATCTCGGAGATTTGATTATTATTCGCAAATATTCTATCAAGGTTTGTTAACGTTTCAATTCCTGCCAAACTTTTAATTTGATTGTTATTAAGAAACAGTTGTTTAATTTGGGGGATTTGATCCAACCCGTATAATTCTGTAAGCTGATTATTAGAAAGATCTATAGCCTCGAGTTTTTTCAGTTTTTCTAATCCCTGAATTTCCGAAATATTATTAATATTTAAGTTTGAAAGATTTAATCTAGGAAGACCTATTTCTACTTTTACTAACACTTTTTTACCTTTTACCTTTACTGATCCTAATCCCATTTTTATGCTCACATAGTTGAGGAATAACTTTTGAAATCTATCTTAATATTTGAATGCTTCTTTAAACCTTTTCCAACTTATAGTTTTTAAGAAATTATTAACTACGATATAATGAAAAAATATGAAGAATAATAAGAGAAAAATGAAATCATATAGGATTGGAATTTTAGGTGGTATGAGTTATGAATCTACTATAAAGTATTATGATCTCATTTTAGAAAAGTATTATGAAAAAATGCATGATTATAATTATCCCGAATTAATAATATTTAGCCTAAATTTTCAAAAAATAATTGATCTTGAACATAACGATGATAGAAAACGGTATATCAACTATTTAATAGAGGGGATCAATGCTCTAGAACAAGCAGGGTCTGATGTTATCATGATGGCAGCAAATTCACCTCATGCAGTTTATGAGGATTTAGTTCAATTAGCGAGAGTTCCAATACTTAGCATTGTCAAAGCTACATTAGAGAAAGCACAACAAGAGAATTTAAAAAAATTATTACTACTAGGTATAAAATTTACCATGCAATCCACATTTTATCAAGATGTTTTTGCTAAAGAAGGAATTGAGGTAATAACACCCTTAGATGAAGAACAGGATGAGCTAAATCGAATTATTTTTAAAGAATTAGTCGTTGGACTTTTCAAAGGTGAATCTAAGAGTAACATAATAAGGATTATTAATAATTATAAAACTGATGGAGTTATTTTAGGATGCACTGAACTTCCTTTAATTATAAGTCAAATGGATACTCCAGTTAAATTATTAAATACTTTAAATTTGCACGTTGAAGCGGTTCTCAATCGATATTTCAAAATAATATCTACCAAATAGACTTAGATTAACTAATAAATGTTGTTTTTACCGTCTGTAACCTTTTTTAAGTCCCAAATGCTATTTATCATATTAACTATTAAGGGTAATTTCTTATTGGACGCTTAAAACTAACTCAAGTGAAATTAAAAGACTTTGCTCCAATCATTTTAGTCATGGTACTGCTTTTTATTTCGACAGCTTGTGCTAGCATGCTAATTCCTAGTTATGCAACAATACAAAAAGAGTTTAAGATTAGCGAATCAGTAATTGCAATTCCAGATGCGTTCTTTGTCTTAGTAAGTGCTCTTTTTGCGTTAGTGTGGGGATATTACACTGATAGAATTAATCGAACAAAAGTAATCATGGCCGGTGCCTTTTCATGGACATTTGGAATGATGCTAACAGCATTTTCAAATTCTTTTTTCATGTTGATCATTTCAAGGGTTGCAAGTGGTGCAGGACTTGGGTGTGTTTTACCAGTTGGTTATTCTATTATCTCAGATGCCATTCCTCCAAAGGAGAGATCAGGATGGTTTGGTACATTAGCTATTTTAAGTTCTTTATCAAATGGAGCAGGGCAAGGATTATCATCATTTATCGGACCTATTTTAACATGGAGGTTTCCATTCATTTTGTTTGCTGGTATAAGTATAATCGTAATAATTGTTCTTTTTTTCGTGAAAATCCCACAAAGAGGAGCAAGTGAAGATGAGCTATTAGAGTTAGTAGAATTAGATTTGGAATATAGTTATAGAATTTCTAAGAAAGATCTGATAAACATTGTTAAACAAAAGTCCAATCGCTATCTAATTATTCAAGGTTTCTTTGCAATAATACCTGGCACAATTTTGGTATATTTTACAACATCAATGTTATCCCTTCAATTTTTTTATCAAATTCCTACTGAAATTAGATTACAAACTTCTGCTATCTTTGCAGGGATGATAGGTATAGGTTATATACTTGGAAATTCCATATTTTCTCAATTAGGTGATTATCTTTTTCGGAAAAATAAAAAAAATAGAGTTAGATTGGGAACAATATGTCTAATCCTTTCCATTCCATTTGCAATCGTCATGTTTCTTTCGTTGCAACCTATTGATGTTAGTCTCCTTGATATCAACTATCCAGTACTACCAGAAACCATTCCAACTGGAGAAATGTTTTCCTTCATTCTTCAAACGATAGGGCAAATTTTCTTAACTTACCCAAGTTATATAGTTTTTCTGATATTTGCCCTTATTGGTTCAATGCTATCAGCAGGACCTGTTGCTAACAGGAATGCGGTAATGATCGACATAAACATGCCAGAGCATAAAGGAACTGCTGCGTCCTTTTTTAAACTTTCAGAACTATTAGGGAAGGGTATCACGTTATTGGTCTCATATCCATTGATTACTTTCCTCGGAAGTATCTTTAATATGTTGTTTATCTCAATATTCCTCTGGCTACCCGCTGCTGTTTTATGGATATTTGCTAGTAAATATGTAGAAAAAGATATGAATGATAAGACCAAAATCTTATCAGAAAGGAAACAATTGAGTATAATAGATTACATTTTTGAATTAGAAATACAAATGGATCGAGCTGTGCAAAAATTTCAAGATTCAAAATACTACATTTTTAATGATCCTATAAAATTCAATAAATTAGTAGATGAGGCGATTGAAATATTAAATCATATCGAAAAATTAGGAAGATCTAGGAGCATAACTGAAATTCAAGAAAAAGCGAACAAATTGAACATAAAAGCAACGTCTATTAAGCAAATGGCAACTCAAATTTATTCTATTTTGCAGGGTGAGGAAATTAAACCCGCAGAAAAAGAATTACTAAATGAGGATCTAAGACAGATTGAACTTATGATTAGTGAAGGTGAAAAAAGTACCTTCGGTCAATTACAGATATATTACGAGGATGCTTACCTAAAGATTATTGAAGCTCGTCTTTTTCGAAAAAGTGATCTAATAAGGAGTCTTGATTTGATAAATAAAGCATTAAAAATCTATGAAAGAGTAAAAAACTTATTAAATGAACGATTAGAAGCAATCAAAGATAATCTTGAGATTTCTGAAGAAGATCAATTTGTTTTTAAGAAAGAGAAAGAATTACTCGAAAAATGTACTAAATCATTAGATGCAACGAGTAAATTAAAAGAAGAATTTGAAGATCTTATCCAGCAACTTGAAGATAAAGGTATTATGCAACAAGATTTAGAAAAAATCTCTAACTTGACTTTAGAATATGGAGTAGATCTAAATAAAATTATAATGGAAACTTTTGGGCAAGATGAAAAAATTGAAATGGCGTTCATTGATATTTTAACAAAAATTAGCAATATTTTTGATGAATACGATACTTGGAAGGATGTCGAAACAAAAATATTTTAAAAATGAGCTAATTTAAGAATTCAGTAGTAAGCATATCTTTAAGAGCATTTCTTTCTTCCAGAGGAAGATCATTTACATCTTTTCCACTACTGCAATAATGATCTGGACCGTGACTGTCCGAAAATAAATTTACTAATAAGATTAGACAATTCTTTAGGTTTAACTCATCCGTTCGACTTTCGTTAAAACTAGTCATCAGTTTAATAAGGAGTTTACTGAGCCAAATTTTGTTCATATCAACTGGATTAACATCCTCACCAGTAATATTCCTATTATAAAAATCTAATATCTGATCTATGCAATCCATTATGCTATAAACCCATAACCCGTTTCGGAATTCATCTATTTAATGTAAAAATTCGAACATTTTTAAATGTATTCCTACTATACATGAGACTTCTAATATAAAAACATTTTTGATTTATTTTCACAAGAAGTGAGGGAAAATCATCATTTTTGATTTAATCATCAATCAAACGTAAAAAATGTGACTATGAGATACATAAAAAATATCTTCAAAGAAGTGAATTCAAGATGATATTGATAAAAAATAAGCTTTAAAGCTCTACTTCAATATTTTCTATGAAATGATCAATAGTTTGCTCAAGATCAATTAAACTATCAATATCCGTAATTTCAGAGCTCGCAACTTTATTAAGAAATTCTTTAAGTAGCTTTTCTTTTCGTTTATCTTGGGGAAAAATTAAGCTACTTTTGTAATGCTCCCAATCCAAAATTCCCGTAAAAATAATAAAGAGCGTTTCAATGTGGCTAAAATCCACGATGCCTTGTAATTTTTCCTTAGAAATAAGAGTCTTTGTATGATCTTTGTAAAATCCAGAAAGGTCGTCATAATAATTGGTAATTCGAGCAATATTATCTAATTGAGTTCGAAGGGCTGCTTGATTAATGGGACTATCTTCATCCCGGTACATTATTTCAAAGTAACTATTAATGAAATCTTTCAATTTCTGGAGTTTTTGCTGGAACACTCTAGTTTTCACAATTCTTTCAAACATAGGAGATTCTTTACTAGTATAGAACTTTAACTCGAACTTCATTATAGCTAAAATATCAAGAAATAACTCCTTTATTTCAAAATCATCGCTTGCCATGATTAATTCCTCAGAATTATATCTAATTCGATCTAATTTTTAATAATTTAAGAAATTAACGATAAGGAATTTAGTATTAAATTGAAATATCTAAAATATTAAATTGGATCAAAATCTTAGCAGATTTAATAATCATTGATAATTATAATTCTAAGATCTTTTCAATAATGTTGATTTCCTCGGTCTAAAATTGTAAGGGAAAAGAGAACTTGGAGGTTGTAGTATTTGGGGGTTTTGATGGAATCCGAATTTCTTTTCTTTTAATTGTTTTTCTATATACAATTGCTTTTCCATGTATTTTAAGGATTCTAATTGGACATCGCATCATAAACCTGAAATTATTCAGAGGAGAACCTCTTAGTGCCAAAAATTCATTGTAATATTTACGAGCTTTCTCCTGTTTCTTGGTTTTTTCAAAAGACACAAATCGATCTATAACTTGAGGAAGTGACCCTGTATCACCAAAACAATAAAAATTAGAAGCTTTTAATGACCATTTTATCGCTTCTAATTGATATTTCATACCATTCAAGGCACGAAGAGGTCCAATTAAAATAGAAAAGAAAGAGATAAAGAGATTCATCGCCATACTTCTAAACATTTCGCGTATAGAAGTATGAATGTTTGGTTTAATGATACCCCTGAGATCATCTCCATATAAAATTGTACTATTTTGAATTACATTACCAAGAACTATGTTCTTAGGAGCAAATATTGCTGAAAAGACTCGATTTACTCGGAATATCTTATGAAAAATCATTTCATTCCAAAATCGTTCTTTTGTAAGGAAATGACTTAGAAACATCCCCGTTGTGTTTTGAAGTACGCTAAGCGTGTAATGAAGAATATCAGATCGAGCGTCTCTAAAGTTATGTTTAATTTCTAAAGCAATAAAATATTTTTCAATATCTCGAATATGTGAATTAGAGACCCTGTTTTTAAAGATGAATAATAAATCACAATCCGAAATAGAAGTATTTTCTTGATTTGGTCCTTGACTTCCAAACAAGACAATAGAAACAATTTTGTTAATTCCAATTTCTTTATTAATTAAGTTAACTATGTCCTTAATATATTTTTTAGATTGTAGGTTTATTCCTTCCAAGTTAGAAGAAATCTTTTTCTTTATAGTCTCATCCGTTTCTGTTTCAGTAGTATTCGAATCTTGCAAGATATTTCAAGTAAATTTTTCAATATTTAATTTTTTATGAACAACTTTTAGACACCAAGAGAGAATTTCATTTTATCTATAATATGAATCTGCACTTTTATCGTCCTCAATGGATCTCATAAAGTGTTCTGCTTGTTTTTTATATTTATCAACTACATCTTCCATTTCTTCAATTTTCTTATTTAATTCATCAAAATTCATATCAATTTTAAAGTAATCTTTGAGTAAAGTTACTAAGGCTTTGGATGAACGTGGGTCTATTGTCATCATTGGCAATGGGAGCGTTTCAGCAAGCACACATATCCCTGGTGCAAAATTATTATGCCCCGCCCACGCAGGTAAGATTCCATTTGCTCCTGCAATAACACCTGTTTCCATCAATTTTGTATTATCATATTTAAGGAAAGAATCAACAATATTTGAATCTGTTCCACACACGTATACTGTGGGGATATCTCTAACTTTATCTGAAACCATTGCCCCAGTACTTAAATACATTTTAATTTTTCCCTTAGTTATTTTGTCCATTTCTTCACAAATTCTTTGAGAAAACTCAAAAACACCATATGACGTTTGAGGTTGATAATTTGCTGTTAAAATGAAAAAATCGTTGATGGTCTTCTCAGATTTGGGTTTATAATAAATCTTCGCGCTAGGAATTTCTAACATCCCATTTTCTACGTTAGATTTTGGAGGAAAATCATAACATGTGATATCTAAAAATTCTTCTGCTTTGATAGAATCTTTTATAGAAGTGATAGCAAGTTTAGCTACAAGGGCAATTCCGGGCCAGCCAACTAAAACCACAGGATCATGTAATTCTTCAGCATTAATTTCAAATTTCTGGTCTATTCTTATTTCCATCAATATTTCTCCTTTAATTTGTTAAAAATTCTATTGATTCTCCACAGGATGGACAATATTTCAACTTAAAGTCCATGTGTTGTCCGCAGAATGGACAATATATTCCACTCTCAACGTACTCAGGTTGAGTTGGAGATATATAAACCCTTTGATAATTATCTGTTCTCTGATCATATCCTAATCTTTTTCGGCTTTTCATTTGAATGAAAAGTGGCGTTAATAAACAAACAAATAGTGGCTCTAATAATATGAGTACAACGTCGTTCATTAAATTATAAATAAATACCAAATCAAATCG
Organism: uncultured archaeon; assembly: GCA_964493715.1. Taxonomy (GTDB): domain Archaea; phylum Asgardarchaeota; class Lokiarchaeia; order Sigyniarchaeales; family SOKP01; genus SOKP01. The sequence continues at coordinate 61,994 of CAZBPC010000010.1, forward strand.
CCGACTTGAGGGATTATACCATGAAACTAAAGTGGAATAATTCACAGGGAATGCTATTTCAATAATTAATTGATAAAATGTGTTTATGGTCAATATAATTAAATAAGAAACAATGAAAGTACCAATAATTTTCCAAAAAGCTCCCTTTGATAATATTTTTGCTTCTTTTATTGATCTTTCAGTATTATCTAATTGATATGTGTAAATTGAGAATATATAAAATCCAAATATAACTATAGCAGGTATTACAAACATTAAGTTTCCAAGAGGAATGAATACACCTAATATTAACAATACTATAATCATTTTTCGATTAAAAGCACCTTTCATTGATCCAATTAGGGATATTTTTTCACCAAAATAATTCTTATATAGATACATAGCAACAGAACACAGTCCTAATGTCGTAAATAGAGCACTAATGATATAATTCAATGTATCTATCCCCCAGGTAGTAAAAACATAAGTTAATATTGCATTTAATTGCGATTGAGTAAGCGTTGTTGGATCTGCACTAAAAAGGGGGGTCACTGCAGCCTCCATTAAAATCAAGTCCCAATTTGCGTCTGTGAGTAATATTGTCCTTATTAATAAGGAAATAACGTAAAAAAAACTGATCGGTATAATAATCTTTAGCCAATTTTTTCCAAATAACTTAAATCCCGCCTTCAGTAACTCACTGAAGCCTTTGTTTGTTATTCTGGTTAACTCCTCTGGATCTTCAAACATAAACTTTAAAATTTTTCTAACCATATAAATTTTTTAAATAAAAGTTATAATTATAATGTTTCATTAGATATTCTTGAGGTATCTTGCAGTTAATGATTTAAAAAAATCTAAATAAACACCCCACTTTAAGATGTACTCTCAAAAGCAACCAAGCCGAGAAATTCCTGGAATAATTTCTTATATGGATTTCTTTTCAACTAAGAAATTAGCATATTCATTATTTTTTAGCGTACCCGTATTGATTGGAATAGTATCATTGATTTTGAACGCAATAAATGCAGGAATATGGAATTTTATTTACTTTTTTATAAACATTTCTATATTTTTTACGATCTCTGGTTCTGGAGCTATTTTATCGATATCTTATTATGCTAAGAAAGCACCAATTTTAGGACCTCCTAATAAAGGAGGGTGGGGGCTTCAAATGAATTCTTTCTTTACTGGTATTATTGGAATTTCATTAATTATTGGTCAAGTTTTGGTCATTTTTCTCAGAAATAACACTTTTCAAGATGCGCTTTTCATGTTGGGTACAGTTGTAGTTTATATCATCGCCTATGTCATCTATTTTTCATTCACGACCGCGGGAACATATGGTAATTTCGTTTTATCATTAGTTCAACCCATTATTGGAATCACCCTTTATGGAATACTAACAGCTCAAATTTCAATAATTTTTTTTATTCGAGCTATTATATTTTTTTGTTTATGTGCTTTCATCTTTGCAGTTCCTTATGCTAGAAGCATGGTTCGAGTGAGTAATATCTATAGGGAACTCACTGGAATAGGGGGATATCCTTTTATCCGCGCATTCGTTTTATCAATGATGACAGATGGAAATGACGATCTCGTTGAAAGTTTTTTTGAGAACATAGGAATAGAATCAAACGTAAAAATCCAATATCTTTTTATTAGAGCTAGTAAATCAGAGAAATTAAAGGGATTGTTTGTCATTCCTCACGTTCATTTTGGTCCGTTTAAGACATGTGGTTCTTCAGATTTACCCGCAAAAATATATAAGCAATTTTCAAATATCCTTGGTATTACAGTATATCACACAACGAATGATCATACTCAAAACTTAACATCGCAAAAAGAAGTTGATAAAATTATCTCACGTATTAAAGAAGATGTGAAGAAAATTGAGAAGATTGGAAGTGACAAATGGATAAATGAGATTGAGGACGTTTCACGTAAGATGTCAAATTCTGCTAAACTGATTGGAATTGAAATAAGTGAAATTCCTATCATTTTTTTAACCAGACATCCCTTACCTTCGGATGATATGCATGCTTCAATAGGGGAGCAGATTAGAAGTTATGCAAAATCAGAAGGATTCAGGGAAATAATCATTATAGATTCTCATAATGCGATTATTGACGATGAGAACTTAATTAAGTTTGGATCAATTGAATCGAATGACCTGATTCGTGTTTCTCGAAATTTTATGAAGAGCATTAAAAACCAAAATGAAAAAAGTAGAAGTGTTGTACAATATGGTATTGCCAAAGATCCATTAAAAGAATTTACAGAAAAAGATGGAATTGGGCCTGGAGGGTTAGTAGTCCATCTTTTTAAAAATGCTACTACAAACCAAAAAACTGCTTTAATTCATTTTGATGCTAATAATGCATATCTTGAGATCCGATCCTATATCTTAAATATGTTACAAAATAGAGGAATTGAATTCGGGGAAGTAACTACATCCGATTCCCATATAGTTGCTCGAAAGTTTACACGCAGAGGCTATTCCCCTATAGGGGAAAAAATCAAGCTTGATAATATCTTACCAAAATTAGATGAATTGATCAAAAAAGCTGAGAAGAATATGGAAGAAGTTGAATTCTATTACTATGATTCCATTGAGGAAAACGTGAAAATTTGGGGCGATCCCAAGTACTTTGATGTAATTATGAGAACTCTTCAAGAATGTATTAGGATGTCTCAGAGATTATTAACTCTGAGCTTGATAGCACCGACCTTGATCTCATTAATATTATTAATTTTCTTCTTTAATGTAGATCTTCCCTCTTTTTTCAATCTTTTTTAAATAGATGAATAGGAGAAGAATTGAGTCTGAGTAATTAAATAATATCTTGATAATACGTCGATATTATCGAGATTCATATTTTCAAATCGTTCTATTTCTTTTAATAAATTCTTTTCAATATAGTATTATTAATGCTCAGATCAGAGATTCGTTCATTGAGGAAATTATCTATAATAGGCTATCCAGCTGTAGGTAAGACGACAATACTGAAGTTATTATCCCAAAATACGATTGATCGAATGTATCTGCCTACTCATGGTTTAGATTTAAAAACTGTTCAGATAGGTGATTATAGAATACGAGTGTGGGATTTTGGAGGACAAGGTAATTATTTTAAGTGTTCAAGAGATCACTTGTTAGGTTCCGATTTAATATTAGTTATTACGGATTCATCTCCTAAAAATGTATTACGATCTCAAGAATTAATAGCGTTTGCAACACATTTTGTTGAAAAAGATTGCCCTATCATCGCTATTGCAAACAAACAAGATTTGAACAAAATGAATGGAAGGATGACGCCAGAAAGGGTTGAGGAAATACTAAATGTAAGAACTTTTGGCTTGACAGCAATCAATACAGGGGAAAGAGAACTATTAGAAAACTTGATCCGAAAAGAATTGAACAAAACTTCTATTAGGAGGCGATTTAAAGAAATTGAACTTTAATGAAAATGAAATATTTGGTGCTGCACTCATAGGGTTCGATATGATTGACGGACCATTCTTGAAATGGAAAAAGGCTTATCAAGATACACAGACTATAATTGATCTCAACGATTTTGCTATGAATTTTTACCTTGCATTTCGAGGAGGTAATTCTGGTAAAAAGCCAAGGGCAATATTGTATGATGAATTTTATATCGTAGCATTTCCAAATGACTTAGAGTTATGCTGTCTCTTTATGAAACCACAAGATGTGGATAATAATATCAAGCAATTAAACAAGATTGCTTCTCGTATTATTCACGAGATGGAACCCGATAATGTCGATCAAGAGGATCTTTCAGATTCAACTGAAGATGAAATTGACGAGATAGCGCGACTAATAATCAATCTGCTAAATAACACAGAAATGTCTACACCTGAGTTGAGGAGATATTTTAAACTTAGCAACGCTCAGATCTGGAAATTAATGTCTGAGTTGGAAACAAATAAGTTAATCAAACGTACAGATAAAAAAGGTCGTGCTGTGTATTGGACAGCAAATTAATTTGTTTATTTATTTATTCTATTTTTTAACGTGTTCTATGTGCCCAATTTTTTTGTTTAGTGTAATATCTTGAAAACATAATTCTGCATATATCGGGTAAATCCTGATCTTCATTACGAAATGTAATAAATCGGAGTATATGATTAATCAAAAAGATTCCTAAAAATTCAGCATGATAACTATCTAAATTTTTTAATAAATTATCACCTGAAAAAGCAATATCTAACCCTGTATTGACATCCCATATGATTTCAACAAATATTTTCGGAAATACTTCTTTTTTTACCTTCCATCCAGAGGACATTTTCCATATTCTTGCCCCTACAAATTCCGATAGTGCTTGCTTATCATCATCATGTAAAAATTTGAATGGTTCAACTCTTTGGAGTAATATTTTCTTCATCAAATCGGTTTTAGAATCAAAATTCTTTTCAAAGGGATCTTTGTTTATCAATTTTCTTTCTAAGAAATCCATAACGATATCGATATAAGTAGCACTATCTTCTCCAGGCACCCAAAAAACGCGTTCACCTGAGAAATAATACTTGAACTCAGCCTCAACTTGATCTCCAAATTCATCACCATAATACGTGAACGCTAGATGTATATTTACTTGAGGAAACATCTCCAATGAAATAGTCCAATCTTCATTAAACCCTAAATTCTCTATTTTCCCACCTATTTCATCTTTGACAATAGATCTAAGTCTATCCATATCGATATTGATAAATAGGGGATAATTCGCATTACTGATATTGCGTAATTCCACTTCGTGAGGTCCTCGAACCCCCGTGGCATCAATCTCGCCAATAGTCCAAAATTTCTTATTATGATTCATTTAATTTTTTTTATGTATAAATAGATATTATTTTAAATTATGCAGCTTTTTTTTTGAATTTTCCTATGAAAAATCCTTGAGAGTGGTGAACCGCGGGAAATAATCGTCCAGTTCCTCTTAAATAACTACCGTTAGTCTTATAACTTTTAGAAAACCAATCTGGAAGACTCATTGGAACTAAATAATCGACATATCTTGTCAACTGCAACTCTCCTTCCTCTGGATATAAACTACATGTAGCATATACTAATATGCCATCTGGTTTGAGGTAATTTATTGCTGTTGCAAGTAACTTTTCTTGAAGAATAGTCGTCGTCTTGAGAAAGTATTTTGATTGTTTCCATTTTAACTCTGGATTATTTCGAAAGCTCCCACTTCCAGAACAGGGAGCATCTATGAGGATCTTATCGAAAAAATTATTAAACCGAAAAGGAGGTAGGATGCTGTCCATCTGGCATAAATTTACATTATTAACGTTATATTTGATCATTAAATTTCGAGATTGATATAATCGATTTATGTCAAAATCCCCACCAATCATCTTAATATTATCTTCAGAAGCTTTTAAAATCACAATACTCTTTAATCCCGGTGCTGCACACGTATCCCAATAAAAATCTGATTGATCTAAGGATAATATATCAGCAACTCCTGCTGAAGATTTATCTTGGAAAATGATTTTTCCGTCACGGTACCAATTACTTGATAGGATATTCTTTTTATATTTATTTTGTGAAAGATAAAGACGCGGTATGTGAGGATCTGGACGTACCGGTATGTTTTTAGACTTCAAATCTTTAATAATATTACCTTGTTCCTTAGATGATAAGATCTGAAACGTGAAATCGTCGTTTTCATCAATATTATTCATAAATTCTATATTTTTAAGGATTTCTTCAATTTTCATGACATTTAATAATCTTTCGATAAAAAAGGATGGAATTGCTTTCTCTATACTCAATCTTTCAATTTTAGATTTACCTTTCAATGCAACATTCCAAGAAAACGATTTTATCCTGTTCAATAGGAAAATTTTTTCTTTCTTTAGATCGAGTTCATTCAACACTTGATCTGGTAGAGCTTGTTCATACTTTATGCGATATGCGGCATATAATAAATAGGAAGAATCTATATCAAGACCATCATTTCCTCCCTCAAAAGTTCTTAATGTTTTACTAAGTATAAAATTAAGCTGGTTCCAATATCGTATAATATTGGAATAATAATGGACAATTTGAGGATTGCTACGATAAATCCCAGAAAGAGTATTTGGTTTTCTCTCAACAAATTCGGATAATAATTTCACTAATTCATTTAATATCTGTTGATTAATGTCTAACACACTCTAATATTGGAATAATACATGCTGCTTTTTTGTTCATTATTGTTTAAACTATAAAGAAATAAAGAAATAAATAAATTAGCATTTAGATATTATTGAAAAGGTAAGTAATGGAGAAATTTAATTTAAGAACTAATTTCTCCTTTTTTTCTATCTATTTTATCATTTATATTTAATGCCCTTTTGATATTTTCAAATATTATAATCCCAAGAGTAGTTAAAATAACTTCAGGAATTAGAACTTGGATAAACATGAGCATTATCGGTAAAGACAAAACAAAATTCAAAATAAATGCAACATAAAGAGAAATTATTAGAGCATACAAAATTCCTCCAAGATATTTTAAAGCTCCTTTATCCTTGAAATAGATTATACAATAAAGAGCAGGCACATTTACAATACAGCTAATAAGATCAATTGGACCTAACGGAGAAGATAAATTAACAAAAAAAACACCAATAACATTGCCAACTAAACCTTCAAATGGGAAAATGATACACATTCCAACAATTAATTCTGCAACTCTAAATTGTAAACCTAAAAAACTAATCGCTTGAAAGATATAACCTAAAGCAATATATAATGCTGCTGTAATAGCAGTTAAAGCTATTTTTAAGGAAAGATTATCTACGTAATTACCTTTAAATCTTTTTTCAGTTGTACCATTTTCAATACTCATTATTTTTCACCTCTAACAATTCCACATTCAAATAATTCTATATTTATAATTTTCAAATTATTCTAATAATAATCTAGTGTTATGTTAGTTAAAAATTTTTCAAATCAAATTTTAATGAACTTGAAAATCGTTGACCGCTGACCTTATTTCAAATAAAAGGCAAAATAAATCTGCTAAGAAATCTATTTGCTATAAAAAAACAAGAAACGTTAGAATAAAAATAAAAAAAAAATTAAGAATTTAATTTTTAAATTTCTTTCTTCTGATAATATAAACTATTGCGATGATGCTAGCACCTGCCAATATTGAGATTTCAAACCCGGGGATGCCTGGAATTGTCAATTCAATAGAAAATTCGTAGATCGTATTCGACTCATTGTCAAGAATTTTATAACCAATCCAAGCACCGTATGTTGCATCATAACTCCAAATTTCTGTACAATTTTCTAAATATTGAGTCATTGTACCAAAAATATAACTACCATTTAAAGCAGTATGCTTAATGGTATTTGCATAGTTTTCCCAGTTAGGTTCCCATACAATTGCTCCTAAATATTGGGAAACTGGAGTGGGTAACTGAGCTAAATAGGCTCCAGCAGTTTGGGTTGAGACATTATAAGCTGTAGCAGACCAGAACGTATAAAATGCATTGACTGCTGCTGTTAAATTTGTTGGATCATAGAATGAATAAACCATATCACCTATAGAATCAGGAGTTGCATTGAATGAACCTGTAGTCCAATCCCAATTACTTGTATTATAAGAAACACCATCTAACAATCCTAATCCATAAAACGAATAATCAATCTTATAAGTAAAATTTACTGCAGTGACAAGAGATTTCTTCTCGGCTCCTACAACTAAGCATCCAGTGCCAAAAAAGCCTTCTAAAATGCTTGCATAATTTACTCCAAAAAGATCTTCGAGACTAGAATTATTTGCCGTTCTCACTTTTAAAATTTTCTCATTACCAACTGCACCGTGAAAAGTATAGGTTCCTATTTGGGGAGTCGCTACCGGCATGATAGAAAATACCATCGCTAATAAAA
>CAZBPC010000011.1:0-68710 GCA_964493715.1 uncultured archaeon
ATGTGATTGATGAGGATAAAATTGTTCCTGAAATCATAAATTTAATCGAAAAGAGTAGAACTCAGGATATATCAAATCTTATTATTGAAGGGCACCTTACTGACATTATCCCTGAGGAATACATTGATTTAGTTATTGTACTCAGGTGTGAACCGGATGTTCTTTATAAGAGATTAACATTGAGAGGATATTCTAAGGAGAAAGTTATTGAGAATGTACAATCTGAAATTTTAGGAAGTTGTGCTAACTTCTTTGTTGAAAAAGAGATGAAAAAACCCCTCTTGGAAATTGATACATCTTTTCATAAAATTGATGATTTGGCAAATATTATTGTTGACATAATTTCGCGGGAAAAGAATATTAAAAAATATGCATTAGGTAAAATTGACTGGTTAGAAAAGCTTTCTGCAGAAAATCGCCTTGATGATTATTTTGATATGTGATTCTCTGCGATAAAGTGATGTGGATAAAGATGAAGTTTGAAATTCAAGATGTAGACGCATTAGGAAGAATAGGAACCATTGAAGTAAATAATAAACACATGATAACTCCTAATTTATTTCCAGTAATCCATCCTTTTGATAATGTAATCAGCGCTTCTGGATTAAAAGAGTTGGGGGGTCAGTGTTTGTTCACGAACGCATACATCATATATAAATCTAAAGAAAAAAGAGAGGAAGTATTAAAAAAAGGAATTCATGATTTTCTTGATTATGATGGGATCATTGCAACAGATAGCGGAGCTTTTCAACAATACATGTATAACGAGAACAAGATTGAGATTAGTCCAGAGGAGATTGAAAATTTCCAAGAAAGAATTGAATCAGATTTTCCCGTGATTTTAGATCTCCCAGTTCAATTGGAAGATACATTTGAAGTAGCTGAAGCAAAAGTTTTAAGGACGATAGAAAGAGCGAAAGAAAACATCTCAAGAAGAGAAAACCAAAACTGTTCTTGGATTGGTCCAATTCACGGAGGAAAATTCCCTAATTTGCTAAAAAAAAGCAGCATTGAAATGAGTAAATTAGATTTTGGTATATATGCTATTGGAGGATTAGTTAAAGCATTTTTACAATACCAATTTGAGTTGACTCTTGACATGCTAATAACAGTAAAAAAAAACATCATTCCTAATAAGCCCTTGCACATGTTCGGTTTAGGATTGCCGCAATTCTTCTCATTAGCAGTGGCGTGCGGGTGTGATCTAATGGATTCTGCAGCCTATATCTTATTTGCTAAAGAAAATCGCTACTTTACGCTTTCCACGGGTACTAAAAAATTAGAGGAGTTGCAGGAATTTCCATGTCATTGCCCGATTTGCACTAAATACACCCCTAGTGAAGTAAAAAAGTTCGAACCTGAATTGAAAGTAGAATTGTTAGCAAAACATAATCTCTATCTTTCTTTTTCAGAATTAAGAACAATAAGACAAGCAATAAGGGATGGCGATCTATGGGAACTAGTCGAAACCAGAATAAGAAATCATCCAAATTTGGTAAATGCGTATAGATTAATTAAAAATCACTCCGATTTCTTTGAACAACATGAGAAAGTATATAAGAATCACGGAAGGCTTTATTCTTCTGTTGAAAGTGTAAATAGACCACTATTTCGGCGTTATCTTAATAAATTGGAAACAAATTATCGAGTCCCAAAAGAAGTAAAATTTTTAATAATTTTTCCTGAATTGGATGTAAAAGGGACTTATTCACCAGAAATCCAAAAATGGTTAGGAATCATAAACAAAAACGCAAATCGAGAGAAAATTCACATCATATTAGCATCTTCGTATTATGGGGTAATACCGAATGAATTAATGGAGAGTTTTCCTCTTGGTCAACATGAGGGTAGAATGGAAATCATAGATCAAGGTTATATTTCTAATGCATTATACAACACAAAATTCTTTTTTGAGAAAAATCACTCTAATTATGATAAGATAGCGATATTAATCCCTGAAGAATATCTAAACGAGTTGAATGAACCTACGAAAATCTCAAAAACTAACGTAATTTTCGCTATTAAAGATTATTTGACTAGTAATTTTAAGGAAAAAGTATCTACTTTTCATAATATTGAATCCACATTAGCATATTTCAATAATGGTTTAAAAGAATGACAATTCTAGAGAAAATAATTGCTTTTGGGCATCCCAATGTCTCTTGTATTCATAATTCAACCATTGAAATCACGAAAGAAAATTATTTAACTATTAAAGGAACCTGCGTCTTGGGTATCAATTCATCAAAAGCATGTTTCGATTTAGATTCAAAATTAAAACACGAAATCTGGAATGGAGCAAAAATAGAAGTTGTAATTCAAGTAGAAGAATTTTATGATAATTTTTATGGTTTTGGTAACAAATTATTATCTCTTTTGCATAAGTCAGATATAGTTTTCCGTAAAAGTGATTTTATTTGTGATCGAACCGTGTTAATTAACTGTTCTAAATCATCAAGCGATTTAAATAGAGATTTAGTTAATAGTCTTACTTCTCCTAATAAAGAAATAAAATTAACGTTTAAAACTACGACATGATGAAAAAAAAGATCCAATTTATTAAGGTTGAAAAGGAAAAAGGAGAAGATCTAAAAATAGCTCTAATTAAACAATTTAAAAAGCAGAGAATTATTAATCCAGATTACCAAATTGAATATGATGGTAATTTTATTCTCTTTCCAATAAAAACCCTCACTGAAAAACAATTTTCTGAATTAAAATATACGATTAAAGAACAATTTTCAATAGAAATCATAAACAAGAAAGGTACATCTAAAGGAAAGAAAGAGAGAACTTCTCTGGAAGATTTATTGGTAGAAAAATTACCAAGTGATGTATTAGACATAATTCCAAAATCTTACGATGTTATTGGTAAAATTGCGATTGTTGAGTTTGATCGCTTTACAGAATTAAATCAAAAAACGAGCATTAAATATAAGAATCAAGTAGCTAGTGCTATCATGCTGCTCCATAAGGGATTAAAATCGGTTTATGAAAAAAAAAGTGAAATTAAAGGAGTATATCGGCTGAGAGAATTCTCGATTTTAAAAGGACCCGACAATCCTGAGACAATTCATAAAGAAAACAAATGCTTGTTTAAACTTAACATAAAAAGCACATATTTTTCTCCCCGATTGGTGTATGAAAGAAACAGAATAGCTACAAGTCAATTTACTGAAAATGAGAACATTATTGATATGTTTGCAGGAGTAGGCCCTTTTTCAATACAAATCGCTAAAAATCACCCGGTGAATATACATTCTTTTGATATAAATCCAGCAGCATGTATATATTTAGAGGAAAACATAAGAAATAATAATGTAACTGATAAAGTAACGGCTTATAATTTAGATGTCAAGAATTTAATAGATAAAGAAAGCATGTTAGGTGAGACTTTAAGAAATAGTGTAGATCGCGTTATTATGAATTTGCCAGAAAAAGCGGTCAATTATATTGATGTTGCTTGTTTTCTTCTTAAAGAATCAGGAGGTATTCTTCATTATTATCTTTTTAATGAAAAAACTTCTGCTATTGAACACGCTATCCAAGAATTAGAATGGAAGTTGGATGAGGAAAATTATCATATCGTAAAAATCATATCTTCAAGAAAGGTTAAAGCATATTCACCAAAGATGGATCTATTATCTTTAGATTTATATATAAAATCAAAAAAATGATTTATAAAACCCTTTTTATTAAATAAATGAAAATGGACCTGGCAGGATTCGAACCTGCGATCTTCGGATTAGAAGTCCGACGCCATATCCATGCTTGGCTACAGATCCTCACACAAATAGAATCTCGGATTATCTATAAACTTTTTTAAAATACTTTAATTCTCAATGATAAATTAATAAATCATTAATACATTTTTTTTAAAAATTTAAACTAATATAATTATATAATAATCTCAAATGATAACATGTAAATTTCTTCTCTCAGCATGAAGTATAATCTAATAAAGAAAACATTTGTACATCAAAATATTCCTTACTCATTTAATTGGAATAGAGCGCATTATTTTCAGAAAATAAATCAAATCAATTCAGATAAGGAGGATTTTGAAAGATTAAAAACACATTTCGAAGAAGTTTATGAAGGAAACATACCAAATGACTTGTTTAATTCAAGGAATATTCCAAGAATTTCTCAATTCAAATTAAGAGGGATCAAATCTACATATCTTGAATTCTTCAGAAAAAAGCTCATAAGAACAGGTAAAATAATAGAGCTGAATTCTCAATCAAAACTACCCATAATGACTCAAAAGGTATTCGAGACATTTGTTGGACGAAACAAGAAACCAGGACATAATCCTATATTAAAAAATATCTTAATTAAGGATCCTGATTCAATTGCCATAGAAGTCCCAATTTGGAAGGAAGATAATAACACGTGCCTTACAGGTCATATCGATCTAATCCAAATCGAAAGAAATACCTTAAAAGTAATAGATTACAAACCTGAAGGTAAATTTATAATATCGTTACCTCAAGTTTCAATGTATGGGCTGCTTTTAAAGAACATGTTAGGGATAAGTAACTTAAAATGCATATCGTTTAATAAAGATAAAGCTTGGGAGTATGAACCACAGATATTATTAACAGATATAAAAGTATTTTTAGATTCATATAATTTAAAAGAAAGAGAATGGGAACGCTTTATATAGATTATAGTTTTTTCTTAGTAATCTGAGTTGTCTTTTTTTCATCTTTTGGATTTATATAACCACGGAGTAAAAAATGACATAGAATTAAAGCAGCACATTCAACAATGATGCCTATAAAAGTAATCATTGTTCCATTCGTTCCTAAAAATCTTAAAAATAATGCTATTGCTAGACCAGATGATATTAGAATAACGATTAGGAAAGCTTTCAGAATTTGACCGATAGAATCTGTGATATATCCGAATTCTTTTTTTAACCAAGACATGACAAAATCTTTTCATTTTAATTTTAATACTCTATTTTAATAAACCATGATAATTTTAATAATTTTTTTTATTTTAAACATCCTTACCTTTTTTCTTGAATTTAAAATAGAGAACTTTATCTAAAATCTTACCAATTTTAATAGAAATTCTTTTCGCGATCTCAAATCTTTCCCCATCTACCATTGATTTCATTTCTTCAAGAGAAGGATCATGCTTTAATCTTTCATTTAAGACATCTTTAATAATTTGAGATACATCCTCATTCATTTTTTCATCGATGGGAAGTTTAAAATTTGATTCTAATTTTTTTATTAAATCAATTGATTCTTTGTAAAATTCGAAGAATTTACTCAATGGATTTTGATCAGACTCACTATGAATTTTAATACTTTCTGATAATATTTTTGTATCTTTCTCTTGCCAATAAAATTGATTCGGGTTGATTCCAGGACGATTAACACCCATAAGTGCTGAAGTAATGCGACGTTCAATCCAATTAAAGGTACTTTCCTCCTGCTTTTCTCGAATGACCCTTCTCTTCTCTTGTTTTTCTTTTTCTACATTTTCAATGCCTTCTATAACTCTTGATTTCCCTTTTTCATTAAATTTTTCAAATCGTTTGACTAAATCATAAGCTATGCAATATGAAACGGGAGAGACGAGATCTGCTTTCAATGATAACGAGGCAACATCGCTAAAAATATTACTTGGCTGAGTTTTTAGCTCTGACATACTTTCTTTTAATGATCTATTTTGCAAGAGTGATAAAATAAATCCATTAACAAGAAAAACTTGATTTTTTGCATTCAATACGATAACTAACTCCTCTTGACGTTTCATCAATCGATTGATAATCAATTCCTCGAATTTAATATTCACCCATTCCTCAGATTCTAAAGTACCTTCAATTTTTGTTAACGCTAAAAGGAATAGACCTTTGTCATTAGTTACCTTGTCATATAACTCAATGATACGACAATATTGCCGGAGGATTTTAGATAAGATGTGTAAATAAATATCTTTAACAATATTATTTAAAAATTCATTAAAATTTAGAATTAAAATAATTTGTGAATAATTTGAAAGGTTAAGTTCATGAAAAAACACTTTATCTATAATCTGCTTTTTTCTTACGAATTCTCTTAAATCATTGATTGTAAAACCAAGTTTTTCTTCTAAGAGATTCCAAAATTTTTGAAGAGCGATCTCATCTCGATATATTAAATTAATTACATTAACGTCTGATAAATTATTAATTGAACCTATAATACTCTCAAGAAAAGGATACTTTAGATCACAAAGAAGTCTATTAGTTTGATAAAGCAAATTCTTTTCAGGATCATTCAAGAGAAGTAAATCTTGTTCTTGGATATTATAGCGAATCATGTTTATTTTTACCTTTTCGATAACCTCTTCATTGACATTAACGATTTTTAGTATATCATCAATACCTCTCATATTTAGAGAGAAAATGATCTCATCAAAATTTGATTCTTTTAGACTTTGAAGTAAATATATGAAATCATTAGGATTATTCCTAAGTTGCTTAAATAATTTAGATTTTAAGAATGAAAGAATTTTATTTTCAAAACTATCATAATCTATTTTTTGTGCCAAGCTTTTGTGAAACGTATTTACTAAATTTTCTTTTATCATATTTCCTTCAATAAAAATTTTTAAAGCATTAATAGACACGGGAAATTTCTCAGATTCATATTCCACTATTTTTCGTTTAATCATTCTTACGGGCATTGTTTGAACTTGAAGTTCTTTATATGACTTAAATTCATATTTTCGTTTAATTCTCGAAATTAGTCTATCTAATGTAGATAATTCAATGAAATTATCTTGTTTTTCTTCCATTTCTAATTTTTTTTCCAAATCACTCGAGAGATCTTTAAAAGCAGAACTTTCTTTTAATATCTCATATTTTATTTCATCAACTAATCCAATTAAATCTCCAATAAAGTCATAAAAATAAAAAGGAGGATAATTTGTGACAATATCTAATAGGAGTTGTTCTATTTCTGCATCAAGGTTTTTCTTTTGTCGCTCTTTTTCAATATCTGATAAATCTGAAATTCTTTCATTTATCAAGACATTCAAAAAGGAATTTTCTAACTTTATAATCTTATGAATCAGGTCGATCTCAAGATTGAAAGAATTTTTTAATAGGATTTCGAACTCTGATAGTAATAACTTCTTTTGTTGATCTTCATAATGACTCGCAGTTTCATAAGCAAATTTATTATATTGTTTTGTTTCAAGCACTCGAATACCCATATCATGATAAAGATGTATAGAGGCAGTAGCTAATAATAATGAATTAAAGGTGCCATCTTTTTGATTTAACTTCATTATCAAATTCTTGTCTTGTTCCCGTTTAAAATGTGAAAGTATCCTAGTCATCGTCTGAAAGTGCCTATAAGTACCTTCTATAGCGGTGGTTTTTCTCTTTATCCCACTTATTCTTCTATCAACCATGCTCTATAAACCTCTTTAAAATTATCTGAAATTTCGAATAAAGACTTATTCCCCCAATATTTGAAATTAAGGACATGATATAATTCTCTTTGAAACAACTCTCTTTCATTATCCGTAAGTATTTGATTTAATATTATAGATACTGGACGAGGAATCAATTTTGAAAAGTATTTTAAATTCACATCTTCAATATAATTATAAAAATTTTCTTGTTCAGTCAATTTAAGAAATTTTATTGGTATTAATTCCTCTTCGTTCATATTTAATATACTGAGTTCGGTTTCTATTTTTTTTCGGACATATATGGGAAATTCAGTAGCAATTCCTCTACAATATTCAAACTGTTTATAAAACTCTAGAAATAGACTGTGGTTCTGATCATTAGAAACATTAGCAATATATCGATCTAAGAATTTAATAAAGTAATCAATTTGTTGTTCACGTGATTCTCTTTCTTCTAAATAACTAATAAAGTCTGAGACAATTTCATTTAAGGTCCAAATTCGCTGTTCCTCTACCTTAAAAAAAAGTTTTGCGTAATCTATTATCCATTCTAATATATAATATTTCCAGGCTAGATTGATTCCACCTATACGTTTTTCTAGAAATCGATGGAACTTATTAGAAAATGTGACTGGATCGCTGATTTTATTTTTAGATTCTTCTTTTAAAAAACGATTAATAGTACTATAACGTAAAATATAGCTTAGTAGAAATTCTAATTCAGAGGAATACGTTTTAAGATTTTCAACATATTCCTTTATTGGGTCTAATACCTTCATTTGAATTTCTGCAAAAGAAATTATATCACTAATGTTCAATTGTGCTTTTTCAAAAAATGATGGAATACTTTGTTTTAAGATTTTTTTAAATTCTCTAACTAAAATTTCCTCATCATAATGAGATCCCTTAGTAAAATGGATGGTACATAGTTCAATTTGATTAAATAAAAACTCTTGAAATTTAATTAGAATATTATTTCCTATAGATTTGGCAGGTTCTTGCTCATGGGTAAATTTATCTTTTAAATGAGATATAAGATTTAAAATGAATGTCTTTAATCTCCTTCGAGCTAAATATTGAGGCAAACTCTCTCTTAATATCTTAAAGCTTGCTTTCACAATTTCTGAAAAGATAGATACTGAGGAATTTAAATCATTAGCTCGAAGTTTTTCGGAATTATGTATTGATTGCGTTATAGATTGGTTAGCAATTATAAATATTTCATCATAAATCTTTTCAGTTCTTCCAAATTCTTTATGGATAAAATCTCCGTATATTTTTAATAACTCTTGTAAATTACCTGATTCTCCAGAAAGTAGAAAGGTTTTAGAATTTTCTAAAAATTGGTTAAAAGATGACTCGAAAATCTTTAAATCTTTTTCAAATTCATCAATCACCCACTTTACGGTATGATTCTCGTTAACCTGTTCAATTCGTGCATTAATTCGATCTATAATAAAAGAAATTACACTTTCTTTAGATTCATCGATCGTTCCCGCATTAGCCAAATTTAATAAATTCGATCCAAATTGTAGTGTTTTTTCAACAATGTAGTTTGCACTAGGTTCAGAAATTCCATATTTTAAATGTTCTTTTGAAGCATGTTCATCAAGAGGATCACTTAGTTTTTGAAAAGAAGGATTTGAAAAAATAATTTCAATTGGTTTTTTATTCCAATTATAATTTACATCTGATTTAATTGAGGCGAACGTGTTTAACATTTCTTTTTCAGTGGGCAAAGATAAACTAACTCCAATAAGTTTTTTATTCCACTTATTTTCGAGTAAATCACCATATAATTTTTTACTAAATCTAGATGCAAAATTTCGTAGTACCAATGCTTTTTGGCTTTTATTTATGCCGGGATGATCTGTGAATTCTTCTACCTCAAAAAATAATTTGCTTACATTATTAACCGAATCTCGAGATTTGTGAGTGTTTAAATATCCAGTTTCTGGTTTCAGTGCAAGAAGCAGGCTTTCACAATCTTTAAACTTACCAGGAATCAATAACATTGATTTTGGGAAGATTTTTAGCGATGATTCTTTTTCATCATAATTATATAATTCAAATTCAATACTAAATAGTTCCGAACCTGTAAAATCTCTCAAAATTGCATTATACATTCTTAAATATGCGATGATCTCTTGAGATAATTGATTCATTTTACTTCTAGTTAATTTACCCGGCCCGATAACATCTCCAACAACAATATCATCTGGAGAGGAATAACCAAATATTAGAGAAAATTGATAATTAATTGATTCTCGTGTGGTAATCATTATTAAATCCTTCTTATTACTAGTTTAGATTAATGGTTTTAGGCTTTAACCAATTAAAAAATTTAAATATCTTATAGTTGATAAAGTATTAAAATTTAAGCAGAGCCATAACAGATTATATTTTTTTAGAAGTATCTAATCAAAATTTGTTTTTTTACAATATATAAAAATAAAAACATAAAAGAGATTATTTTTATAATAAATTATAATAAGCAATTTTCGCATATTATAAGATTTAAAAAAATTGCTAATAGGTGTTATAAGTGGAATTCGGTTCGGATCTCGGAATCACGAGTAGTGACATTGAGAGAATTAGCCCTCAAATCACATTTATTACTTCAAACGCGGACATAGAGGCTATCGCACTCGTGTCAAAGGAGGGTTATCAGATTGCATTCTCTGCTTTACCACAATACCATGTTGACGGCGATCAATTTTGTGGATTGGCCTCAGCCTTATTAATGACGGGAAGCTCAACGATTCAAACGTTATTTCAAGAAGATTTAAGTGAAATAATAGTAAGAGCAGAAAACGGTTATATAATTGTGAGTAATGCGGGACGTTTAGTAATCGTTTGTGCAGGGACTGTAATCGAAACCCTTATGAAGACGGTTAAAGTCATGCGAATAGCGGCGAAAAATTTGAATAAAATTTTCGAAGGTCGCTAATATTCACTTCATTTAGTTTCATATCTAATTATTTTTAATTACTATTCAGATTTTATTGATGTTCAAAACATTAAATTTATAAGTTAATTCGAGTTTTTTATTTAATATTCTTAATATGGATTTAAATCATGCTTACTGAGAAAATGACTTTTTGGCGTTGGCAGTGGCAGTGGCGTTCATGATAACGCTCTTTCATCGGTTTAAATCATATTAATAAACAAGCTTACTTTTCTTTCAATTTAGTTATTAATTGCCTTAGCAGTTATGCATTATATTTTTGAATTCCATTGATATAAGGAGACATAAACCTATAATTAAAATGTGAAGGATATCTAAAAATGAGTAAAATAAATGCACGAATTTTATTAGAACCAAATGAAGTCCCAAAAGAATGGGTAAATATTTTACCAGATTTACCCTTACCCATAACACCATTAATAAATCCAATGGATGGAATGCCAGCACCTCCAGAACTAGCCTTTGCTATATTTCCCAAGGAATGTGTAATGCAAGAAGTATCAAAAGAAAGAATGATACCCATTCCGAAAGAATTAAGAGAAATTTATGCACAAACTTACCGCCCAACACCTCTCCATCGTGCTTATGGATTAGAAAAGGATTTGGGAATTGAAGGCGATGATATTAAAATTTTTTATAAGAATGAATCAGTTTCCACAACAGGGTCTCATAAACCTAATACTGCTTTAGCACAAGCATATTATGCAAAAAAAGAGGGGTTAAAGGAATTGGTCACTGAAACAGGAGCAGGACAATGGGGTTCAGCACTCTCTTATGGTTGCAATTTATTTGGGTTGAAATGTGTGGTCTATATGGTAAGAGCAAGTTACATTCAGAAACCAGGGAGAAAAATACTAATGAAAGCTTATAATGGCGAAGTACACGCAAGCCCATCGAAATATACGATGTCTGGTAGAATGTTTTATGACAAGAACCCAGAACACCCGGGAAGCTTAGGAATTGCAATTTCAGAGGCTGTAGAACATAGTTTAACAAGAGATGATGCAAGATACTCCTTAGGTAGTGTACTTAATTTTGTATGTTTGCATCAAACAATAATAGGTCAAGAAACAAAGATTCAACTAAATAAAGTTGGAATTTCAGAACCAGATATAATAATTGGATGCATGGGTGGTGGTTCAAACTTCAGTGGACTTGCGCTTCCATTTATGAGAGATAAATTGGAAGGGAACCTCCCAAATACTCAATTTATTGGAGTAGAACCTAGAGCTTGTCCAAGTGTGACCAAAGGAGAATATAGATGGGATTATGGAGATACCGCAAAAAAAGCGCCTATTCTTAAAATGCATACTTTAGGGCACGGTTTCATTCCTCATCCAATACATGCCGGAGGATTAAGATATCATGGAATTGCTCCCATTATCTCAAACCTAATCAATAACAAGCTTATGACATCTTCAATGCATTTTCAAACTGAAGTTATAGAGGCAGGGCTTCAATTTGCTAGAACTGAGGGAATTCTTCCCGCTCCAGAAACGTGTCACGCAGTGAAAGAAACTATAGATCAAGCTATATTAGCAAAAGAGAATAATGAAAAGAAAGTTATTGTTTTTAACTTCAGCGGTCATGGATATTTTGATCTTTTAGCTTATAAGGAATATATGGAGGGAAATTTAGTAGACTTCGAATTGCCTTCTGAAGAAATTTCTGGAGCTTTGAATTCTTCAGATATGCCAATAATTGATGAATCAAAATTTTAATCTTTTTTTTTTATTCAATCAGTAAAAATCTTAAAGTTGAAATTATAAATTCTATATTATATAATATATTGAGATAGCTTTTCTTTGAATCTTTTGTCTTTAGTTATCATTTGTATTTTTTATTTTTATTGCGCTATATTGTTTTATATTACAATATTATCAAGAAGAAAAAGAGAAACTAGTGCATTTATTAATAATCTCTGTAATTCTATAGTCTTAATTTTTAGTATTACAATCAGTTTAATTCTTATTCAAACATTAAAAGTATCTAAAATTAATTTTATCGTTTTCCCATTCGATATATTCATCATTTCTTTTATAATAGGTTATTTACCCATATTATATTTTTTTATTCATAGGGAAAAAAAAAGAATCAAGAATCAGGATGATTCTTGGAAACGTTATTATATTGTATACACCCCAGAATTACCTTTAAAATATGACATTTATCGCAAATTAACTCATTTAGTTGTATTAGCTATAGTGTTTTTTTATTTTACACTTGGGTTTTTGGTTCAAACCGTATTTTCTTATATCCTTAATTTCTTACCCCCAATAATTTCTAATTTATTTTTTTCCCTATACAATTTAGAAGGGGACAAAATGATATTTACACAATATTTAGTAGTTTTTTTAGTTGGAATTTCTCTTATAGGTTTAATTTCGGTCGATTTGATACGAATTGTCAGGCCAGATTACTACCCTTTAAAACCTGTAAATTTAATTCTCAGAGAAAAGGAGATCCAGACGAGAATTGGTCCTCATATCTCAATGGGAATTGGATGTTTTTCAATTATAATAATATATGGATTATTTCAACCAATTGGACCGCTAGTAATATGTACCTCTATGACCATGTCAATATTTGGAGATATGGCTTCAAATTTATTCGGTAGAATGATGGGACGTAGATTTATTAGAAAAACAAATAAAACTTATGAAGGTTTGATTGCAGGAATGATCAGTGGTTTTGTATCAGGAATGATCTGCTTGGTTTTATTAAATGAGTTTTATCATATCTCTTATTTTGGATTGTTTATCCTTTCTTCGGTTGGAGCTTTTATTATCGGGGGATTAGATTTTCTTAATTTAGAAATTGATGATAACCTCTCATATAATGTAATTATAACACCTGTATTATTCTTTCTTTCACTCCTTCTTATATAATTATTAATAGTAATAACAAAAATTTTATGAATAAGGATAGTTTAATAAATAGAAATATGTCAGAAGATAAATTAAGGATTGATAAAATAAAGAAAGGAACAGTAATTGATCATATCACTGGGGGATATGCTCTAACTATTCTAAATCTTACTGGATTAGATGAATCTCCAAATCTCATGACAATCGGTATCAATGTTTCTTCAAATAAATTCCAAAAGAAAGATATCATTAAAATTGAAGGGGTATTTCTAAATGAGACACAAATGCAACAAATATCCATTCTTTCTCCAAACAATTCTATATCATTGATTGAGAACTATAAAGTTATTGAAAAGAAAAAAGTGAAAATTCCTAAAGTAATCAAAAAATTAGTTTTATGTGCAAATAAAACTTGTATTTCTAA
This sequence comes from uncultured archaeon, assembly GCA_964493715.1. Lineage (GTDB taxonomy): Archaea > Asgardarchaeota > Lokiarchaeia > Sigyniarchaeales > SOKP01 > SOKP01. The sequence goes on from CAZBPC010000011.1 coordinate 13,682, forward strand.
TTCAGATGAACCTATTGATTCTGAATTCAGCGTGTTGGAAGAGAAACCCTTGAAAATCCAATGTGTATACTGTAATCGGATGTATAAATTAGATGAAATAACATTCAGTTCAAAAGGTAAAACGGAAAAGAGAGTAAAGCAAAGAATAATATTATAGAGTTATAAGAAAGCTAATAGCGTATGTACAATTACAGAGGTTATCATAAATAGTAAGAAGAAGATTCCAAGACCTGGTTTGAGAATTTTCTTCCAATCCCAGGTTTCTTTATCATATTTATATTTCAATATCACGAAATTGATTACAAACGGCGTCAAGAACCAAAAACAGAGCATCCATAATAATAAAGGCCACCCTATAAAACCAATTAATCGTCCAATTAAACCAGATAATGCTCCAGTCAAAGCTCGATACCAATAAAGGTTAGTTTCCTTTTCCAAGCGCATGTCTAAATTAGTTGTACTTTTCTTTTCTTTCTGATACTCTTTTTTATTCATCTGTTTCATTTTTTCTTTAATGAGCTTTTGTCTTTCCTTCTTAATATTAATTTTCTTCGAGCGAGAATCTTTTTTTGGCATAATCATTACTATAAATATTAATTATTATAAAAAGGATTTTATATTATAGGATTATAACAATATTACTCATACAGAATAAATAACAATGAAAGTTCAAACCAATTTTTCAAATTTTGATGTACACATAATCTCGAAGGAATTAGATCAAATTCTTTCAGAAGGAACAATATTAAATATTTATGAATTAGAAGATTTATTAATTTTAAAAATTTCGACCAAAGCGAGGGAAAAAGTTAATCTAATTGTAAAAAATGATTCGAGAATAAACTTAACAGATTATGATTATCCAATTCCTAAATATCCAAGCCAATATATTACGTCGCTGAGAAAATTACTGAAGAATAGGAAGATTAAATCTGTTTCTCAATATGAATTTGATAGAATAATCATTATCGAAATTTATTCTTATGAAGAAGGAGATTCAAAATTCATAATTGAATTATTTAACAAAGGAAATTATCTATTTTTAGATGAAAACAATATTATAAAAATAGCTAAATCATACAAAAAGTTTAGGGATAGAGATGTTTTAGCAAATCGAAAATATGAATTTCCAAGCCAAAGGAGTATTGGATTTTTAACTATTAATGAGATGGAGTTTATTGATGTAATAAGAAACTCGGATGATGAAATTGTAAGAATCTTAGCAAGAAACATTGGTATTTCGGGGCTAATTAGTGAAGAATTATGTTATAGATCGAAAATAGAAAAAACACATAATGCACAATCGCTTAGTGATATTCAGCTAAAAGAACTTTTTAATATTTTTAAAAATCTCAGAAATCAACTGCTATTTGGAGAAATAAATGCCCATATTATCTATGATGAAAATGATAACCAAATTGCCGTTCTACCATTTGAGTTAGAAACTTTTCGGGATTATAAAAAAATATTTTATAACTCATTTAATCAAGCTGTGGATAATTATTATTCTAAATTAGACCTTTCAGTAATAGATCCACAGCAAAATCAAAAAATTAATGATAAAATAGATGCTTATAAAAGAATCCTGCAAAACCAAGAAGATTATCTCCAGGAATTATATGAAAAAAAAGAAAGATATTATAATTATGGAGATTTCATTTATGCTCATTTTAATGAATTTGAAAAACTTTTTTATGTCATTTCTGATGCAAAAGATAAAGGATATGATTGGTATGAAATAAATAAAAAGCTATTGGATGCAAAAAAGAATAAAGTAGAAGGCGTTGAATTTTTTGTTAAAATCATTCCTGAAAGTCGAGAATTGTTAGTTAATATCTTAAATCAAGAAGTAAAATTAGATATAAGAAAAACTATTGGTGAAAATGCGAATTTGATATATTCCAAAGGAAAAAAAGCTGAACAAAAAATAATGGGAACTATAGAAGCAATTAATAAATCTAAGGAAAAAATGACAAAATTTGTTAAAGAGAGAGAGTCTCTTGATGATGAGGTGGTAGGGTTAGTAAAGAAAAGAAAACAAGCATGGTACGAGAAGTTTAGATGGTTTCATTCTTCAAACGGATTTTTAATAGTTGGTGGTAGAGATGCTACTTCGAATGAAGTACTATTTAAAACGCATTTGCAACCAGAAGATCTTGTTTTCCATACAAATATTCCTGGATCCCCTCTTGTAATTGTTAAAAATCCAGATAATAAAGAGATACCTGAACAAACAATAAATGAGGCTGCAATTTTTGTAGGAAGCTATTCTAATGCCTGGAAAGAGGATTGGGGTTACATAGATGTCTGGTATGTTAATCCGAATCAAGTATCAAAAACCCCCCCTACAGGTGAGTACTTACCTAAAGGATCTTTTATGATCTCTGGTAAGAAGAATGTTATAAAAAATGCAAAAAATGAATTAGGGATTGGAATAGAAATAGAAGAATCAAAAACAGAGACTATTGGAGATGAGAGGGTTATATTCCCCAAAATTCTCTGTGGTCCTTTGAGTGCAATTAAAACTCAGGTCTCCCATATTATTAAAATAAAACCTTCGAAAGATGGTTTATCAAAAGGAAAGCTAGCGAAAGAAATTAAGTCAATCCTTCTCAATCAGAGTGATGATCAATTTAAAAAATGGATAAAGTTACTAAAGGAAGATGATATTATCCTATCTCTCCCTTCTGGAAAATCAATAATTGTCCCTAATTCATCTTTTGTTAACTAAATTAGTTATATATTCAATATTATTATGATTATCAAATAAAATTCCATCAATATTCATAGCAATAAGTTTTTTCATTATCGATATAGGATTCTCATATTCCATGAAATTCCATGCTAAAACTAATATATGATTTTCATGACACTTATTAATAATTTTTGAGGAAATTTTTTCTGAATTCAAACTTATTAAATCTGGTCTTTTAAGATAGATCTCTTCTGAACTTAAGTTAATGAAAGTCTCTAAGTCTGGGTTTTTGGCCTTAGTTATGTTATAACATATTTGAGTAGAGGGATATTTCTCTTTTATCCTTAATAACTCTCCCAAATCTCTACTACTTATTACACATGAGTTTAATAGCCGTTTTTGAGATAAGATTTTTAAAATCTGTTCAATGATCTTATTTTCTTTTAATTCAATCATAAAGCAGATTTTATCACAAAAATTATCTAATACATCTTCTAATAATGGAATTTTTGACTTGTTCTTGATTGTATTAGCTTTAAGAATGTCTGGATATATCATATCTTTAACTTTACCAACACTATCAGTGGTTCGATTTACAGTTTCATCATGAATAACTACTAATTTTCCATCTTTAGAACATCTAATATCAAACTCAATGTAGTTTGCTCCTTTATTAATGGCGATATTAAATGCCTCTAAAGTATTCTCATCAAATTGATATCTGGTGCCTCTGTGACCAATTAAAAAGAACTTCATTTTTTAAAAAAATAATGAGATTAATTATCTTGTGTTAAATACAAGTAAACTAATAAAATTGCCAGCCCTGCTAATGTAAAGGTAAAAACAATAGGGTTCCAGAAAGCTTGAATAATTGATAGAACTGAAAGCAACAATATATCCTTGAAATTTAAAGGCTTACCTATTAATTCTTTATAATTTCCCATACTAATTATCATAAAAACAAAGAATAACAATATAAATACAACTTTTATAATTGAGTCAATAATGTTCCAAAGGAATATACTTGTATCAAATATCTTCAAAATTTCTGCATTAAAAAGAATTGAACCAATGAAAAAAATTCCACCTAATACAGCGGAACGTATGACAGATTTGAATGCGAACTTGTCATCATTCATATTATTCTTCTTTATTTGATTCTCTTTTTTAATTTTTGACATTTTAGCTCCTTAATCGCTTGACCTTATCTTTAATTTTTCTAATTGAAAACACATAATAAATAAAAAAAGCACTAACTATCCCAAAAATTATAAAATTAATTATAAGTTTATCAATTGGTATTTCTGGGGGTTTATATATTGGAAATTGAATTTTAATTAAAATATTGTTTTCAAGCAATATCTCTCCTGGATATACTCCTGGATATACTGCTGATGTTCCATAAACTATACTAAAATTATATGTAAATTGAGTCTGAAGCCATACATCTTGACCACTTTCATCATTAATTTCAATTGGGGTTCCAAATTCATATGTAATTTTATTACCATCTAATTTTGCTGCTCCTTCTCCATTAGAAACATCATCTAAAATAAAAACTGAATTATCGATGTAACAATCTAAATACTGGAATTTATCTGCGCTTATATTTGAAAATTGAATAAATCTTGCATCACTATAATCACCTAACACATCTTCAGAAATTAGAATCCCTACAAATTCCTTATTATAATCACTCGACCCATGATGGTCAAATTCAAACTGAATTGAAATGAAAAGTGATGTCTGATCTTGCATTACCCATAAATCAATGGGTAGAGGGTTTTCAGGTGATGAGAGATTTTGATATAAATAGAGCGTACTTTTGTTAGCACTCCCCCACTCATTATTTTGCTGATCAATAACTCCATCAATTTTAGGTGTGCTCCCAATGGGTGGGATTATCGTAGTTGAACAGTTAACATTTTGAATTAATGTGATTGAACTGAAAGAAATAAGGAAAATTATCGTAAATATGAAGATTTTATTGATTGGACGTTTCACGTTTTTAAAGCCACTTTTATAAATATTTTACTATTAAGCAAAGATAAATAAAATAAAAAATAGTTCAATTTTAAATTTTTGAATATTATTCTTATCTTTCTTAATTTTAAAAAATATGCACGAATAAATATTGATCAGCTTATCGGTATTGAATTTTTATTCATATCATCCTAATTAATATGGACACTCTAATGTTGTTTTGGTTAATCATTATGAATTTAATTTGGCGAGTTATTTGTCCTTTTATTGAGATACGAATTTTGGTATGAATACCACACAATTAAACTTGTTTAGGTACGATACTATAAAATTAATAATTCTTTTTATATCTCGCTTTGCATCGCTAATGTTTTGGCTATTAAATTCAGCAAATGATTTCGGTCCAATAGCTACTAATAATCCTGACAAATCTAATTCTCTTTTAATAAGGAACCAAAAAGGCATCTCTTTTTCAATATCTTTTATAATCAACAATAACCAGGGATTTAATGCCCAATCTTCCTTGTCAGGACTTATCACTTCTTCTATTGCATGTTTCATCACATAATTTTTCGCGATTTTGATCGCTTTAATTAAGCGATTAAAATAACTCCTTTTAATTTTTAGATAACCTTCAAAGTATACTTTTGCGTCAAACAGTTCAAGTTCTTCATATTTTCCATTTTCTAATTCTAATTTAATTTTCCAAGTATTCATTTCTATCACTTAAATTCAATTGTTCAAGCTGATCTCTTCAATATCTATATCTATATACTTATTTTTAATCTTATCTAAAGAACTTTTTAAATCGTTATATTTTGAATCTGAGAATCTTAATTTGAGATAAATTTCAATAATGAAAAGATTATTTCTTACTGTTAGACCAGAATTATGAATAATTTTAACATTTTTTAGTATGGATGAAATTAACTTAAGATCTTCCACATTTTCTTTTAAGCTGGATACAGTAATTTTTAATATCGTATCTACATTAATCGGATAAATTATAAATCTACTAAATTCTCTCGTGATTGCCAGAATTATAAGTATGAATTGATGTTTTTTAAACATTTTATTATTTAAAAGATCTAATCTTAACAATTCATCATATTTCCTAATATATCCATTTGTTAATTTTTTTTCTGTCATTTTAATTTGGGTTAACGCGTTTAATTTCAAGTTTTCTTAAAAATTATATAATTTTTTATTGATTTTATCGTTCCCGAAGTCTTAACAGGAGATAATATTATTTTGTTCCCGTTTATCTCAGTGATAAGAGATAAGGCTGTGATAATTATTTCTTTTGTCTGATGAGCACATCTAATTAAACCAAATTCGTTTTCTAAATCAATCTCAATAACCCATAATCCAATTTTATTCGCCTCTTTCATTCCAAAAAAGCGCCAAATAGATTTCCAAATTGATTTTAATATATCTGAATGTTCTAATGAAAGATATCCTTCATGAATTATCTTAAAAAGAATGTATCTATTACGTTCGTTTCTAACGATATTCACTCACCTCCTTTAATGAATTTAATTCCATATTCTATGATATTTCTATCATATCGATCTAATGTTCTCTCTATCAATTTTTTAACATTTTCATTAAATGACTGTTTTGCTTCTATTATTGAAAGCCCTAACAATGTATGACAAATACTAATTAGAGCTCTTGGATGTCTTAAATGATATGAATCTTCAAAATTTCCACTAATTAAGAGATTTCCTTTTAAATTTTTTACCAAATGAATTATGCGGTATAATTCTCGAAAATTTTTTGATTGTTGAGCTTTATTTACTACCATCATTGATGCTAGTGAAATTTCAATGTATGAGTTATTTTGTTTTGACAAGGATATTACTCCAGTAGTTAATGTTTTCATGGTTTTAGGATCTGCAAATGATATTACATCAACTCTGGAGTCTTTAGCTGCTTGAATTTGAATTTCTTTAATTGGAGTCTCAATCGAAAGTATGGTTGGTAATTTATTATTTATATTTAACTTACTTTTTAAATCATCAATATTTCTAGGTCGTAAAGATATCCGATAATAGAGATGCATCTTTGTCAAAGATTCAATTTTTTCCCTCAACTCAACCCCATTGTTTTTTAAATCTCCAACAGGTTCTACAATTACATTTTTTATTCCTAATTTTTCACAAATTGCAAATTTATTTTTAATTTCTTCAAAGTTTTCCAAATTTAATCTTAATCTTGATTCAAAGTAAGGCAATCGTGAAGAACCTCTTAAAATCCAATAAATACTTATTAATTCTATAAGATTTGTAAGTGATGTTTTAATAAAAAAATTTTATTATAACTTAATATTTTAAAAGGTATAGACTTTAATGAAAGTAGTGGTCAATGGAGTGAAAAAAAGAACTTTATCAGAAATTATAAAGAAAATTGAGCGTGGCACGAGTAACGTAATCACAGTTCAAGATTTTATTGAACGCATAGAAGATGGAGATGAAGTAAAGTTTGAAGATGTTGATGTAATAACAACTGCCACGAAAGGTTTAATGAGTGGAATAATGGGTGTTTTATCTTTTCGGATTACACCTCCTAAAGCATTAAGAAAGTTTACTGAAATTTCCATTAATGGGCTTCCTGCATTTCCAGGCCCTTGCCCAAATGAGTATTTAGGGATAGTTGATCTAATAATTTATGGAACTGCTCAAAGCCAGACTAAAAAAAATTATTGTGGAGGATCTCTTTTTAGGGATTTAGTAGAAGGAAAAGAAGTCTCAATAGTCGCAAAAAGTAGTGAAGGTCAAATAATAGAAAAAGAGATGCGACTAGAAGATATGCAGTTCGCTAAATTAATGGGTACGAGACAATCTATTAAAAATTATAATGCCATGATAAATTGTGAATCATATGAAGTTAACACTATTTTTTCTAGCCAACCTTTTAAACCAAACAAATCAGAAATCACTTTTTCTGGATGTGGAGCACTAAATCCATTTCAAAATGATCCAGAATTTGAGTCACTTGGCGTAGGGTCCCCTTTATTGGTAAATGGAAGCAGAGGATACCTTATAGGTCCGGGAACGCGTAATTATATAGAAAAACCAAATATGATGACAATTGCTCCATTTTCAAATATGAAACCAGAATATATGGGTGCTTTCAAGACATCATATGGGCTAGAACCAATATGTAGTATTGCGGTTCCAATTCCCATTCTTAATGAGAGGATTTTGGGAAATATTGTTAGATCTGATAAAGATGTAAAATTGAATATATTGAGTTTAGTCGGTAGAGAGAAAGTAGCTCAAATTACTTATGGTGACGTATGGGAAAAAAATTATTTGATGATTTTTGATTCGTCAGCCTGTAAGAGCTGCAAGGAATGTACTGTAGCAGAAACTTGTCCAACTGATGCATTCATAATGAAAAATGAAATAGTTACAGGAATTGATAGATCTAGATGTTTCAATTGTGGAACTTGTTCATTATTATGCCCTGATGCCTTTAAATTAAACCTCAAAACAATAAAATTTGAGCGAAAAGAGGTACCTATAGTCCTTAGACAATCTGACAGAAATGGAGCAATATTATTGGCAAAAGACTTAAAGAGAATGATTTTAAGTGAGGAATTTCCTTTAAAAAGTCCTACAGGTTCTTTAGATTTCGCAGATAGTGTAAAATAGAAAAGGTGTCAAGAAATTGAATGAATTAAAATTAGATAAATTTGATCAGATCGGGATTGTTGTAAAAGATATTGAAAAAGCGAAGTCATACTTTGGGGGTCTCTTAAATTTTCAGTCAGAATTAAAAATCGTTGAACAAAATTCAACAGTAATTTATAAGGGAAAAGAAATCGTATTTAAAATGAAAAAAATAATGCAAAATTTCGGGGGAAAGCAATTGGAAATAGTAGAGGTAGTAGAATCTAATGGGGATCATTTATATTTAGATTATATTAAAGAAGGTAATGAAGGTTTGCATCATTTGGGGGTATATACTAAAAATGCTGAAGATCTCATATCAGAATTTAAAACTAAGTATAATGTAGAAGTTGTTCAAACGGGAAAAGCTGGAAAAGTTAATTTCTATTATTTAGATACCAGAAAACTAATTGGATTTTACTTAGAATTGATTTCTTTTTAAAATTTACCCTTCTCATTCTATATCTGATTTTAAGAAACTTTAATTTTTAATTTTAATAAGATGCATATATGTCTAAACAAGTATCGAATGGTGGAGATTTATTAGTTAAATGTCTCCTAAATGAAGGAATTACCAAGATGTTTGGAATAATTGGTGGAGAACTAACTAGAATTTATGATGCCGTTGAAAGGTTTGGTCGTGAAGAGGGTATCGATACTGTAATGGTACGCCATGAGCAAGCAGGAGGTCACATGGCGGATGGGTGGGCACGAGCCACGGGAGAGCTAGGAGTTTGTCTCGGTACAGCTGGGCCGGGTGTAACTCATCTTGTTCCTGCTGTCGCTGTAGCTCAAGCAGATTCCATCCCGTTGTTAGTAATTGGAGCTCAAATCGCAAGAATGTTTGATAATACCGGAATTTTACAGGGTGGTTTAAATCAAATGGAATTAATGAAACCAATCACCAAACTAGCCATCTCAGTAGAAGAACCATACGAGATTCCTTTTGCTGTACAGAGATGCGTTAAAGCTGCTTTATCCGGGAGAAGGGGTCCTGTCTTTCTTGAATTAAGAGAAACAGCATTAGTGAGGGAAGCTTCTGAGAAAGATTTTAAAAAAATTATTCCTCCTGAAAAATATCGCCCTTTTTATCGACCAAGTGGAAATCCTGAAGTGATAAAAGAAGCTGTTGAGCTCTTAAAAACAGCCGAAAAACCCATCATTATTTCAGGAGGAGGGACAATTGCTTCCGAAGCATCAAATGAATTAAAAAAATTATCAAGAACATACAAAATCCCTGCATTAACAACCGTTAATGGATTAGGAGCAATTTCTATTGATGAGAAGACTTATGCAGGTTCATATCCCTTATCAAGCACATTCCGAAGAGCTGCATCTGAAGCAGATGTGGTTCTCTCGCTAGGTTGTCGCTGGGATTATACAACATTATATGGTATGGGCCCTTTATGGAATCAAGACCAAAAAATCATTCAAGTAGATATCGATCCTAATGAAATTGGGAAAAATCGACCGTCAGAAATCGCTATCATAGGAGACATTAAAGCTGTAATAAATCAGTTGCTGAATGATATGGAAAAAAATCTACCAAAAGATATGATCGCTAAATGGTCTCAATGGAACGATTATCTTCAAGAAGCTCGTGGAATTGATAAAGCTATAATTGATAAAATCTTGGATTCTGATAAAATACCAATGAAACCAGAACGAATGCTTATTGAAATATTAGATTTTGTTCCTCCTGATACACTTATATCTGTAGATGGAGGAGATATAGCGATATTTACATTTGGATTAATATCTAATTTTCATAGAAATCCAAGGAGTACGTATTGCTCGATAGGAATGGGGCATCTAGGTGTCGGTTCAAGTTATGCTATCGCTGCGAAGCTTGCTAAAAAAGATAAGCCCGTAGTATGCATTAACGGGGACGGTTCATTTATGTTTAACGTCCAAGAACTTGAAACAGCAGTCAGATTAAACTTGCCAATCATTATCTGCATAGCAAATAACTGTGCTTGGGGAATGTTAAAAACTTATCAAAAAAATAGCATGAAACGAAGATATTGTGATGTTGATCTTCCATTTATCGACTACTCACAGATTGCTAAGGCATTTGGATGTTATGGAGAAAAAATAGAGAGACCTGAAGATATAAAGCCAGCATTAAAGCGAGCATTTGACTCAGGAAAGCCAAGCGTTCTTGATATTTCAATTGCTTTTGAATCACCACCTGCAGGAAAGTTTTTAGGGACTTATAAACAAAGCAAGGGTCTCTTTGGAGCGGGATATTAACTTTAAAAATATTTAAAACATTTATAGTTAGATGTGAATATAGAATGGAAAATAAAAGATTTTTAGAAGGAAAAGTTGCACTTATAACTGGTGCGGGTAGTGGATTTGGGCAAAAAATGGCCATTACTTTCGCATCTAAAGGGGCAGATTTGGTTTTAAACGATATAAATATGGATGGGCTTAAAGAAACAAGAGATTTAGTTTTAAAATCTAATAAATCTAAAATTCTTCTAATTAAAGCTGATGTTTCAGATTCAAAGCAAGTTGATGATATGGCTAAAGAAACGTTCGAAACTTTTGACAACGTGTATTTATTGATTAACAATGCCGGGATTGACGGAGGACTTTATACAGCATTAAAAGCTAAAGAAGATGTCTACGATAAGGTTTTTGGTGTTAATGTTAAAGGTCCTTTAAATGTAACTAGAGCTTTTTTTAGGAGAATGAAACGCCAGAAGCAATTCAAACCTGTTCGAGGGAAAATCATAAACATCGCATCCACAGCAGGTACCCAGAATGGTCACAATCCCATGCTCGGAATTTATAGTGCTAGCAAGGCAGCTCTTATTGCGTTCACGAGAATCTGGGCCCTTGAGCTTGGTTCGAGCAATATCACAGTAAATTCAATATCGCCAGGAGTCTTTTTAACACCGATCTATAACAATGATCCAAAACTTATTCGACAATTTCTTGAATCTCGCAATGTAAAGCTTCCAATAGATAAAATTGGTGAATCTCAATGGGTTGCTGATTTAGCGCTATTCTTAGCATCATCTACAGCGGATTATATTACTGGTCAGAATCTGATTATCGATGGTGGCCTTACTTTAAGCGTTAACAAACTATAAGCATAGATTAAATAATTTGTAAAAAGTTTTTAAAAATTAGGATTTTATAATATTTTATTTCCCACGACCTTTATTTGCTCCTATGCTAGGTCGTGTTTTTTCAGAACCCCATCCTTTCTTATGCAAACCACGAGCTCTTTTTCCGGCTGAAGTTAAACCCCTAGTGACCCTCTTATGATGTGGTGCTTCACAGATCCAATTAATTTTTGGATCAGATTTTATTACGGGATGATTGGGGTCTACGAGGATTACTTCATAATACCAACTCCTACCATCAGCATAAATTTTATAACTGTTTAGCACTTCCATATTAGGATATTTTCTTTGAACTCGTTCTTCAGCCACCCACTGCAAGTTCTTTCCAGGTGTGTATTTGGAAACACCCATAGCTCGAGGCTTTCTTCCACGCTTTGGGCGTACTTTATGAGCCCCACCTTTTCTGATGCGTGATCTTACTATAACATAACCTTGTTTAGCTTTATATCCTAAAGTTCGGGCTCGATATAGTTTTGTAGGTTTATCGACGCGTTGTATTGATTTACCTTTTCTATATTCGATTCCTCTTTCCCAATGAGGGGTTTGATATCCTGTTTCATGAGTCTCAAAGGTTTCTTTTACATAACTATATCCAGACTTCATTTTATTGCTACTTCCATAATATAATAAATGTTGAAGTCGTGTAAAATTAATTAATTTTTTCATTTTAGAATTATTTTTTTTACTTTAAATTACATCATTTTAGTTCTTCAAGATTTAATTTATATACAAACCAAAATTAATTTAATTAAGAATAAAATTTGCTAATGTTTAACTAATGGACCATAAAGAAACCAAAGAAAAAGAAAAATTCATAGAACTACAAGTTACTGAAAACGATAAAGTAAAGATATTGTATGATAAGACAGAATTGAAAGAATACTTTCCTAATTTAACTTCTGAAATAAATCAAGGAAAGAAATCTATGAAGATCTCATCGATTGAAGAAGATAAAGATGAATCGGAGAATATTGAAATAAAGTATGAAGAAAGTCTCTCAAATCCAGGAGTTATAGATTTTCTACGAAGATGTTCAACCTCTGATGAAGCCATAGAAATTTTAGAATATTTGAATGTAAGAAAAGAACTAACTGAAGATTTATTCATTCTATTAAAAGAAAGAGTTTCTGAAGATGAGGGATTGAAAAAATTGATTGATGAATGTGGTGGTCCAAAAAAGAAAGGGTATTATATTGACAAATTTTATAATAGGAGTGATACAATTTAGACTTAAATTTAGATTAATGATGATCTTATGACAATTAGAGCTATTGCTCATAGCGATGATTCTGTCGCCCCAATCTGAAATTTAAATTTAGTTTATGTTTTTTTTTCTAAACTTTTAATGAAATTAATACCATAATGAGTTATCACATAACCAGAAGAATCCTTTTTTACAAGGTTAAAATCAATTAGCACGGGAAGTCTCCCTTTTATGCATTCAATGGGAACACCAGATATTATCTCAATAGTTTCAAAATTACTTGCTCCTTTTTCGACTGCAAGTAGAATATCTATTCCCATATTTCCTAAAAGATATTTCAAATGATCAAAAGAATTCTTTTCATCAACAGCATTTACTTGCTTTGGTTCATACTTTTCTGCTACAACTGGTTTTGATTCCTTGGGTAAAAGCTTTCTTAAGTATTCTGGAAACGCTGTTGTAATTTGAATATTTGTCTTTAATGCGGTATACCTTTCATTTTTATATTTTATTTCTTCTATAACGTCGTGCTTTTTTAAAAAATTCAAGGATGCGGTTAAATATTCTAAAGTCCGTTTTGATACTAATCGTGGCAATTTGTCTTTAGGTATTAACCCATTTCTTAACTCTGATAACACGTTGTATTTTTTCGAATCGGACACAATTTGAAATAAAATGAACGAATCCTCTTCCAATTCGTCTTTCAGCTTATTTTCATAATTACTGAAATACTCTTGGACTTTAGGTAACAAAATATCAATAATATCGCTCTCTAGGTCTTCAGGAGATTCTTCTAAATATTCAATGACGCTGTCTGGAGGTATTCTTTCAGCATTTACTTCTTTTAATAAAAGAACATACTTTTCTACAAATCCAATTTGATTTATAAAAATTAATTGTCTATCTTTCAGAAGATCAATTACTTGGTCAAAATTTAACTTCGAAAACTGCCCGTTAAACCATTCATTCAATTCTTCAAGAGAAATAGGACCTTTTGATAATTTCTTTAGTGTTAAGAAGATATGCTTTTTATTTAACAAAGTAGCAATCTTCTCTTCTTCACTTTTCTCTCTAGTATCTTCGATAGTTGCCCAGTATAGTTCCTTTACCCATAGTTTAACAAGAGAATTATTTTTATATATTATCTCTCTTTCTTGTTCTTCCATGTTATTAATATCATTGATGTAAAACGCGGTGTATATCTCTTCATTTGATTGGAGTTTTTCAGAGAATTCAGATAATAAATTTATAACATTTTGTTCTATTTCAGGTGTTAATTGATGGTAAAAAATAGTCGAAACCATCAACATTTCTTTATTTCCCCTCGCCCAATCAGAATGGACTTCAAAGTAGTAATTCATGGAGTTTTTATTTTCAAATGAATGAGTAAAAAAGCCTTCACTAACCGTTTGATCCATTATATTTGCGATTCGAGTTGACAATTGTTCATCTAATTCATTTTCTGGATACGAATAGAACACTAGCGGCCCTATTTTTCGATGAAAGTATGATAAAGCTACAATCGTCTTCAAGGATGATATCTCCAAGTAATATTCTAAATAAGGGAGTATGTGATTTTTTGAGGGTTACAATGTAAAATTACATTAAAAATTATATATAGTAAAAGATAAATAAATTTAACTTAACAAGTCTTCTATCTTGTGTAAAGGGTTAATTAAATTATTGAAAAAATTATGACTTCTATAAAATTAATTGGATTTGACCTTGATGATTGCCTTTTTGATTCAACAGGTTTGTCAGAACGTGCTAGAATTATGGGAATAGATGCGATGATTGATTTGGGATTAGACATAGATAGGGATGTAGCTATTACCCTCATCCACGAAATTGTAAATGAATATGGCTCAAATTCATCACAACATTATAATTATTTTATTAGAAGGCTAAATGAGCTGGAAATTCTTTCAATATCATTAAATAAACAGTTTATGTACATCGCTGCGGCAGTTATGGCATATCACAAAGAAAAGATAAATTCAATTTCTCTTTATAGTGATGTGGAACCATGTTTAAAAGAATTAAGAAAAAGGAGAATTAAATCTGTAATAATTAGTGATGGAATACCGATCAAACAATATGAAAAGATATTAAGATTAAAAATTGACAAACTTGTGGATTCAATTGTTATTTCAGATGAAATTGGAATAAGAAAACCAAACCCCAAACTTTTCTCGTATTATTTAAAAAAATTTAATGTAAAGGGTGCTGAAACAATTTATGTTGGTGATAATATATATAAGGATATTGCTCCTGCAAAAGAAAATAATATCCATAGTGTTTTCATTCATCGTGGGGGAAAGCATGATACTATTTATACCGAACTCAAAACAACGGATTATTTACAACCAGATTATGAAATTTATAACCTAAATGAAATTTTTCCTATAATAGAAGAAATTAATAAAGAATCATTCAAATAAAAAATGTTGAAAATTAGTTGTCTCCAACCCGAAATTATGCGAAATCGAACCGAGTGTTATAAAGAAATCGAAGACATATTGAAAATAATAATGCAAAATCATAATGATTGTGATATAATCTGTTTACCCGAGAGATGGTTACCTTTTTCTAAAAACTTTTCGAAAACTATACAAACAGAAAGAGGAGATGATTATCTTTTCACAAAAAATTTAGCCAAAGATTACAATGTAAATATAATTGCTGGAGCTATATGGGAAAAAAGAAAAAAGTTACATAAACCTTTCATTACTAGTTATTATTTTAATAATCAAGGTGAAGAGATTGGAAGACAAGATAAAATTCACTTATATGCTTATGAGAGAGAAATATTCGATTCTGGTAATGAGTTAATAATTTTTCATAAGAATAAATTTTCTTTTGCTATTTTGATTTGCTTTGATATAGCATTTTTTGAAACTCCCCGATTAGCAGCTGAAAATGGAGCACAAATTCTTTTTTCTCCTACTCAAATCAGAGAGGAGGGAATGAACAATTGGGAGATATACTTAAAAGCTAGAGCTTTGGAAAATCGAATTCCAATTGTTGCGTGTAATACACTTGGGACACTGTTTAAGCGTAAGTTTTTGGGTAAGAGTAAAATTATATCTTTTAAGGAGGGTTTCATCAGTCCATCTCAGCTCAAAGTTATCGAAGGACTAAATGGTTCTAGTGGGTATGTCTATGATGAATTAGATTTAAAATTTTCAGATAAACTTAGAAAATTAAGATTAAATGAAGTAATAAATAAGAATAGGATTAAAGTCAGTCTTTTATCTTACTAATTTTTTATATTTCATTTTTACTTCCAATGAACCCACTCAGTCTGCATGGGGGTTTAAATACCTTGATCCAAATTAAATATAAATTAAAAAAAATTGAACAAAAATGATAGCTAAATCAAAATCTTATGGAAATTATATAGGACCAAGAGCAATCTTCGATCAAAACTTTATTCCTCCCCAAATTTTACACCGACAAAAAGAAGAGCATTCACTTTTTTCGGTAGTGAATGATGCCATCACAGATGATTTTGGAATTAACATAATTTACCAAGGAATAGAGGGTATCGGAAAGAAAGTAATTATCAATAAAGTTATTAACGATTTATTAAATCAAGATAAAAACTCTTCATATATCTATAAAATTAAAGTTGATTGCAAAGAAAAAAAACTTGAAGAACTTATTATATCACTGTTAAGTGAAATGAATGGAGTGTATAATTTTAATTTAGATTTTCAACAAATATTAAATTTAAATTTACCAAATTTGTGGAACCTCTTTAAACTTGCTTGTCAAAAAGTCGACTATAATCTTCTCATAGCTTTCAATAATGTTGAACATTTAAATCCTGAAATTTTTAAGAAATTTCTTCATTTTGGGAATGAAAAAAATATGATTTTAATCTCTACTATTAATAAAGTTCTAAAACCAGCTGCTTATGACTTGCTCGGGTGTTTTGATTTGAAAATAAACTTGAATTATTTTTCTTATAATCAATTATGCGAAATTCTTCATCAACGGATAGCTTTGGCATATACCGTAAATTTAGAAACAGATTTAGTAGAATTTATCACAGATTTAATATTCGAACATTACGTACCCGTACCAGGAAAGGGAGTTGATATTTTAAGAGAATTATATCTCTTATTAAATTCAAAAAAGGATTATAAAGAATGCGGGGTATATGAAATAGTACAAAATCAATTTGATCCATTACAAATATCTGATGAATATAGCCTACTCGCATATATTTCTGAAGAGGAATTACTCACAATTATCTTTTTAGATAATTTGTCAAATTTTTTTTTAAAAAATACGAGATATTATATAAGTTTTCAAGAATTAAAAGAATTATATCAAATATCTTGTGAATCCCTTGATTATAATATTTCCTTGGAAGAATTTGAAAGTTTAATAAATATGTATCAAAATATCGGAATTTTATCCCTGTCAAAGAAAAATTTATTCAACAACTCTCGTTACTTCTTAATCATTCCCCCAAAACAACTAAAAGCAATTGTGGATGCCTTATTTACACAATTTTAATTTTTTTTTCATAATTTTAACAATTTTATAGTACACAATTTTAATTTTTTAGTTGCCTTGGATATATATAGATGGAATTACTCATTATTTTAAGAAAGAGTTAATTTATGAGGAGATTTTTTTTTGACCTATATTAAAAAAATTTCAATGACAGGTTTTAAATCTTTTGGTGAAAGAACAGTAACCATTAGACTCTCAAGCGGATTCACTTGCATTGTTGGTCCAAATGGTGCGGGTAAATCTAATATAATTGATGCATTGTGTTTTGCTCTTGGACGTTTAAGCAAAAAAACATTAAGAGCGAAAAGTTTAGAAGATTTAATTTTTGCAGGGTCTAGGGGTAAAAATCCTTCTCAGAGGGCGTCTGTAACCTTATCTTTTGATAATTCCGAGAATATTTTTCCAGGAGGGACAGATACATTTGATATAACTCGCACTATTAAAAAGGGTGGAGGAGGAGGTTATAAAATGAATGAAAAAAAAACCACTCGTCAACAGATTCTTAATGCTCTAGCAGCTGCTAATATAGATCCAGATGGAAGTAATCAGTTTGTACTCCAAGGGAAGATTGTAGAATTAACTCATATGAATGCAGAAGATCGGCGGTTATTTATCGAAGAACTTATTGGACTGCAAAAATATGATGAGATGAAAGATTCTACAATGAAAGAATTAGAAAAAGCTGAGAGAGATCTAGGCCAATTTGAAGCTATTTTTAAAGAAGTCTCCGCACAACTGAAAAAAGTTGAAAAAGAAAAGAATGATGCTCTCACTTGGAAAGAATTTGATGAAAAAATCAAATTGTATAATGCTCAACTCATTGCGTTAAAAATATCAAAATTACGTGAAGAAGAAGCTCAATTAGAATTAAAAATTGAAGATACCAATAAAATTATTGAAGAGGTCAATGAAAAAATCATTGTACAAGAAGACGTTTTAAAACAGGAATCTCTTGTGATGGATAACATTCAGAAAACCATTGTTGAGAAAGAGAAAGAAAAGGAAACTATAAATGAAACCATAACTCAATTAAAAACTAATTTATCTTCAAATCAAACTTCTCTAAATATTACACAAAAATCCATAGATAAATTACGTCAAGAAATTAAGGCATTAGAAATGAACCAAATGGAATTACAAGAAGGTCAAACGTTTGATTCATTAATTGAAGAAGTTTCTACTGAAATAGTAGAAAAGGAAAACAGCATTGAAGATTTAAAAAAAGAGATAGAAGAAAAACAACAAAGTCAAGCAGAATTTGATGGAAAGATAAAAGATAAAAATGAGGAAAAATCCTCTCATGAGGCTGAGATTTCAAAAATTAAACAAAAAATTTCTTCAAACAATACGCAAATAACTCTGCTTAAGGAAACTATACAGAAAAACAAGGATAAAAAAGAGAAATTAATATCAGAACTAAATCGTATTAAAGGAGACGCTGAAAATGTAGATGATGCGATGAAATTAATAAAAGAACAAGAGACTCAAACAAGAAATAATATCAATGGAATGAGAGCTAAAATAAATGAGGAAAAAAATAAGCAAAAAGATTTAGAGGGGCAAGTCACTCGAATTCAAGAAGAAAAAAGCAAATTAAATACAAAATTAGCTGAAATGCAATCTTTCCTCTCCTCCGTGAATACTGAAATTAAAATGAATATGGATAGAATTGAGAGATTAAACTCACAAAAAGTTACTATTGAAGAGAAGATTCAAGAACTAAGCAAAGGAAAAGATTCTGAGGAAGCCCTAAAAGAATTATTTAAAGAAAAGGATACTCTACTAAAAGAATTAAGTGAATTAAAAGCTAAAGCAAAAGAGCGAGATTCTACTTTTAGAAGGAATGAACAAAATTTGGAATTAATGGTTATGAAGCAAAACTCTATTGAGTCCATGATTTTAGATAATAAGGCAAAAATAGAAAATTTAAACACTAGATTAAAAATAAATGATAAAGAACTCACCAGTTTAGAGAGAGAAAAACGAGATTTTGAACAAAAAGTCTTCTCACTTGAATCACATTTAACTAAAAATGATAAAGAGCTTGAAAATTATAATATAAAAAAAGAAAATGTTCAAAGAAGGATCGGAGAATTAAATAAAGAAAAAGACAATCTTCTAAAAAAGATTGAGATTACAGAAAAAGAGTATGAAAGTAATACCGAAGATATCTCAGGAATTCTTCAAATTTTAAGCATGCTAACCCAAAATATTAATATTTCAGTGGAATCAATAAAAAGCAATATACAGCAGTCAAATGCAGAGGCTATTGATACATCTGCTGAAGATTTTAGAAAATTTGTTTTAGATATCATTGATATTATAAAAACAATGGATTATCTTGAAGAGGAAAAGGATTCTAAAGCTTCATCCAACACACTCCATTCAATTCTTCAAACGCTTAATTTATTCACTAATAATGTTGATTTAACCATTGATCAACTAATTAGTAGAGTAAAAGAATCGGCAGATGTTGAAATCCAACAATCTACCTCAACTATTGATACACTAATTCAAGATTTGATGGAAATCCTTGAAAATGTCCATCTATCTTTGAGAAAACTCACAATGTCAAAAAGTCAAGAACTTTACAAGCAATTAGAAGAAATTTCTGAAAATATTAATTCTCAGAATGATGATTTAAACGAGATTGAGATGAAGGTCACGGAATTAACCATTCAAAATAAACACGATTCCGAATCAATTACAGTCTCTAGTCAACGATTAGACGTGGTAAATAAACGCATACAAGAATTATCATATAATTTAAAGATATATAATGAGGAAATTAAACAAAGAACTGAACAGATCAATAAAAAACAAGAAGAAAATCTTTTAGAATCAATAAATTCTTTAAAAACTTCCCGAGAGAGTTATTGGGAGAAAAATGCGGTTTTACAATCTGAGATCGAAGAAAAACAAAGGGAATTGGATAGTCTTCAAAATAAATTGCAGGAACTTAAGGGAATCGAAAATCTGATTGAATCTATGGTGGAAATCGATAAAAACGTTTTAGAATTAAATACTAAAAACGCAGAAAAGAAAGAGGTAATATTAAATACTGAAAAAGAAATTACGACAAAAGAAGAAGAACGAAAAATTTTCGATGCAAACATTGAGCAATTAACAAAATCCAAAGATAAGTTTTGGGAGAATACTGAAGAACTCAATGCTCAAATTGATGAAGAAAATAAAATACTCGAAGAAACAATCGATAGACTCAGATCTCTAGAAAATATTATGATGATCATCAATAACATTGAAGAATTGACTAAAGAAAATGAAGATTCTGAAAATAACATCAAAACATGCTTGGGAGCTATTGAAGAAGCTAATATTGGAGTCGAAGATATTCAAAAACTCATCGATAAAATACAACAGGAAATAATTGCATTTAGAGAGGAAAAAACTGAAGAACTTGAAGTACAAAAGAAAGCTCAGACCACACTTAATAAGTTTAATAAAGATCTTCAAAAAACCCAAAAGAAACTAAATGAGCTCAATAAGAATAAAGAACGCGAACAACAAATTGTAAACCTTAACCAAGATATCGAAGATACTGAAAAACAAATCCAAACAACTTTAAGCGAGATTGAGGTAATTAATAAGAACCTCGAAAGTGAAAATGAAAAGAAAATAATAAAACAACAAGATTTAGACGCACATGTTAAAGAAAAGGATGAATCTTGGAAACGACAAAAGGGATACCAAAAGACATTGAATGACCTCAAATCTGATCTTTCAATGGAACGATCGAAATTAAGCAATTTTGAATCAAAAAAAACCATAAGCACTGAACAAATTGAAACGCTCTATCATAGATCTAAAGATTACGGCGCTTTACCACCAGTTACTGATGAACTTTCGGAAACTGGACTCCAATCAGATATAATGGAAACTAATAAGAAAAAACAAGCACTCGAACCCGTTAACTTAAAAGCTATCGAGCAATATGACGCAGTAAAAGAGCGTTTTGATGAAATTGATATGCGAAGACAAACCATTCAGCGAGAACGCAAGTCAATTCTAGATGCAATTGATAAGATTGAACTCGAAAAGACTCGAACCTTTATGAAAGCATATCATGAGATCAACCGTGAATTCAGCCGGATATTCCAACAACTTAGCCCTGGTGGATCAGCCAAGATGATATTAGATCGACCTGATAAACCATTTGAAGGGGGAGTTTCCATCGAAGCTCGACCACGAGGTAAAAAAATCAGTAGCCTTGAAATTCTCAGTGGAGGGGAAAAAACTCTCGTAGCGCTCGCATTCATTTTCGCGGTCCAGGAGTTTTACCCTGCTCCGTTTTATGTACTTGATGAGATCGATGCGGCCTTGGACGGTCCAAATGTTCACAGGGTTTCGACAGTCATAAAAGAGTTTGCTTCACAAGCTCAATTCATGGTCATCAGTCATCGAGAGGAGAATATCGTCAATGCTGATCGTATATATGGCGTATCGATGCAACAATCAGGAATTACAGATATCTTTAATGTAGATTTAGAAGAGGAGGCAAAACGCATTCTTGAACTTCCAGATGTAGCTGAAACAGAATAAATAAGGTTATAAAAAATAGATAAAAAATCTAATATTCTTTCCTACATTTATAACAAGGCTCAATGTTTTGCTTTCGTAATTGTTTGAAGTTCTTTGGGGTCATAGTGAATTTGTGATTTCTTTCACATTTAATTTGTACTTTTATAGTATTTTTTTCATATTCTGAAATCAGCGAATAATTCATTGTTTTGAGCATTTCGAGGAACTTATTTTTTGCTGCTTCAATTTTTGCTAGATTAGGATCGTTACATATCTTGCACCAATGACCTTGGTAGATAGCTCCCGGTATGGGTTCCCAAATGTGCCCTTTTTTACATCGAATTTTTATGGGTTTGAACCTACCCTTGTAAGGAGTTAATATCTCACCGCCTTTATTAAGCACAATTTCCTTAAATTTGTTAGCATTTATGTCCATTTGGCATTTTGGGCACAATATTTCAATTGTTTTGCTATTTCTCTTCAGCCAGTATGGATCTTTTCTAAACCTGTGCCCTCTATCGCACTTGAAATGTAAGGATGTTTTTGCGTTTACATATTCATCAAGCAATTCACAATCAAACATCCTTCCTATTTCTTGGAATTCCTCACTTGTTCCTTTTTTGTTTCCAACACATTCAGGGCACCAATTATTCATATATATGGAATTAGGAGTGGTTCTCCATTCATGTCCACGTTCACATAAGAGGGTAACTTCTTTTTTTGCTGTAAAATAAGGAGTTAATAGAGTTCCTCCTTTTTCTTCAACATAGTTTCTGAATTTCTTAGCATTTTTATTTTCATAAATCGAAAATTCACGATAGTCATATTTTGGAATGACCTCCAGAGATTTCCCCGATTTTCTTTCGTATTCTTTTACAATATAATCTTGCATTTTATCATAGGGCACAATTTCATCGTCGGGTATTTGGAGGAGTGACACTCCATTTTCTTCACATTTTTTTAACTTGTAAGCATCTTCTTTTTGTATATTCTTTATATCCTCATCTTTAAGCCCAAATGCTTTCTTGCGATGTTGAATCCCTTGATATTCACCTGCTAGAGCTAAATTTTTGTTATACATATCAAGCTCCATTTGATTTCCGTTTTTATTAACAAGCCAAGGAGGATAGCTTTTCGGGAATGGTCGCTTAAAAACATGCTCAAAAAATTGCCTGCAAATTGTTTCTCCAACATAAATGTGGCAATTAGGGCACCACGTACCGTGATATACTAAACTATCATAAGAAGTGCTAAACTTATGCCCTTCTGCACATTCAAGTTGAATTTTTGATTTCGCATTTTTAATGGTCATAGAAAGGCACTTTCCTCCTTTCTTCTTAGCTATCTCTTTTACAGTGTCAATTGATACATGCATTTGAGTTCGAATAAATTCTTCGTAGTTCTCATCAGGAAACATTTTTTGTAAGAAATTTCGTGCTGCAGTATCACTAATGAGGAGCCACTCTTGGATGTCATATGCGTTGTATATACCCTTGTTATTATGAATTTTTTCTCGAATTGTTTTATTTAAAACATCTTCCTCCATGATTTTAGAGATTAAGTTGATATAATATGAAATAGTCTTTAGTTGGTCTTTATTTTCCAGCTTTTCTTTCTTCTCAGCTAAAAAATTTAAGAATGTTTTGGTTGGTTTGAAATTTTTAATCCAATTACTTGATTTATTGAATTCAGTGATAACTTGGTTTATAAAATCATTATCATGAGTATAGTCTAAAAATTGTTCAAACAATTCAGAATTTTGAGAAGAAGCATCAATCATTTGATTTTTATTTATACTAAAGTTTTTTAACTCCTCATGGAAATCCTCATCTTGTCGATGATTCTCAATTTTGATAAGACTCATTATTCCTGATTTAGTAAACTTTTGAGTTAACCCTTCTCCATAAAATTCGTGATATGCGGAAAATACATCAAATGCGGTTAATTTCGCTCTCTTAACTTCTCTACTTTCAAGATTTAAACCAAGAAGACATCTACACGTTCCAACATTTAAGATATCATCATAATTCTGCTTGATGTCATATAAACTCCTTTCTCGCGTGTTTTCTGGGGAATTCAGCACATCATTGCTCCTCAAAATGCCTTTTTGCCAATCATTCAAGTGATTTCTAAGTGATTTAGAAAGTGGTCTAAGTTTTTGATGATCATTGAGGATTTCGGAATGTATTCGAAGGTGCTTGAGGAGTCGTGTGTATTGATTGATGATTTCTTTCATCCCATCTTTTATTGCTTTACTTATTTTATTGAGATTCGTATCATCCCCTTTTTTCAAAGCTTTTTTCTGTTTTCTGGTTAACTGCTTGAGATATCCATTGGAAATCCCGTCCATGTAGCGGGAAACTATGGGTGCCCCTCTTCCACTTGTGATACAGTAGATCCATCCTCTTACGAAGGTTTCTAATTCTTGAGGGAATTTTGAACGTATTTCCTCAAGTAATTTACTTGGCGGGAGTGCTGACTTGTCAAAAAAACAAGCTAAGGTGGCGTCCGTGAAATTTCCAATCATTTCATCCACATAGATTAAGGAGAGATGATGTTTCTTACATTTGGGATGCTTTCCAAATCCAAAGAACCTGAATTTAAGCGGTTTTACCCGTGTCATGTACTCACATCCAAAAAGAGGGTAAATTGCAATCCGATCTTCACCAACCGTTTTTCGTGATACTCCAATGTCCTCATTCATGATAACAATCTCTCCTCTCGAAGTTTTGTAGAACTTGCATTCTTCACTCGTGATACTTCTCCTATTAAATCCTTAAGTTCTTTCTCTAAATTACCATAATTTATTTCAAGTTCATCATAAAACGTGTAAAATTCCGCGTTTAAGCACTTTTTCACAAAAATAATGTTTTTACTTAGTATTACGATAAATTTAAGAAATTTAGGATGGTCATAAATGCTTCCCTCTGAAAAAGAGTGAATCAAGTTGGAAATTTTTTCAGTAACATTTGAAAGTTTGTTAAGCCTTGTTGGTTTCTTATCAAAATGCAGATAATATATATCTTGTTCAATCGTGCTGCCATCTCTCTTAAGACTTTTTAGCAAGGATATGAATTCCTGAGATAATGATTCAATCTTTTGTTTTTGGGTATAAAACGTGCTTTTGGTGTAACTCTTGTTCGGATCACGATTAGAAGGAACATTAGATTGAAATCTAAATTGGATTACTTCTGCTTTATAATTGAAAAAGGTTCGAAGTTGTCGAGACAATTCCTTTATCTTTCTTGCACCTTCTTTTTCATAGATATCACTAAAAAGGGCATCAAGTTCTGATTCTGTATAAAAATCAATATAATCTGTCATAAGTCATTATTCTGCCTAATTTACTATCTAATTATAACAGTTATATTTAAAGAGCAAAAATAGTTAAGATAAATCTTGAACTTCCAGATGTTCCCGAAGATGACAAAGATAACTTATAACAACTTTCTTCACCTAAATTCATTCTCAATTATTTACAATATTTCAATATTACATTAGTTTAAATAGTCCCATATAGAAGGATCTAAAAGAGATGGTTATATCATGAAAAATATCAGTAAAAGCATTCTTCATTGTCCCCGATGTAAAGGGTTTAAGGTCTGGGAACTTGACTCAAACATTTATTGTCCACAATGTGAACTTACATTTAATAAATCTGTTCTAAAATGCATGAGTGATGATCTCATCTTAGCTATCGAAGAATTGGAAGGCATTATCCATCCTTTTAAAGAAAAGGGATTTGATCTTAAACCACTTATGGGATAATTATTATCATCACTTCTATCCTAATTTTTATTTGAATAAATATCATTTTAGAGAATTGAAGTAGAATTTAGTATCATAAAATTAGCAATCTTAACAACATTTACCATTTAATACATTAGAAAATTTAACATATTCATAATTTTGACCCAGAAGACGACGATGATTGGATCCAAATTCAGTTAGATAATCAATAAATTTTTACACACTTGGTATTTTTTTTATTCGTTAATTAACTTAATTTTTAATAGGTAGCATGGTTAAATTTTAAGTATACAATTTAATTTTTATGTGAGGAGCGTGCCCAGAATATTAGAATATTCCATCATTGGATTAGAAGATTATTTGATAAGTTTTGAATCGTTTTGCTCTCCATGTGACATTCAAAAATACTGTAAATTTGGAAAGGATAATCCCTTTACTCTTTCGATAAATTGTGGAGATTTAAACAGGGCAAAAGAAAAAATAAAATTTGATCAACTTCAAAAGTTACAGAAGGTGGTAGATGTTTCAGTAACTTATGAAGAATTAATAAAAAAGGTAAAGATCAACTTGCAGAATATATTTAGTCAAATTTGGAAAGAAAAGATAAAAGCTCATACAGAAGAAATCCGCTGTTTAGATTCAAAAAAGGTCGATCCCATTTTAGTTAGTCAACAAGGGCAAGATTGGTGGCAAGATTTCAATGCCACGATAAAAGAAGTCAATAAAGAGTGTGAAAAAATAAGTTAATTTCCTAATTAAAAAGATAAAGGAATGATTTTCTCCTTTTTCTCTTACCTTTTATATATTCTTATAGAAATAATGTAAAGAATAGCTTATCATATCTTGATCAACTATGATTTACGACATTTTTGACTTTTTAATTAGCTATATTCCTTTAATTTTTATTTTTCTAAAATATACATTTGTAATAATCCTATTTATAATAGGTTCGTTGATCCTTCTAAGACTTCGGGGCATTTACCTTCATCAAAGAATTAAAGATCCTGGAAATTCGAATAAAGGGTTAAACAACGTCAGGCTTGTATTAGGGTGTACCTATATAATTTTGGCTTTTGGGATTCTTTTTAATTATTTAACATACTTTTTAATTTGGATGTGTCAAGATTTTAATGGATTACTTTTGATCTTCTTAAATTATTTTGTATCAACATTACCAATTGAAACTTTTAAAAATTTACCCAATATAGAATATTACATCTATCCAATTGTTGCATTATGCTCTTTCTTTTCCATATTACAATATGTTATGAGTATGTTTTATTTGGTTAACAATAATCGGATTATTAGTAGTCCAAAAAAAACCGTTATTCTCTTAGCTTCCTCACTTTTTCAAATAATATTTTTTGGGTTCGCTTGTTTACCATACTTGCTATAATTAAACTAAAAGGAGATATCTAAACGTAATAAATTTTAGAAAAACTTGACTATCTTAGAAATCAAAACCGATAAAAATAGGTAGCGAAAGATTTATATAATTAAGTTGCATATAATATTGTTGTTTTCAAGGAAATTAGAAATTTCAGTCACTTTTAATTTTCAATTTTAGTAATACAAGTAGTACGGGGTTTAAAGAACTGTTAATAGAAGTTCATTATAAGTTCTTTTTAAGTAATTTTAAGAGGAAAATATATATGGAAAGTAAAGAAGAAGTTAAATCTTTTTCAAGTTCATGCCCAGAATGTGGAGGGAAGACAATCTCTATTCAAGAGAAGGGAGAAATAGTATGTGGTCAATGTGGATTAGTAATAAATGAAAGAATTTTAGATACATCTCATAGTGGTAAACGAGCATTCACCAAACAAGAAAAAGAAAAAAGAGAGGGAACAGGATCACCTATTTCTATACTATTACCTGATATGGGTCTAAGCACAATTATTGATAAAACAAGTATAAAAAGTCCAGATCTTAAACGAGCCGCAAAGTGGAATTCCAGAATGACATGGGATAAACGAAATATGCTCATTGCTACAACAGAATTAAAAAGGATTGCAAGTAATTTAAATTTACCAGACCATGTGAAAAAAGCAGCTATTCGTTTATATATTAATGCTTTCAAAAAGAAATTACTTAGAGGAAGATCAATTAATGGAATGGTTGCAGCTTGCCTATACTTTGCATGTAGAGAGCGCAAAATTCCAAGAACTCTTCAAGAAATTTTAGAAGAAAGTGCAATTAGTGCAAAAAATGTTCGTCGTTGTTATAGAACGTTAATAAGGGAATTAAATCTAAAGGTTCCTTCAACAGACCCCATTTCTCTAATACCTAGATATGTTGCCGAACTGGGATTAGACGTTGATATTGAAAAGATGACAATTAAGACATTACAATTATTTATCTCAAATAATTCTACAAGTGGTAAAGATCCCAAAGGATTGTGTGCTGGAGCTTTATATCTAGTGAGTAGGCAAAAAAATAAAAGAGTCTCTCAAAAGGATATTGCAAATATAGTTGGAATTACTGAGGTCACTCTCCGCTCTAGGTATAAGGAACTTGTTAATAAATTAAATATAAAAAATTAAATACTTTTTTTCTTTTATGTTTCTTTTTTAATATAGAGTTTTAAGAAATCGGGTAAAGTTAATACATAACTCTGTGCATTAGGGAGTTGATTTTTAATCTTAATAAATAACTGAGAATAATGTTCTGCACGCTCTTTCTGTTCTAACACCTCATTTCTCGTTTGTTCCCGTATAGGTTCCACAGGAATACCTCTCAATACAGATCTTGCAGGTACAGTTAACCCAGGAGGGATTTGGCTTTTATTTAGGATGATAGTACCTTCACCTAAAGATGATTCTTCATAAATTATTGATCCTTCCATAACTTGTACATAATCCTCCATAAAACACCCTAAAACAGTTACTCCCGATTCAATAATGCAATATCGACCAATATGTATTGAACTTTTTCGAGATCTTGTAAATAACATAACCCCATCAAATATAGTTGTGTACTCACCAATATTAATTGGTGAATTTTCTGCTCGAATTATAGCGCCAGGCCAAATTATTACATTATCATTGATTTTAACATCTCCTATAAGTGTAGCCATAGGTGATACATAACTATTTTCACTAATAGTCGGAGTTCTCCCATTATATTCCATTAACGGCATTATGAATCTAATCTCAATATTATACTCTGATAAAATAATGATCGATTACATCTATTTTAATTTAATTGCGTTTTTATGATATTTTTAATTTTCATATTAAAATCCCAAATTTTGAAGAAATCAAGCAAAAAATTTTATGGGATTTTTTGACTCAAATAATATAAACTCTGTTTGTGGAAACTCCAAACTGAAATAATTACCCATTTTTCTTAAAGCTATAATTTCACTGTTATAATGGGATGCTTCTATAAGAACTAATCCTAAATCTCTTGCTAGACTTGCTAGATGATGATCAATATTAAAAGAAATGTAACAATCACATCCTTTCCGTACTATTTTCCGAATCAAGTATTCATTCCCATAACTTCCTCCTACAATGCAGATTCGATTTATTTCTTTATTTAATGCACCTGTATAAGGTATAGCGTTCATATTAAGATTTTCCTTCATACGTTTTAATAGGTTTTCTAAATTCATTTTATTATTATTACTAGGATATTTTTCAGGATAACAAATTCTACCTATAGGTATTTTTATTCCTGTATTATTTTTAATGTTTAATGGACGTTCTAACTTGAGATATAATGCTTCCATTATTGTATCAGAAATTCCTCCTTCTGCTGCGATAAATGGTGTATTTAATATGTAAATTGAAATCGGATACCTTGAAAGTAATGATAATTTATTGATTAGATCAGTATTAAAATTCCTCGGTTGTTCTTGAAATAAACCATGATGCGATATTATTAAGTTCACTTTGCTCTTAATAGCAAAATGAATTGATTCTAAACTTAAATCAACAGTTATCATGATTTTCTTTATTATCTTTTCTCTACTTGACCTATTGTAGTGAAATCCATATATTTCTGAATCAATTTGATAAAATTTCGGTGAAATTTTGTTTTTTAATATTGTTTCAATTTCTTCAAGATACATATTATTCAACATTAGAGTGAGGTATAAAATAGATCTGAATAAAATTAAAAAAGATATGACCGTGCGGAAGTTTATTAAAATATATATTATGTAGAAAATTTAATTAAATAATAATCCGAAATTCTAAAAAAGTTGTGAATTTATTCTTGAATAATGAAAATTGCATATTTTGTCAGATTGTTAATAGATCTATTCCCTCCAATATCATTTATGAAGACGAGCTAAGTTTAGCTTTTCTCGATATATTTCCTGTCTCTAAAGGGCATACAATTGTCATTCCAAAAGATCATTATCAAAATGTCGAAGATATAACTGAAGATTCCTTAGCATATTTAATGATGATAACTAAAAATTTATCAATTCTTATCAAAAAAAAATTGAATGTTGAGGGTTATAATATTTTACAAAACAATTTCCCAGCTGCGGGACAAGCAATTAACCACTTTCATTTTCATATTATACCAAGGAGTACTGGTGATGCAATATTTAAAATGAGAATTCCCAAGACTCAAGCAAGTGAAGAATCGCTCAAAAAGGTGTTAAGTATATTAAAGGGATAAATTCTCATTCACCACCAAATATTAGTTTAGTTTTTAAACGTCATTATAAACTCTCAAATAAAGAAAGAAATAATATCATGAGTAAATTCAAAAATATTTTCAATAAAATAAAACATAAAATAGTTGAGTTTATATCAGATGATTATGGAGGAAACTTAGTAGAATATGCATTACTCCTCGGATTTGCACTATTTGTGTTCTTTATTATTATAGGTGTTATTACCTCCATCTTAAATTGGACATTAGGATTATCTAATGATTTTTTCAACATTATTGGAGGATAAATTTAGTTTTTTTGGAATTTAAGCAATTAAAATGATGGTGAATTTTTAATAACTAAGTTTTCCACAACTCTAATCCCAAATTTTTTCGACCATATATGAAGATTTTCCAAAGCAAAATTTTTATCTACTTCTAGATAATTTATAAAATCTTCAAATGGAATTCTGTCTCCTCCTTTAAATAAATCTATAATTTTAAGTTTAAGAACTTGGTCATCAGGAGGATATAATTGTCTTTTTTTTGCCCTTAGTTTTTCTAAAACCTCATCAAATTTACCATAATCGAAGAAATGCTCGACAATTCTACTGATTACTGATGCAGGAGTATTTCCAAACACTCCTACTAATTCTTCCACTTGTTTCATACTAACTTTACTTAAAGTTACTGTTGTTCGAGCTGTATCAGTCATTATAGAATCTAATCGAATTCTTCAATCTAAAATAATAATTTTTTTGTTATTAATAAATTTATGCTTAATGATGATAATAATGCATAAATAAACATCTTTATATATCTTTTGAGTTTATATTCTATTATAAAATCTATTTATGAAATTAGATTTATATTGTCGAAAAATTGTCGAATTTAAAATTAAGAAAATTGTGGAGGGATAAAATATGGCAAACAAGACTTTGATGGAAAAAAATAATGAAATGAATGAAATTTTGACTCCATTGCAAAGTAATCTAATAAAGATACTATACGAAAATGGACCTGCAACTCGAAAAGAATTAGTTAATCATTTAAGTATTCCCAGAACAACAATCTATGATAATTTATTGAAATTACAAAAAAGACGATTATTGGAAAAATTTACAAGAACTTATGGATCTCGTGGAAGACCTTTAGTTTTTTGGAAAATTAGTGAATAATTATCAAAGAGGGTTTTTTTTTAATTTTTTATTTATATCAACAATATATACTCCTTTATTTCCACTGCAAAATCAAAACATTGAAGATAAAACTTTTTTTTAATTATAATAATATAAAATGGCCCCCATCAATGAATTAATTTATCATATATAAATTATTTTATTAAATCATAACTAGATTACCTGAATTTATTAAGATTTACTTAATATAAATGCAGTCGAAATAAAGGAGTCACTAATATTAAAAATTTTTATTCAGGGATATAATAATATTCATTGATACTTTTTTGATAAGTATCTTTATTACTATTCAGTTTATTTACACGTGGCCGTTTACTGATTGAATCTCTTCTGAATGTAATTTCCATAATTTTTAGAAATTGATTAAATCCCTCTCTTAAATTTTGTGGAGGTAAAGCTTTTCCTCTTAATCCTGGAGATCCTTTAAAAACCAAGATGGAATCAGCTATAAAATCTTGAGTTATAATATCATGTTCTACTACAAACGCAGCTTTTTTCAATTCCTCAATAGATTTTCTTAAAAGTTGAGCAACATTCAATCTCATTTCAACATCTAAAAACGCTGATGGTTCGTCTAATAGATATATATCAGCTTCTGTTGTAATACACTTTGCTATAGCAACCCTTTGTAATTCACCACCACTCAATTCAGAGATTTTTCGATTTTTAATATTTTCTAAACTTAGGCTATTTAGAACACGTTTCTTATAAGATTGACTAAGATGAGAGGAGAGTTTTATTTTCATAATTAACTCAGAAACTACATTTAAATCTTCTATCTCGATATATTGGGGCTTGATTGACACTTTTAATTTTTTATTTTCAAAATCACGTTCATAAGTATAGGATTTAGCTTCATTTGCAATTAAATTAATAAATGTCGATTTACCTATGCCATTTGGTCCTAAAATCCCTATAATTTCACCGGCATGAATTTCACTACCTGATACCTCTAATTCAAAATTTCCTAAAGAGGTTTTTAGATCACTATAAGTAAATATAATATCTCCAGAATCAAAAATAGACTTGATTGGAGGGCGCTCATGGAATTGAATTGGAGAATCTCTAATCCTCACGTTCTCATCCTTTATATATCCATTAAGATAGATGTTAATTCCAACTCTTACTCCTTGAGGATGTGAGATTATCCCATAAACTCCTGGTATTCCATAAAATAGAGAGATATAATCACTTAAATAATCTAAAATCGCTAAATCATGTTCTACAACAATAATTGTCTTTGCCTTATTAGTAAGTGATCGAATTAATTTTGCCATATTAATTCTTTCACTTACATCAAGATATGAGCTTGGTTCATCTATTAAATACACATCGCCATCCTTAAGATAAGCTGCTGCTATTGTAACACGTTGCAGTTCTCCACCCGATAAAATAGAAACATCTCGATCCAAAATTTCACTTAAATTTAGGTGTTCAATCACATAGTCTAAATTTTCTCCAACGTCATTTTTTGTTAATAGGTCAAATACTTTCCCTTTGACAAATTTCGGTATTGAGGTAATATTTTGTGGTTTTAGAATGATTTTATTTTTAGAGGATTTCATATCAATGAAATACTGCTGCAGCTCAGAACCTTTAAAAAAATTGATAATTTCATCCGGTTCAGGAGAATTATCACCAAAACGGCCTAAATTTATTTTTAATTCACCAGATAAGATATTAAGCATAGTACTCTTGCCAATCCCGTTTTGACCGATTAATCCGAGTACTTTCCCTTTTTTTGGTATCGCCATTCTAAAGAGAGAAAATTGATCAGGACCATAACGATAGGTAATTTGATTACTTAAAGGATCTGGTAAATTAACAATATTAATTGCATTGAATGGACACTTTTTAATACATATTCCACATCCAGTGCATAGATTTTCTGTAATTGTAACACTTTTGCCATCAGAATTTAATGTTATCGTTTTATCTCCTGTTCTTACTTTAGGACAATATTTGATGCAAGGTTTTTCTCCAAATGGACTACATTTAACCGGTTTACAACGTTCTTTATTAAGAACAGCAATCCTCATAATTTTTCCACCACGATTTAAAATGCAAAATGATAAATAATTTTTATCATTTACTCAGTTAAGAATATTGAGTAATAAGGGATAAACTGTGAGTAGAGAATTTTCAGTTCATTGGCTTGAAGATACAGTGGAAAAAATTACGAGTAGGAATCCTCTAGAAATAACGTTATCTACAGGAAAAACACCATCAGGACACATTCATATAGGGATATTAAGAGAAATAATTATTTGTGATGCATTACGTAGAATTTTTAATAATAGGGGTAAAAAAGTTAATTTTTATCTTTTTTTAGATGATTTTGATGCAGCAAAAAGATTTCCCGATTATATTGATGTTGAGTTCCAAAATGAACATATAGGAAAACCTTTTGCACTAATCCCTTGTCCATTTAAGGATTGCGGATGCGAAAGTTACGCAAGACATTTTGGTAATGAATTAATTTCTACATTCAAGGATTATGGAATCAAAAATGAGATTATATGGGCTTTTACCCTTTATAAGGAAAGTAGAATGCAAGAAAAAATTAAAATTGCCCTAGAAAATTCAGAGAAGATAAAAAAAATTTTAAAAAAATATATATTACCAACTTTGGATGGTGAAAAGAAAGAAAGATTCATAGAGATGCAAAAATCTTGGATGCCTGTAATGGTTTTATGTGAAGAATGTGATAGAATTCAAAAAAAAGGAGAAGATGGGTCTATTAAACCAAACAGGGTTATTTCTTATTCCAAGGATGGTAATGAAGTGCTCTATAATTGCCCAGCTTGTGGTTATCAAGGAAAAATTTCTATTTATAGTGGTCGGTTGAAATTGAATTGGCGGGTAGATTGGCCAGCTAAATGGTCTTTATTCAAAACCTCTTGTGAGCCCGCGGGAAAAGATCATTGTGTCAAGGGAGGATCTTACGATACAGGTTTGGAAATATGTCACCGAATATATAATTATCAAGGACCAGTAAAACTGTCTTATGAATGGTTAAGATTAGGAAATCAGGATATGAAGACTTCTAAAGGGATTGTTTTTACTCCAAAGCGATTTCATGAACTAGCAGACACAGAAATTTATAGAATGCTCATATTACGTACAAATCCAATGAAACACATTTCATTAAGAATTGAAGAACTCTCGCAATACTATAATTATTATGAAAAGATGGAGAATATTTACTATAACATCGAAGAAGCAGAATCGACAGAAGAAAAAGATTTTCTAACGTATTTATATCCTTTAACCAAAATAGAAAATGTCCCTGAGACTAAACCCATAAGGATTCCATTTAATAATATGATCTTCTTATCCCAAGTACAAAATCTCTTAAGTAAAGAAAATCTTTATAAAAAAGCCCTTTCTTGGGTGGACAAAGAAGAAAAAGAAATAACATTTGAAGAATTTGATAATATACTAACTCGAACTACAAATTGGATATCGGAAGTTCAAGCCTTTATAAATAATATCGAATCTGAAAAGGAAAAAAAGTTTCTTTTGAATAAAATTGGTATTTTTTCAATTCCAGTCGAGATTAACAAATCAATTATTAATAGATTAAATCAGAATCAAATTTCGGGTCTTAAATTATTTAGGGATTTCATTCTAAAAGATGAAAATATGAATCCTGAAAAGATTCAAAATGAAATATTTATTATTGCGAAGCAAAGTTTAAAAATGAATCCAAAAGGATTATTTGAGGCATTATATTTAGTCTTATTAGGTAAAAATTCAGGTCCAAGACTCGGATCATTTATAGCTCTCTTAGATAAAGAGTGGTTGCAACGAAGATTAAATTTTCTATAATAATCTCTATAATTAATCCTCTTTTTTTTTAAATTTAAAACGCTTTTTCTTTTTTTTTTCTTGAATTTTTCTATAACACTCGGGACAGTAATTATACGCTTCTTCTATCATTTCTCCGCATTTATCACAGTGTTTATGAGGATAAATGTACAAATCATTTGTTTTCTTATATCTCTCAAATTTACTCAAAAAAAATCTCCTAAAGTTTATTGTTGATTAATCAATATCTTTGGTAAATTTTAATTCTTTCACTCTACTTACAAAATAAATATTTCTTTGAAAAAAATAAAAAAAGGTAGTGTTTTTATATTTTTCTCTTAAAATTCTAATGAAATGACCAAAAAAGGTAAATTTAAACTATCCTCATTTTTAGTAGAGGACTTTTTAATTTATTTTAAAAGTATCAATAAAAATCAGAAACTAAATGCTTTTGCTGTAGCTCTAGTTCCAGATTTTCAAGACATTTTTCCACATTTAATTCAAATGTTGAGAAAAAGACATATCAATTATTTTTCAGTACAAATTAACGTTATGGAAAAAAGAGAAGATTTGATTATTTTAAATCTCTATAATAACAATAAAGATGGAATAATTAGGTCTTTCCATATTGTTTATGAATATCTAAATAAGCAGAGTAAAATTAAGTGTTTTTATAAAGATGATATGCTAAGGAATACATTTCTTGGTTTACTAACAACAGATTTAAATTCACATATTAAATTAATAAAGCCATCAAACTCCTTAATGATAATAAATCAAAATGAGACGAAAGTTTTTAAATTATATGAATTAGATTTTGAAAGAGAAAATATATCGATTCTTATCTCTAATTTTATAAATTATCTTGTTAATTCAGAGTTAGGAGGATACTTTCTTTTAAATGTGCAATTTAATGAATATGATAACATTTTTGCTAGATCTATATATATCAATTTGAGTGAAACGATTCAAGAAGATAAAAGCATTATCGAAAAGGAAATTAATGAATTTTTTGACCGGCAAATATTAAAGAGCATAAGGTTAGAACTTATTGACGTTTTTTCAATACTTTGGAGAAAACTATTTAACAATAATAAACAAATGTTTACCAAACTATCAGATTGGGGAATAAACAGTGAAGATAAATTAAACATAAGGGAGATTGTCAATGAAATTGAACATAGTTTCAAGGAAAAGAACATCAATTTTCAAAAAATTAATCCATTTCTATTCTTTATTGAACAAAATAAAATATTCCTCATTGTTAAAGAAGTAGATATTACCCATATTTCAAAAATATTGAATAAATACTATTCAAAATATAAGATCTTTATTCTTATCATTGAGGACGAAGAGTATGATAAATTAAAAAAAATTGAGAAAATAACCCAATTAAAGGATCTCAAAATGATGAAAATATCTGATCTTTCTCAATTTAATTATACAACCTTGAAAAATTAGTTGAATTAGAAAATGCCTAGATCGATTGCGATATCCTGTGCAGAATTATCCGGATGTAATTTAAGAAAAGCTTTTTTCTCTCCTTTGGGGGTAATTAGAGTATTCACTTTAATAACCTTAACGTTATGAATTTTTTCGACGGCTCTTTTTATTTCACTTTTATTAGAGGTTCTATCAACTAGAAATACTAATTTATTCTCTTTTTCAATTAAATCAAATGTTTTTTCTGTTATTAATGGTTTTTTAATTATACTATAATATCTTTCCATATTTAATCAGATCCTCAAAATTATTTAATTCACTAAAAGCTGATTGCGTCCAAATTATAAAACGTCCGGGCATTGCTCCTGGTGCAAGAAGTTCGACTGATAAATCTTCTACCTTCGAAATATCCATTCCTAAAAGATTTTTTGACGCTTTAACAATTCCAAAATCATCCTTAATTACAAGTAAGGGACCCTTTCTAATTTTATACTTTCTTCCTCTTCTTTTTCCTTTACCAGCCCTTATTTTTTTTGTCTTCTTAATTTTTTGTAATTCTTGACCTAGTCCTAAATCACATAGAATCTCATAGATTTCCCGTGTCTTTTTTACAGTTTGCACCTTGTCATCAATAACTAATGGTATTTCAGGAATATTTTCTACAATATGTCCCCTTTGTTTAACCAATTTTTGGTTACCTGAAGCAGAAATAGCAGAGATTAAGGATAATTTTTTAGTTTTATCATTAATTTTTTTCTTTATTTTTTTCTCTACCTTAACAGCATGTGCTGCACGCCCACCTTTCGCATATGGGACTCTTCCTACATTTCGAGCAGTACTAAATCCAGATCCTTGTATTCTAGGTGCTCTTGACATTCCATGCCCTGTACCCCATCCTTTTGCAGTATTTCTTAAACCTGCTCTCTTATCTCTTCCTTGTACTTGTTTGTTCTTACTAGTAGAGACCTCACAAGCAAATCGTATTAGATCTAATCGGGGAGATACATTAAAAATTAGAGGTAAATCTAAAGATGTTTTTATCTGCCCTTCTAAATTATAAACATTAATCTTATCCATAAATTTTCACTTGTTATCCTTTATATCTTATTTTCCTTGTTGACTCTCTCTACTGATAAACGTAATCTCTGGAGACTGAGCTTCAAATGATTTAATCGGACGGATAGTTTTTCTGATTCTAATTAATCTTTTCTTTGGTCCCGGAATCGAACCTAAAATAATAAGATAATCCCCTTTAATTTGACCATAATTAATCAATCCACCTTTTGGATTAATTTCCTCCTCGTTTTCTCCAATTAACATAATTCTTTTATGATATTCTGTTCTCTGGTGAAAACCTAATTGACCGGGTCGTGGTACCGTGTATAAAACTCTTGCTGGATGCCAAGGGCCAATACAAGCAACAGCTCTTCTAATTTTACTATTTTTACGCGGTAAGAGTTTAATTCCATATCTCTTAACTGGACCTTGGAAACCCTTTCCTTTAGTTACAGCAATAATATCTATCAATTCACCTTCAACTAATACATCTCGAGCTCTAATTTGCCCGCCAAGCTTTTCCAATGCATAAGTTAATTCATTTTTAGGATCTCGAACTGAATTAAGTTTAATCTCGATAATATCTGGTTTTTTCCGTGGTAGAGATGAAAGATTGGGTTGAGTTTGAAAAACTCCTCTTATTTCACTTGTATCGTCTAGATTATCAAATAATTTCTCTTTTGATTTTTTATAATCATTCTTATCAGGATTAGGAACATTAAGTTTACGACCTAAAAATTGGTTAATATTAGTTGATAATACTTCTCCAGCGATATAATTTCCATATTCATCTTGATTATAGAGTCTAATACCAATTAAGATTAATGGAGGTACTTCTAATATTGAAACTGGCTTCATCAGTTCTTTTCCATAATACGGACTGTTTTTTTGATCTTCAATATAGGTTACATGTGTCATACCAGCTTTAAATCCAGCAAATCCAAGAAAATTTATATTATCACCCGAATCAATCCAATGCCTTATTCTTCCTTTAATCGCTGCTGCTCTTTTTCTTGGAAGATATGCTAATGATCCGTGTCTAGGTGAGTGTTGTTTTCGATGTCCCATAACTAATCACTTGAATATTGGAGTTTTAAATTAATCAAAGTAAAAAAAGTTTCGTATTCCTAATCATATATTTGAGAACCAACCATAAATGGGGTGCTTTTTAATAGTAAATTCTAATTTATACTTTATGGAAATAAACTTAAGCAAATCCTCATCCATTCAAGAAAAAGAAAACTTAAATGGAACAAAAGAAAAATTTTTAGTTATTAATTGTAAAAATTGTGAGATTTTTTCACAAAAAGACATTTATCAAGACGAGTGCATTTCTTGTGTATTAACCGTTCTTAAAAATAATAAGAATAATAAGTCTAAATATCTGACGGTTGGAGATCCTACTTATAATATTCAATATCATACATATAACAAATTAATCTCTTATTATAATAATCAAAAACAAATCAAGAGAATTTGGAATAAAATATTATCGACGAAAGCACAGAAATGTATCTATAATGATTTTAAGTGTAAACAATTTCATAATTTAAATGATTATCTCTATATTGAAGAAAATCTGTTTGATGATCCTATAGAACTATATATAAGACTTAAAAAATTTGAAACTATATTTATCCAAAAGGAATTAAATGATACCTATTGTAAAAGTTGTTTAACTGAGATTCAATCTCTTCTTTTTAAACTCATAAAAATTTTAGATAATTCTAAAATCATTATTGAATTTAAGAAATATCAGTTTATTATCAAAGATTTAAACTCTAGATCTAAGTTCTATAAACAATTATTTTTCAGAAATCAATATGAAAAAAAACCTAATTTAAATAGGCAAATCGAAATAAATAAAAACCTAAAAAAACAAACAAATTACATAATAGGAGAGGAAAAGCTTTTCCAAGTTGGGATTTATGAGGTAAAAAACGAGGTAGAGTCCCTTTACGAAGTGATCCTTAACTTTTCAAACAAATTGAATAATATCTATATTGAAAAAGTTACTAAGGATGTTGGAAAGACGTTTGAACTAATCAACATAGATAAAATTCTTTCATTTGAAGAATTAATCGAAAGGTATAAAAATCAAGCTTTAAATTACATACTCCAGAAATATCGTTTTTCAAAGGAGGACGCAGAAAAGCTAGCTTTGTTAGCAACAATTATAAGGATTAACTTGCTTAAATTATTTCCATTACTTATTGATGATTTTGTTGAAGAAATATTTCTAGATTCACCCGAAGAAATGATATATTTAAACCATCAAAAATTTGGACGTTGTAGAACCAACATTAAATTCAGTCGAGGAGAAACCGAACGTTTAAAAACATTTTTAAGAGTTTATAGTGGAAAACGTCTGGATTACTCTAATCCGAGTATTAAATTTGTAATAAAAAACAAATTCTTTTATTGTAGATTCGCTATTGATGTTTCTCCAATTCAATTAAACGATTTCGCATTAGATATAAGAAAACTTAATAAAAATGTAATGACAATCCAAGATCTTTTAAAAAATGAGACTCTAAGTGTGGAAATGGGAGCATTCTTATATTTCATTATCTTAAGAAGAATAAATATTACTGTTACTGGTGAAACGGATACAGGGAAAACAACACTAATTAATGCATTCGATCTAATTACTCCTAAAGAATTTAGGAAAATTTATATTGAAAACGTTGTCGAGTCATTGGATCAAAATATTTTTCATAAGCATCAATTAAAATTCATAGTGGATTCGTTAGAAGATTCTAATAATTTCCGATATTCAAAACATAATCAAATTAAAAAATTACTTCATCGTACACCTGATATTATATATTTAGGAGAAATTTTAACGGCAGATGAAGCAAAAGCTTTATTTCATTGTTTATCAGCTGGTTTAAGAGGATTTCAGACTATCCATTCAAATGATATTTCTTCCCTTTTCAATCGCCTATTATATCATTTTGGTATTGATCGAAGTTGTTTAAACGATTTAGGTCTTATTATTTTAATGAAAAAAAATCAAAATAAGAGAAGAATTATCTCAGTTACTGAAATAAATAAGGAATTATTAAATAATGAAATTGTTAATTCCATTTTTATTTATAATCCTCAATGCGATCTATGGGAGAGGAAAATTAATACCTATGAAACATTAACAATTTTGAATATAAAAAGATATGAAAATCTTAATGAAGAAAAATATCAATTTTTCATTAAAATATATGAAGAAATCTTCCAATTTCTCAAATCCAATGATAAGATATCAAATATGGCATTAGTTCAGTTGTTTGATGCTATCTCTTACTTTTCGTTTAAAAACCCCTCCCAATTAGAAGATTTGTGGAATAACTGGAAAAAGTCACGGAATTTAAATTGATAGAAATAAAAATAGGGTATGACAAATATGGTTGAAAAGTCAATGCTAATTGGCTTTGGTCTATTTACCCTGATATTATTTCTCTCAATTATTCAACCCTTTTTAGCAGAAATAATGCAATTTTATGATGAAGACAAGCAAAATTTAGAAAATATAGAAAATTTTATTGAAGAAATTGATAATGCAATAATATATATTATATCAAATCCTGAAGAAATTTATCAAAAGGAACTATTATATCCAAGAGATTTAAACATCACGATTTCTGGAAACGAAGTAGAATATAATTACTTAATTAATAGTAATGTGTACTCGAATTCAAAAAATTATGGAATTTTATTTCATGATGTATTTTATCATTATAATACTTCAAAACAATATATCTTACAAGTGTTTTTCGAATCTAATTATATAAGAATCTTATTTATTTAGAAATTTATGGAAGAATAAAATGAATCTTAATAGTATTTATCTTAAGTTTTGCAGGAAATTTCATGATTATAAAATTCCTGGATTAAAATTCAAAGAATTAGACATGAGAATTAAGAAGATATATAAGGATTTTTATCAAATTGAAGAAAATGATATAAATAAAGCGACATTCGTAATTCTAATCATCTCGATTATTAGTTTTACCTTCATTTCATTAATTTTTACTTCTTTTAACATTTATATGATTTTATTATTTACATTTATTTTTTCACTAAGTATTTCTTATTTCTTTAATTTAAGAATCTTTAAAGAAATAAGAAAAAAAGATATGAAAATTAACTCAATCCTTCATTTAATCAAAATATATTATTCACTTATTGAAAAATCCCTATTAACAGACTCGGATCGAGTACTTGCTTTCATTCAGCTTATAAATGATTTTGAAATTTCCGTATCAAAAGCTTTTATTCATTCCGTGAAGGTAATTCAAGAAGGAACTAATCCCGAAGTATATTTGCAAAATATTAAAACATTTTCACAAGATTTTGATAATTATATCAAAGAATTATTATTGTGTGATTTTATCCCTCAAAACAAATTTGAGCAAATTGAGGATGGATCGTTAGAAAACAGTTTCAGAGTGTTTATAAAACAACTAGAATCAAGACTGAGCATAGTTTTTTTTATAGGTATTTTCTTCCCCTTAGGTGCTTGTTTCTTGATTTTATTTCAAATGACAAATGTTGTGTTTTTATTAATTCTTATTCCAATCTATTTCTTATTGTTAAGCTATATGAACCGTAAATTCGTTAAATCCGATATTTTTCTTATTGGATTATTGTCAGATTATTCGAAGCGTGAAAAGAAAAGGTTTAAAGAATTTATAGAATTCATAAAACTTTTTTCACTTAACTTGCAAAAAAATATATCCCCTGAAGCCGCATATATTAATGCTTTTTCTCGACAAAGAGCACACCTAAAATTTTTAAATTCAGATCTTCAAAACCATTCATTAAGTTTAGTTAATTTTTCTTATTCTTTTAATGAAATGATTGATAAATTAAAAATTCAAATAAATTCATTTCGATATTCAATAATTTTACAAGTATTAAAAAAAATCCTTGAACAAAATCCTCTAGCATCATCAAATAAAATTATGGACATCATTACAGTTCTCAATAGCCACCAGAGACTTGAGAAAAAGCTAGAAATTATAATAAAAGGGGAAAAGTTTAAGGCTTTTCTCTACTTATTCATAATGCCATTTGTATTGGGGATAATTGGGGGTTTAATCCCTTCATTTTACATAATTTTGAATAATGTTAATATTGACAATATTTTTCAGATCCTAATTGTTCAAAATATTAATTTTATTTTAAATATTTCATTAACCTATATTTTCCTTATATTTTGTGTTATAATCTCGTCATTTTACTTCCTTAAAATTGTAAATCAACATAAAATTTATTTTCTTATTATTATCTCATGTATTTTATTTTCTCTTCTATATCTAATTTCAATACTTAATATTAGTTATTTTATATAAAATTAGCCAAAAAAATGAACATAGATAATATCAATGAATAAAAAAATCCCGATAAAGATATTTACTACCGGAGAGAAAAAAGATAGAATTTTAAAATAGAGATTGCTATTCCCTATCGTTAATATATTAAATTGATTTAGTAATACAAGATAAGGGATTAATAAAATTAAAAATAAAATAATACTAGTAAAAATAATAAATTGATCAGCTGATATTGAAGCAATTATGAAAATAACAATGAAAAAAATCATAAAAAACAATAATTCAAAAAAAATATAACTAACATTAAGCATAACATT
The DNA here is from genome assembly GCA_964493715.1 of uncultured archaeon. GTDB lineage: Archaea > Asgardarchaeota > Lokiarchaeia > Sigyniarchaeales > SOKP01 > SOKP01. The sequence continues at coordinate 56,960 of CAZBPC010000011.1, forward strand.
AATTTTAGTGAGATTTATATATAAAGTCAGAACAAATCATTTTGCTATATCTAATTACCTCTTTTCAATTAATTTACTTATAAAACAATTATGTAAATTATTTCATATGATTAATCATTATAATTTTTATCACCGTTTTTATGGTAAAAAATTTATAAAAAAAAAGCTAGTATTTTATTATGAGAAATTTGAAATTAAAAGGATTAAAATATGAGAAAGGGACTTATCAATTGTTTAATGATAGATTTGTATTTTTCCCGCCGCAAATCATAGATGTATTTTCTTCCATTTATGGAGAAGGCGTGAAATCTCTGTTAGTATGGTTGGGTAAAAAGGCTGGTTGGGCGTTGATACAAGATTGGGATGATAATTTGAAATCAAAATCATTGTATGACCTAGTCACGCAATTCTGTAATATAATAAGTAACCATGGATGGGGACGATTTATTCCGAAGACTGTATCAGATAAGATAATAATTATTGATCTTTATCAAAATATTTCCAGTGAGTTAGAAGATAAATCTAAATATATCTGCTATTATATTACAGGAATTTTAGCGGGCTTTGGAGAATATGCTTTATACAGAGCCAATGTAACTGAGGTTGATTGCTGTCTTCAAAATCCTGAACGAGAGTCTTGTCAGTTTAAGATAGAAAAAACGCTTTGATTGTTTACCAAGGATCCCATTCTTCTGGGTTTAAATCATTGGATTCATCATTGGTATAATCTTTCTCAACGATTTCATTGAGATCCTTTTTTTCAGTTATAATTTCATTATGATCATCGTAAATTTCAACATTGGTCATTTGATCCTGCAAGTAGTTTATATCTCCACCAATAATTACGTCTTTAAAAGCAATAATTAAAGAAAGAAAATTGAAGAATTCTGCTTTACCCATTTCGACTCGAATTAGATCTTTTTCTTTTCTAAGTGCTAATTTGATATTTCTAACCACACCGCTTATTTCAACTGATGTTAATTCAATTGTTTCATCATTTTTCTTCAAACTTATTTTCCAAGTTGTCTCTCTTGTCTTTTCAATTTCCATTCTTAATATTTACTCCTATCAACTTATTTTGATAAATTAATAAAAATTATTACTTTTAAAATTTTATTAATTGTCTATCCAAACATTAAAAATGATATTATATAACTCAGCGATATAACTAACGTTAGAGGAGGTCTATATTGGACTAAAATCTGAAGCTTTAAAGTTTTAACATTAAAAAATAATCCTCCTTCACATAATCGATATTTATCTTCTTTAATATCACCTAATTTTGATATATCTTGAAAAATGTAATAGGATTTTATAAATTTTTTTCTAAAGCTTGAAAGAGGAATTGTTGTATTAAAATAAATATCAAATGAAAAACGGTACTTTATACACCCATTAATCAGGAATTTCATTAGAATTAATCCGACATAAATAAACGTAAATATAAAATAAAAAAAGAAAATAAAAGTAAGTAAAGAATTAAATATTGGTTTAGAAAGGAATAGGATCATTATTAATTTACCATCGCTTCCCCCTAAAATTCTAATTGTAAATAAATAAATTGAAATTAGAAGAGAAAAACATATTAAAAAAATCATTATAGCAAGATCTCCTAGTGAAAAACTGTTATTATAGATTAAATTTAGAAAAATAAATAGACAACAAAAAAATAGGCTAATAATAAAAAATCTATTCGATATCTTTCTTAATTTTAAATCAAAATAAGTATAGTATAATATTATGAATGTTATAAAGCAATTGTTAAGAAATGTTAAATCTGAAATCATAGGATCAAAATTCTCCTTCCCAAATCTCAATAAATTTCTTTAAACTCTTCGCTTTTAAATTTTCATTTTTATATCTGAAAATCTTAATCCGCCCAAAATTTTTTTCTTGCACTAAATTAAGTAATTTTAGATGGTTCAAATGAGATGTTACACTTGAATGGTTTAATTTAGTATTTCTAATTATTTGAGTTATAGAAAGTTCATTATTTGCAGCTAATGTTTTCAAAATCTTAATTTTAGCACGAGAACCAAATAGATTTTCTATATTGTTTTCATGACTTAATATCATAATAAAATTCCCTTAGACTTTAAAATTCTTGTAATCTCAGCTTCAAGTTTAATCAATGAAAATTCTGGTATTTCAATTAATCCTTTTCTGCCTTTAAAAGATTCACTTTTGACTAGAACTGTAATGAAATTATCTCGTTTGAATTCTTGCAGATAATTCCATAATTGAGAATATGAGCGACAGCTGATATCCAAGTTTTCACAAATCATTTTGTAGGTGTTAATGACTTCCATAATAGAAATTTGAGTTTTCCCACTTTGCTTCAATCCTCGAATTATTGAAATGAGAAAGATTAATTTTTGTTCATTTAAATAAATCAATATATCTTGAACAGAAAATGGAATTAAATCTTGATTACCTAAACGTATGCATTCTGCATTAATTTGTCGTAAATGCTTTCTTTCAGCAATCTTACACGCTCGCCATATCAGATTCAGACCATATCTAATATCACCTTTACTATGGACTAAATCTGTGACAGATTCCATTAAATCATCAGAGATTGCATTTTCTATTAGACTAATATGTGATCTATATTTTAAAATATCAAAAACCTCTTCTTTTGAATAATTTTTAAATTCAATTATATTTCTTTGAAGTGTGCTCATTGTACTAGCATCTAATTTGCTTAGACAGGTAATATCTCTTACAATCCCGATTATTGAAACTCTTTGTTTTAAATTTACAGAGTCCTCGTTTAGTCTCGTCAAAGAATAAATAAGATCTCCTCCTTCATTGATTAAATAGCTAAGTTCATCTAAAACAATTAATAAGTGAGACTCGTGATTATTAAGATTTTCTAATATGATTTCCAACAATTCCTGAGGTGAGAATCCCCTTTTTGGAAAGTTAGTGTTTATAATCCCAACAATTTTAATTAACACTTTATAACTTGTTCTTTCTTTACGACAATTTATATGAATGTGTTTTATAAGCACATGTCTTTTTAGTGCTGCTTCGACTATCATATTTCCAAAGTATTTCACTGTAGCAGTTTTTCCCACACCTGTTTTTCCTGTTATTAAAATTTTCCTAGATGTTGAATTTGGACTTGTAATTAGAACTAAGAAAAGTTGGGATAATAAATATAATTCTTTTTCTCTATGGAGTAATTTATTTGGTACAAAGTTTATATCAAGCTTACTTTCATCCTTGAATAGGGAAGGTTGTTTTAATAATTCATCAAAGTAATCAATCATCATAATGCTCAACCGCAAAATTTAATATTAGAATTAAGACGGTGATTGTTTATAATCAAAAACAGAGTCATAATTTTTTATATTATGATTTAAAGTATAAACTTAAATATGAAAAAATTAACCATTATAATTCAATACTTTATCGTGCTATGAAGAATACAGTAAATATCGCATGCAATTTTTTTTTGTCGGTTAATATGATTTATAAGTTAGATTCTAATATAAAGGTCTGCCAAATTTTTATCTCTCCCCCTTCTCTTTTTAGTAATCATTAAACCGATTACAATAATTGAAGAGAAGAAACTAGATAAATATAAAAGTTCCATTGTATCTAAAACATTTTGATAAATAAACTCATCCACATCAATAATTTTTGAAACTATTTTACTATGTAGATATTCATTACCATTGTAAATAATCGTAATATTTACCTCCGTACTATTATTGTCTAGATTAATCGATCCGAGCGAAAATGTAAACAAAGTTTTCCCTAAAGTGCTTGTATTCAAGAATTTCGAATATTTTAGTGAATTTCCTTGATATAGTTGCGCAGAAACTAAAGAATTATGTAAGGGAATGATACTATGATTGAAACTGTAATAAAAATGACTTTGGACCTCAATTATTCCTTGGTTTTTATCAATTCCATTAACGCTAATGATTTCTCCAGAAATTGGTATCTTTTCAACCCTTAATTTATAAGAAAATTGACAATTGTTATACATTTCATTACCTATTATTATAAATTTCAAATTGTTCATCCCAACAGATAAATGAGAGACAGATGATATATTTGTTTTAATAATCCCGGAATTATTTGTCTTAAAATCATATTGATATAAAACTACTAACTCCCATTCAATTTTGAACCTAATTGTATTATTAATTAAAAGTAAATTATTATTAGTTTCATAGAATTTAGCTAGTAAGGAAATTTCTTCACCATAAATTATCGAGTTTTTGAATCCACTTAACTCACATGTAACATTTGCTTTTATTATATTTATAGTGAGGAATTCAAGATCATAAATATCTCCTGAAGAGACATGGTCATTGAAAGAAATCCAAAATTTAACAAACAGACAAATGGAGTCATTTTTGATTTTGATATTCAAATTAGGGATATGAATCATCCAATTATCTTCATTATATCCCGAATTATTATATTTTGGTGACTTCCAAAGAATTTCCTCAGATTCATTCATAAGATGAATTTGCACGAAAACAAAATCTTGTTCTTCATAATATAAATTCCACGACGCATTAATTTCTATATTTTCATAGTTATAGTAGTTCTCTTTATCTGATTGAAGGGAGATTATATCCCAAGAAGGCCAACCAAATGTGAATTGAGGAAAAAACAAAAAAACTAACACGATACATAAGAGAACCAAAATTATACTTTTTCTAACCACATATTTTTTTTCACACTAAATTATAAAAAGTCATACAAAATCCAAAAAAAATTTATTTTAGAAATGACTATTTAAAGTAGATTAATAAATAAAACTTGAGATGAGATTATGGGAAAAGTAAGAACGATTTTAATTAAAAATGTTTCAAAAGAGTTAATTAATAAGTATCCCGATGTTTTTACAACAGATTTTGAGGCTAATAAGAGATTATTGGATAAATATATTGAAGCTGATTCAAAGCATTTACGAAATCGGATTTCCGGATACATAGTAACTTTATTGAAGATAAGAGAAAAAGAATAAATCTTTTACCTCGCTAATTTTCCTTTTCACTATATTATAAAATAAAAATTTAGAGATGTGAGAAATATTCAACAAGATACAAAAAAAATGGCAAACCTATTGAGATTGGGTCATAAAATGCTTAATTTATCATGTCCTGTATGCAATAATCCTATTTTTAAAAAAAAAAATGGTGAAATGTTTTGTCCAATATGTGATAGACCCGTAATATTTGATGATGATAAAGTTTTGAATGAATCAATAAATTTAGACAACAAATCCAAGAATGAAAATATTGATTTAGATAGAACAATTGATAATATAACCTTTTTTAATCTAAAAAAAATTATTTCCTTAAAAATACAAGAAATATCTGAAATCATAAAAATTGAAAATCCGATGATAAATATCGATCCCTATTTAAATATATTACAAAAACTTTTGGATATTTATGAAAGGATTTAAAAAATTATTGATTAATGAATAAGGATTAGTCTTAATGCTTCCGCCGGGATTCGAACCCGGGTCACGAGGGTGAGAACCTCGCATGCTTAGTCTTTCCGAAAGAAGTTTAAGGATAATATTGACCGGACTACACTACGGAAGCCATTCAAATAGTTAAATCATAGTATATTTTTTGATAATTATTTTAATAATTTATTAAATTTTAATAAAATAACGATTTTAGGACTTTCAAATTTTTTCTTTAATTTTGAGGAGCATATCAAGATATCAACTCCAAAGAATTTATTTAAACTCATACTACTACGAATTTAATCCTAATTTCATAAAATAACTTTGTTTAAATTGTTATTTAAAAATAGAGAAATTCAATTGGAGGAAAATTGCTTTTCTCTGCTCATAAAAATTGGTTTTAATAAATTAACATAATGATCTCTTATCGAGTATTCTGCTATGTTGGTCGCTTCTGAAATTAATTTTTGTGTTAAAATCGCTTTTTGATTGAATTCTCTTGCTAGAAGTTTATCAGCTAAATATATAATTGCTCCTGCTAAAATGAATGGATTTCTACCTCCACGATGCCAAACTGATAATTTTTTTAACACCTCTCGGCATTTATTTGTTAAATGGTTTTCAAACTGTTCTTTTGACCAACATACTCCTTTACTTCGGATACGTGTTTCAAGATCTTTATGGTTATTAATTTCATTAATTAACCTTATTAAATAATCTTCGCTTTTATGTGGTATTGTGTAATTATTCAAAAATTTTTTATATTTTATACCATCTCTTAAAATTAACCTCGGATTAACGCGATGTCCAAAATTTTGAAAGGCATGAGAAATTTCATTAATCGTTAACGGTGCGTTATGTTGCTCTTTTCTAGCAGCATAAAAAATACAAAAAGCAATTAATGAAATGTTATTTATTATTTTTTCCTCGTTTTTTATTATTTTCTTGTAGTAATAAGCTGCATTGTTTCGAATATTTCTATTTAAATTAAGATATAGTGCAATCTTATTTAAAATATTAAAAATTCTATATTCTGTTTCATGGTTTTTAATCCTTAGAAACTGAGCATAATTTTTCTTAAGTCTCCTGTATAATTTTTGCTCTTGAGGAGGTAGTAATTTACCAAATTTATCCTTAAGGTATTTTGAATTCTCATAATCTATAAATGTTCCCAATCCTCCTACAAAATCAGCTCTATTCCCTAAAGCTACAAATTGTTTATTTATATTACTTTTTACATCACTATTGTTAAAAATATAGGAAGATTCCTTAAACAATTTCTCTAAAACCAATCCACATTCTTTGCATATCATTTCATAACTATTATTTATAATATTTCCATTGCATTCTGGACATAATTCTTTAAAATTTTTATGATTGAAAGTTTCATTTAATATAATTAACCACCTTAAATTTGTAGGGTTTGAAGTAACGAATATTAAAAACTTTTATTTGAATAATCCATACCAAAGTTTCAAATATGAGAACCTACAATACTTATGAATGGAATGAAAATCTCTACACTATCAGAGAGGGTTAGCTGAAAATAAAAAAAATGGGCTTTATATTATTCAGCTTAAAAGATCTTTGATTATGAATAATTTAATATAGAATTTTTTGAATGGAGTTAATCTTTTATGAGAAGAATTTCTGAAACAGTAAAATTTATAGAAAACATTCCAAGAAAAAATATAGACCTATTAAAGGAATTATGTAACCAATTAAAGAAAATTACTAATGAAAATCGTCCAATTATGTATTCAGATATCATTAATGTCATCATACGTGAACAATTTTATGGAGAGAGGTATAATCAACTGATTATATGGTGTAATTATCATATTAGGAAGGGAAATTATTTAGTCAACTTCTAAGGAAAGGAATTGAAACCTAAAAAATCAACTACTCTTTAAATTATTCAAACCGCTTCTAAAAAGGTTATTAGATAACGAATTGTTCGCGTGTAATATCTTAAAGAAAGAAATAAAAAGTTCTTTTCCAATTAATTAATGAACAGAGTTTTCTAAAAAAGAGTTATAAATGTTTAATTCTATTATTATTTAATAATATCAAATGATATAGTTTAAAGGAACTTATTATTAAAGATTTATTTTGATTTTAAAAATCTAATATTAGGTTATTTAATTAATAAAATATTATTTAAGAGAGGCGCTTTAATGGTTAGATTTCTGCCAGATCATAAGATATACATTAAAATCCTCTACTGGGGTATGGGAGGATCAGGGAAAACAACAATCGTAGATACATTATATAGACTCACAAGAGAACAAGATAAAGATATAACTCCTGTTGCAGAATTAAAAAAAATTTGTATGGCTAGTGGTTCTACATTATATTTTGATCGAGGATTTTTTCAATCTACTAAACAAAACAAGGTTTTTTATCATGTATATACTGTAGCCGGACAAAGTCGATTTTCCCCTTTGAGAGAACGAATTTTTAAAGGAACTGATGGAGTGATATTCGTTGTTGATTCTCAAACTCACTTTTTTGAAGACAATATTGAATCACTTAAAGAATTGAAAAAAGTTACCACATTCGTAGAAGAAAAGGAGCTAAATGATCAGAAATTATCTGGAGTTTCGCAATACGGGGGAAGAAAATCTCCAGAGTGCAGATTAATTAAACAAATTCCTCTCGTTATAATGTTAAATAAACAGGATTTAAACGAAGTAATTGGAGAAGAAGATTTTAAGCAAATATTAAAGGAAGAAAAGTTATGGTACAATCCAGATCATGAATTATCTACATGGAATCCGATAATATATAAATCTTGTGCATTATATGATAAACAAAGAGAGGTTTATCGCAGTTTTAGTGAATGTGCAAGGAGAATCGGGCTATATCAAATATATGGAGATGGAAAAGCACCTATAGGAGATAGTTTTAGGAAAGAGAGCCCTAAGTTTTGATATAATTTCTGCTAAATAGGGTAAAATGACAGATAGAAAAATATATTTAGCTTTTTAAATTAGTAATATAATTTTATTTGAGGAATTCCCTTAGGTTGTAAAAATCCAATGAAAACTGTATAATTAGATGACCTAAAACGTAGGAATGATAAATTATAGTTACTTTGAGGATTATAAAAACCATTAAAGTTTTCTTAATATACTTTTTCAAATTTTAAAAATTTATTTATATTTTATAACATTATTCTTAATACTTTTAATATATGTTAAAAAGGGAAACATATTGGGAACTTATAATACCGTCAAGAATGAATTAACTAACCAATTTTCGATTTTCCAATTAATGGATGCTCTAGGAATCGATGCGCAAGAAGTTCGGAAAGTAAGGAATTTATTAAAGCAATTTTATAAACAAGGTTATATAAAACGAATTTCTAAAAATATGTACCAAAAAATTGAAAAATAATTTAATTTGTGTTCATATTTAAGGTCAATTGAGGAAAAATAAATTTAATCATTTGATTAAATGATTCAATTATCCCGTATCCCCTAATAGCCGCTGTTTTTTGAACGGACACATTTTTAAACGCGTCGATATCTATATGATCTTTAAAATCGGTTTCATTCATAATAATATCATCATTTATATCATATTTATTCATGGATATTACCATCGGTATATTGAAAAACTCCGAACCAAGCATAGTATTTAATTCTTTCCATGATCTTAGGTTATGCTTTAAACAAATCGTTCGAGAATCAACAACAAATATTATCCCATCAACTCCATTAAGTGTTGCTGGGCGAGTACTAGCATAGAAATCTTGGCCCGTAGCAGAATAAATTAAAAATTTTAATCCCCATTCAGCCCCTCGAAAATTTAAAACTCCAAAATCAAAAAATAGCGTTCTCCCAACTGAGCTATCAATCGATTCTAATTCATTCTCTCTACTAAAATGTGAAAATAAATGTTTAATAGTCGTGGTTTTGCCTGACATCGCTGGACCATAATAAACAATTTTTACTTGTAATGTCTTATTTTCAAAGTCATATATCATTTTTATCACTAACCCCACAATGATTGCATACTATCTAATGCATTAACTTTTTTTCCATTTTCAAATAAATCTGAAAAATCCTCTCCCCATTCCTTTTCTATAAAAGAAACCATTCTTCCGATTGAAGCTTCATCATAATCAATTATTTCTAGTAGCGATTTGCTTCCTATTCGCACATTCATCTCAAAACTATTTAATAAATTAAGTTTTGATAAGATAAAAAAGGCTCTCTTAGAACCGGAATAGAATTTTTGTATTTCATTTTTTAAAATATTTTTCTTTAATTCTTTCTTTTCAACCTCAAAGTCGAGTAAAGTTTTTATAAGGTCTTTATCAAGTTTCTCAGGTTTAGTTTTCTCTAAAAGAACTCTTTTCATTTTTACTATAGATTTTTCCGTGTCTCGAGAAATTTTTTGTAATATATTTTGCTCAAATGTAAGATCTAATTGTTTTAAATCTAATCCTATCGTAATTATTGATATGGATTTTGAGTAAATCATAATATTCAAGAAAACATTTACTTTTTCTTTTATAAATTTTATAAAATTCTCGAGTTTAAGCTTATTATTTTCAAGTTCAAAACCTATGATCCATGAATTAAATTGATCAATTTCTATCAAAGATTTACCAGATACATCGCAAGAAGACCTTATTTGAGTCCTTTGAGAGTTATAATCAATTGCTTCATTTTGTAAAAGCTCCTGATATTCTGAATTTGAAATAAAATCAGTATAAAAAACAATCTCTTTTCGAAAATGCATCAATTCCGATAGATCGATTAAATAATTATCGATTATTTCTGAATCCTCTCCAGTTATAATTATAGGAATTCGATTCAATAAACAATAAAAAATTAATGATGAATCTGATTTCTTTAAATCTTCTAACACATTAAAAAAATCCATATAGTCACCTTGTTTTACTTAATTACCAGCTCTCCTAATAATGATTTAATATCGAATGATTTATGATCTTGAATTTGAGAAGCTTCCTTAATGAGATAACTGATTTTTTTTGAGAATTGTGGGAGTATCAATCTAATTAAACCTAATTTTTGTCTTGCTTTCCCAATTTCAGTGCTAAAAATTGCGTTTCCAAGACCATAGATGAATTGAAAAGTATTTTCACAATCTAATAAGATTGTTTCGGCATTCATCTTCTTTAAGAGCCACGCACAACGATTTGCTGTTTGAAATAACGAATAGCTCATTGCAGAAATATTATCTAAATTATTATAAAACAGATTTCTTCTATTTAAAATCTGTGATGCGATGAATCCTCCTTCAAGTGTGATATAAGCATGTGACATATCAGGAACAGCAACTGAAAAGTTATTAAGTATTTTTCTTAACTCTACAGAGATGTATTCAGATAAGCTAAGTGAAAAGGAGTTGACTTGCATATCAAAACCTGCATTTTCTTTAACATCAAAACCACGAATAATATCTTGAATTTTCTCTTCATTAAATTGTACTAAAGGTGGTTTAAATGATTCTCCTGAGGTTATAAGAGTGGTCTTAATTTTTTTCAAACATTCATTAGTTTGTAAAAAAATTCCTCCAAGATTTGTATTAGGTTGAGCTGTAATAGCGATGAAATATTCATGTTTGTTATCAAATATACCTTGTTGTTCTAATATTTTGTTCAATGAATGGTGTAATGGACTATTTAAGGGAGCAATCAATATCTTTGCTTTTTTACCTTCTATCAATATATATTTCAGATCATTAGGATGGAGGTGAATTCCTACATTGAAAATAGCACTTGCGGCAGAACTAACATTAAAAATTTCATCTTTAGAAAACCAGACACCTGCTGATTGAATGGGATTACCATCTCGTTGAGTCAGAACAGCATTTTCAACACCTTTAAGTTGCTTAATTTGATCTAAGTGAATACATATCTTTTCTTTTAATTCCATTTTTATCTTCCTGTTCAATCATTAAATTTGTAATACTGATTTATTAAGTAAGTTTTTAAACTACGAAAATTAAAAACTAAAACCCTATACTGCGAAAAAATGGCAAAATTTAAAATGAATCTCTTCTTTATAGAAATATAACGAATCACATCATTACCGGTGTGAGCTTGGATTACGGCAAAGTTCCGTTAAATGAAGAGTTGCGTCATTGATGTGATATAAAAAATGTAGTTATAATTTTAAAGATTATAACTGAAGAAAGAATAATTAATAACTCCCAAAAAAAATAATGTAATAATTTTTAAAAGTTTTAAAGCCGTTTGTGACAGATTCCAATTTTAATTCCGGTTGATCCTGCCGGACCCGACTGCTATTTGGGTGAGGATAAGCCAT
>CAZBPC010000012.1:0-2889 GCA_964493715.1 uncultured archaeon
GTAATTCCTGCTGGATTGTTAATATATAATGGAATAGGACAAAATCTCTAAATTTCCTTAACTGGATGGTTGTTAATTGGGAGTGAAAATGAAAAGGTACTTCCTTTATTTCTACCTTTCGATTCGGCCCAAATCTTTCCACCGTGTAATTCTACAATTTCTTTGGATATATAGAGCCCAAGACCAGTTCCTTCAATTCCTACATCAAATCCTTGACCATATCTTTCAATTTTCCCAAATTGGGTGAATAACAGTTTTTTTTCTTCTTCAGTTATTCCAATCCCAGTATCATCCACGGAAATAATGTAAAATTCGCCTTCTTTTCTGGAATGTATCACTATCGTGCCTCCCTCAGGCGTGTATTTAACAGCATTTAGAATGAGGTTTGAAACTACTTCATAAATCCTTTCCTTATCAAAGAACATTATAATATTATCATCAATTTGGAATTCAATTTTTTGACTACGTAATTCCGCCATTCCTTCAAGTTGACGAACGCAAAATTTAATAAGAAATGATAAATTTTCTTCGGTTTTATTTAATTTAACCATTCCCTGTTCTAATCGAGAACTTTCAACAATTGTATTAATATAATCTTCAAGTCTTTTACTTCCTCTCTTAATTTCCTCTAGTATTGAAATAACTTCATCGTCTAGTTTATGCGTATGGAATTTTAATAGGAGTTCTGTAAATCCTTTAATAGAAATTAATGGGGTTTTTAATTCATGTGAAGTTCTTGAGAAAAGTTCTGATTTTAACTTATTTATTTCACTGAGCATTAAATTTTGCTCTTCTAGATGTTCCTGTGCCTGCCAGCGTTTTTGTTCAATTTCTAAGGCATCACAAATTAAAAATAAGACCAATTTATTTTGATTATTGATAATGGGTGTACTTTTATATAAGACACAAATTGCATTATTTAGTTCATTTCCAGTTATGATTAATTTACCATAGCATGTTTTAATGTCGTTTTCCTTGATATAAACATCAGTTTGCGCAAATTCCATTTTATCAACATCAAAATATTCTTGAGGGAAGTCATGGTTTTGCTTAAAAATTTCGGAACAAAACAGATTGGTATTAAATTCTGAAGCATCATATATAGTAATATCTCCTTTATTTGTGGTAATCCTGTATACCTCTTTGTTATCCTCTGTAATCCTATTTATATACATTACTAAATTTCCATCTAAAAGTTTTAAACAAGTATTCAAGAGGAGTTGGATATTTTTATAAGTATTTGTCGTAAAATTCAAGAAGTTTATGTTTAGTTCGTATATTAATTCTTCATACATTTTCTTCTCCGTGATATCTTCGACCCATAATCTGAAAAGAATTAAATTTCCCTCATCATCATACTGATCTGAACGCTTTCCATGAAGCCACTTAAGTTTACCTTTTTTAGTTATTATCCGGATTTCTAAATCCATTCCTTCAGAGGATTTTAATATTTTCAAGAAATCATCAGGATGAATAATTTTATTGGCTAAGTTATCATAAATAAATTCAGTTTCTTGATACCCCATGATTTCAATTAATTTTGGATTAACGTATGATATTTTTTGGTTTTGAACATCCACCTCTAAGATCCCTACAGAAGATGTTTCGAGTAAGGCACGATATTTTCTTTCAGATTCTTTTATTTTTTCTTCAGCTTGAACTTTTTCTGTCATATCGGCAACTGTAAAAATGATATTTTCAATTTCTCCATCTTGAGAGGTTAATGGAGTTGCATTTAATGATAATAGTATAATTTCGTTATTAGATAATTTGCAATCCAAGATCAAATCTTTTATAGGCTTCCTATCCCTCAATATACGTTGATATGGACGATCTTTATCGGGTATTATATTACCTTTATCATCTAATAAGTGAAAGCTGCTATTTTTAAGTAAAGTACCAACTATTTCAGATTTAGGGACTTTGAAAACATTCTCGGCTTGAGAATTCATATAAATGACCGTTCCCGTTTTATCAACAGAAATAATTCCCACTGGATTTGTTTCCATTATCCGTTCTAGCTTTTGATGTTCTCTTTGCAATTTCTCGTTGGATTTTTTACTTTCAGTGATATCTTCGAAAGTTACTAATATCCCTACAATATTATTATCTGAATCGTAGAGAGCAAGACGATTAGTATCAACCCACATTATACTTCCATCCTTCAAGATCCAAGATTCAATAATGTGAAATTTAGTACTTTTGCTTTCGATTATTCTTTTTTCTTGTTCTTGGTTATATTCAATTTGAACCGAGTTCCACAGAATTTCCTCGTCTGTTTTATTGATGATATTTTCAGAGTGTTCTATGTCTACGAGTTTAGCATAATTATCATTACAACCGAGATAATTAAGATTGTTATCCTTCCAGAATACATATTGTGGGATATTTTCTGTAACTGTTTCCAACATTTCATAAGAGCTCTTTAGAGCCTCTTCAAACTTTTTAGGATTAAATAACTTCCAAAAGCGGATTTCTGGAATTGTATTTGTAATCCTTTTAAATCTTTCCTCATCAAACCTAATTTTATCTTCCAATTTTTTTACTTTCGATAAGTCCTTTAAGTATATTAGTATCCGCAACTCATTTAGATCGTTCTTAAATCTTCTTGCTCTTAATTCTGCCCATATATATTCTTTTTTAACATCCTTAAGCTGAACTTCATGAACACCGTTTTCTAACCAGTTTTCTCTTTTAAAAAGCTTATTGATTTCTTTTGAATAATCGGAATGGAGTAATTTCAGGAAAGATTTTTCTATCAACTTGTTTTGGGAATATCCCAAATAATTAAGAAATTCACATTGATTAACAAATTCAATTAAATAGTTTGGCTCGCTTTTTACAACTATGATTAAGTCAGTAATAGTATTTAGCAAAATATCGTTTTGA
>CAZBPC010000012.1:2989-63072 GCA_964493715.1 uncultured archaeon
ATGTTCTTCCTATAAGTCAAGTGAAGATTTTGGTATTTATATATTGGTATATTTTATACGTATTCGTATACTGCTTAGAATAGAATAGTTAAGAACTAATTGAAAATTTAGAATTATTATTATGATTTTTGGATAAAAATGTAAAATATAAATATCAAATTATAATCCTTTATATCACCTTCGAAATCCAATAAAATTAACTAATTAAAAATAGGTGATTTATTTGGTATTAATTGTGACTCAACATTGGTGGCCACATGGGAAATCAGAAAAAGTTGGAAAATTATATCTTGAAGTGATGAAAAAATTTCCGGATGATAAATCAATTACAAAACCCATCCTACGATCTGCAATATGGGCAACTAAAGAGGGCATGTTTAGTACTACTATTAGCGCTATTCAGCCGGGAAAAACTAAAGAAGCAATAGATATGGCAATGAAACGATTATTAATGATATCAGAATCCCTTGAGGGATTTAAATATGAGATTCATATTGCTAATGATCTCGTGGAAGGCATGCCGATAATAGGATTGGAAGCCCCAGAATAATGTAACTATAAATTAATTTCTCTTTTTTTTATAAAATCTTGCTTCTATTACTCTATAGATTAATTCATAGTAAAAGGAGTATAATTTTTGTTTTTCACCGTTCTTTTTTCAAATTCATTCAAATTATTGATTTAACAAATAAATTACGAATATTAAATTATTTTAAGGATCTGAGTTTAATGAAAATTTAGTAAAATTTTATGAGTTATAATCAAAAATTTTATGAGATTATAATTATTCTCTCATGTAAATTATTAATGATATTTCCAAATAATACAGGTAAATTTCTATGGAAATGAACGATTTTTTAAATTGCCTTAGTTGCGGAAAAAAACTAGGAACCAAGGCTCGAGGATTGAATAACAATAATTTTTGTGCTGAATGCTTAATGAAACTTGATTTTAAAACCGAAGAAATTAATCAAGATAAAGTAGATATAAATCTCCAACGTATACTCAATTTTTTCATATCAGATGTAAGTTGCGTGTTTCATAAAGATCCTGCGGCTCATACGCTCATTGAAGTGCTAACAAGTTATCCCGGGATTAAAGCTATACTATTACACAGAATTTCACATTTCTTTCATAAGTTAGGAATGCCTTTTGTTCCTAGATATATATCAGATATTGCAAGGGAGTTAACTGCTATTGAAATTCATCCCGGTGCAGAAATTGGAAGTGAATTTTTTATTGATCATGGCGCGGGGGTTGTTATTGGAGAAACAGCCATTATTGGCAATAATGTAACAATGTATGCAGGAGTTGTATTAGGGGGTACAAATTTAAAGCAAGGGAAGAGACATCCAACTATTGGCAATAACGTGGTGATTGGAACAGGAGCGAAAGTTCTTGGTCCTATAACTGTAGGCGATAACGTAAGAATTGGGGCAAATTCTGTAGTAATCCATAATGTTCCCGAGGGTTCAGTTGTAGTTGGAGTTCCAGGGAGAATTGTCTCTCGTGAAGGAGAAAAAATTAAAAAAATAGATTTAAGACACGGAGATCTTCCTGATCCCTTGTCTATAACAATTTCAAATTTAGAAGAGCGGATAAGAGAGATGGAAAGCAAGTTAGATATTAATCCTAAAAAGGGTGATGATTATATTGAAATTTTCTATGGAGAACAAGGAGGAGGTATATAAAATAATGAAAATTATAACACGTAAAAATAGTATGTGATAATAATGGGTGCATTTAATAATATTATTGAAGCCATTGGAAATACTCCATTGGTTAGATTAAATAAAATTGCTGAAAGTGCTAAACCGACGATTTATGCTAAATTAGAATATTTTAACCCCGGAGGAAGTGTGAAGGATAGAATTGGTATGAGCATGTTGCTCAAGGCTGAAGAAGAAGGGTTAATTTCTAAAGAAACAACTATTGTGGAACCTACTTCAGGGAATACTGGGATTGGATTAGCATTAGTAAGTGCTGCTAAAGGATATAAAATAATCTTGGTAATGCCCGAAAGCGTATCTATTGAAAGAGTTCAGATCCTTAAAGCTTATGGGGCAGAAGTGATTTTAACACCTAAAGAGAAAGGAATGAAGGGATCTATTGCTAAAGCTGAAGAATTAGCAAAAGAGAAAGGAAACGTCTATATCCCTCAACAATTCAAAAATCAAGCTAATCCCGATATCCATAGAAGAACTACGGCAAAAGAAATTTTCAATGATTTAGCAGGTCACGTTGATGCGTTCGTAGCTGGTGTCGGGACTGGTGGTACGATAACGGGTGTAGGAGAAATTCTAAAAAAAAAAGTTGGAGAACGAGTGAAGATTTATGCGGTTGAACCTAAAGATTCACCAGTATTATCGGGTGGATCTCCGGGACCTCATAAAATTCAAGGGATTGGAGCGGGCTTTATTCCAGAAGTATTGAATACTAAAATTTATGAAAGAGTGATAGCAGTCGAATATGAAGATGCTGTAGCAACTGCAAGAAAATTAGCAAGATTGGAAGGTATATTTGTAGGGATTTCAGCTGGTGCAAGCGCATGGGCTGCCATTTATGAAGTTTCAAAAGAATTTAATGAAAGTGAAAATATTGTCGTTCTCTTACCCGATGGAGGAGAGAAATATTTATCTACTGATCTATTTCGATTCTAAGTAATTAATCTAAAGGAATAATTAGACATTATTAATTTTTTTTGATTTTAGTAAATTTGTGGTGTTTCTGTCATCAAAATATCATTAATTTTTTGCCAGTATTCCTCGATGTCCCACTTTAATTTGTTTTTTATCTTATCAGATATATCTGCTAAAACTTCTTTAATCCTTAAGGTATGAAAATAATTAATTAATGGAGCGATAACTGCAATCATGTATTGCTTTTCTCCAAACCTCTCATCATCATCTGCATACGAATCAAAGAGAAGATATCCACGATTTTTTAAATTTTCAATATTTAATAAAACACCTTCAGCTTTAGTGATTTTATCATGACCATAAATAGATGTTGCTACCATAAACAATTGATTCGCAATTTCCTCTAGAGATATGGGATAACTATTTTCTTCAGGGTAATAATTATTTAATTTTGGACCAATCTTGTCATCCCAAAAGGTTACTATTAAGCGTGTAAATCCTCCTTGGACAAAAGTAGATAGTATCTTCAATTCAATATTCATGGTCGAAAAAACTTCATCGATTTTGTTGTCTAATTCATTTACTTTTTTAATACGGGCAATTTTACCCGATATTATAGCTAACAAGTCCTTCTCGTCGAAAGGTTTTGTTAAATAATCGTCTACTCCTAACGACTTTCCAAACCTTATATCTTTAGGGGCAGTGCGAGCGGATAAAATAATGAAAGGAATTCGATTCCATCGCGGTTCGTTGGATATTGCTCTAAAGAATTCATATCCATCCATTTCTGGCATCATTATGTCACTAATGATAACATCGGGAACTTGTTCAAGTTCTGAAAGAATATTTAGGGCTGTTTTTCCGTTTTTAGCCGTAACTACTTTATAATTGTTCGATTCTAATACTAAATTCAAACTGTATAACAAATCAGCATTATCTTCAACAATAAGAATTAGAGGCTTCAAATCTATATTTAGTATATTGGAGTTTTTTTAATGATCAATTAGAGAAATTAATACATATTCTCTTTTTTAATTATCGGTAGAAAAATGAAAAACGTTGATCCTTCACCATAAACACTTTGAATCCAAACTTCGCCATCATGAAGTTTTATTAGCTCTTTCGCTATAGATAATCCTAATCCCGTACCTGGAATATCGCTAACTTGTTCAGATCTAAAAAATCTTTGAAAAATAGAGGATAAATCTTCTTCCGATATACCAATTCCATGATCTTTAATCTGAAATAACACGCCATCTTTTTCATCGTGGTTGTACATCTTTTTGTAATGATTTTTAGCTTTAATCTCAATATTTTTATTTTCTTTTGAATATTTTATGGCGTTATCAATAAAAATGCGTAATATTTGGTCAATTTTTATCGGATCCCCATATAATTCAATATCTTCATCTATTTCTACGTTAAATTTAACATTTTTCGCATTTCCGATAGGTTCCATTAAAGTTAATATGTTGTTAATAATCGAAAGTGGATTATATTCTTCCCAATTTAATTTTATTTTACGCTCATCTATTTTCGATATGGTTAAAATATCATCTACTAATTCTTTAAGAAGATAAATGTTTCTCTTGATTCCTTCCTGCAATTTTTTCCGTACATTTAAAGTAACTTTTTCAGCATGATTCTCTAAAAAATCAAGAGACATGATTAAAACGGAAATTGGTGTCCTCAACTCATGAGATACAGTAGAAGCAAACCGCTCCAAAGTTTGTTCAGCTTCTTTCCGAGCTGTTATATTCAAACCATAAATATTTGCATATCCTCTATCTTTTACTGGAAAAATGAAAAAATTATAAATTTGATCTTTTATTTTCAAATCGAATTCTAAATATTGGTTTTCAGAAAAAGATTTAATTATGTATTCTTGTAAAGCTTTAGGAATTTCACTCCCTTCTCTAATTAAAAATAACTCCTGGCTCCCTTTATTCGCCAAAAGTACGCGTTCATCATTCACCCTTAATACGGGGTTCGGGTTTTCTAATGGAAACCTTGCCATATCCTCTGATTTTTCTTGAGCAATCTTACGCTCAGTTATATTAGTATAATTTTGTATAATTCCAATGAATTCACCTTTCGCATTTTTATAAGGAACTGATCTTGCTAGAGTCACCATCTTCGAATCATCATCGAAATTCGTGACTAATTCGTGTTCATAGTAGTCTTTTCCTCCTTGAATTTGATTCATTGAGCATAATTCGGTATTACAAGTATTTTCGTACCCTAAATGAAGGTCGTAACATTTTTTACCTATAACATCTTCCTTGGCGACACGGAAAAGAGAAGCGTAGGTTTCATTGACTCTCATAATTTCGCATTCTCTACTGATTACTCTTATTGGTAGAGATGCATTAAACATTTGGTTAAATTCGGAATATGCATATTCTAATTGGGTTGCTTTTTCAATCGATGATTCCTCACTCATCTTCAACTTTCGAAATAATAGATCAAAAGGAGTTTCTATGCCCAATTCGATTATTGCTTTATAGACAAGGAAAAAGGCAATTATCTTAAAAATATGACCAATATAATTAGAGAAGCCAATTACACTAATATAAAACGTAAATGTCAATTCTGAAATCATCGTAACGATAATAGATACTACAATTAAAAGAAATATTTTCTGATCAAATTCCCCTTTTTGTTTAAATAAAACTAATAGGCTAAAGAAAAAAATTATGATTATAACGTACTCACTAATTATTTTAAACGAAGTTAACCCCACACCTTCGATATAGCATGTAGGGAAGAAGCCTTGGAATATCATGGTTATTAAAATAAAAAAGATGATGATATAACTAACAAATAAATAATTCACGTTTATCTTTTTTTTAATGATTAGGGAAGCAAATAAATATGAGAGCGCTTGCCAATATCGAGCTACGATCCATAATTGAGTCGCTAGGTTCGAACCAATTACATTAAATACACCCATTCCAGAGTAAGCTAAGGTGTGAAGTAAATCGATTGCACTTATGAAGAGAAAAGAGATCCCTAATGTTAAAAAGAAGGAGCTTTTCATGTATTTTCTTGAGTGCCAACCAACAAGAAAAATTCCTCCTGAAATAACAATACTGATTACTTCTGCAATAGAATGAAAAAGGAGGTAATTGTAAAAACTTATTAAATAAGTAAGAAACAAACTTATTATTAATATTCCATATTCAATTAAATCTCGAAGAAATTTCGATTCTTTTAAATCATCTTTTATATTAAGAATGTCTCCATTATTAAGCATTATATATATAATATCTTTTTTCCATTTTTTATATTGCCAATTTTTGAAAAACAGTGTAAATCGATGTTTTGTAAATCTGGTAAGTGAAATCGCTCGGAATTAATCTCTTTATGCTTCTGATCAAATCAGAAACCACGCTTGCATTAAATTTGGAATTATTGAATTCCAAATCAGGATCATATTTATGTAAAAATATGGAAAAATTAACATTCAACTTATGTTTCCTTAGTAGAGCTATAATTTTACCCAAGTATTCTAATGAAATGTCGTACCGGTCCCGATCTTGGAAGTCTAAGACATAAATAAATTTCTTAATTTCTTTTATGTGGTTTTCAAAGTTGTTTAAATAACTTTCTCGAAATTGTTCTTGACCGCCGAAATCCCAGATGTTATATTCTGACCCATACGCTTGAAAATTACTGGTTTTAATTCCCCTCGTAGGTTTTATTAAGGAAAACCTCGAAAGATTCTTCACACCCATCAAACATAAAACAATAGATGATTTACCAGAATTATCTAATCCCATGATTAATACTTTTTTTGTATTAATTAGTATATCTTCTTTCATTGCTATTTTCATATAAATTGGTAATTAAAATAGATAATTCTATGGTAAAGTATCGATCACGTCTAAGTCTCTTAAGTTTTTAAGTTTCTCTTGATTTATCTGTACCACAAAAGATTTTATCTCCAATAAGAGTTTAAAGATATTTGAATTCTTAATATAATAGGATTTAGCACCATTTATTTTATCAAAAATAATGAGGTTTTTGTTGCTTAGAGCTTTTAAATGCTGAGAGATTGTAGATTGAGACTTATCTAGGGCTTTTTGAATCTCAGAAGATGTTTTTTTCTCATCTTTTAATAATTCTAACATATCCAATCGAGTTTGATCTGCTAAAACTTTTAGAAACTCAATAAACTCTGTTCTATTTTCACTCATTTAATAAAAAATCGTATTGTATTTTGGAAGTATGGTTTTAATTGCTTTTAAAGATATTTCTAATGATCTATTAGTATTAACTAATAACTTATTTATAAATCACCGTAACATTTATATATCGACATATCGTTATTATACGATAATAACATAACAAAAAATAATGTTTGATTATGGAAAAATTAGAAAGCCAAGTTTTTAATATTGATGAGATTGATAAGAGCATAATTGAATTAATTCAAAAAGAACCTACACTTACTCATACTGAAATCGCAAAACGAGTTGATCGGAGTCAACCCACAATAGGTATGAGGATTCGAAAACTTGAAAAAACAGGGGTTCTAAAATTTCAAGCTGGTATAAATATTAAGACCATGGACTTAATCCTAGCACGAGTTGAAATTCAAACTTTAGAACCAAACGAAACCATAGAATTAGTCAAAAAATGTCCCTACATGCTAAACGCTTTTCGCTTGAGCGGCAATTTTAATCTCAGTATTTTTGTAATAGGTACCAATATAGCAGATATTGATGAGATGGTTAATAATCATTTTAGAAAGAACCCTAACATCACTTCAGTTTATATGGATATAATTACTGATGTTACAAATGATTTTGTATTACCATTTGATTTCGAAAGTTGTGGTTACAGTTGTGGTTTAAGTCATAGTTTAAGTGATATATGCTGTAAAAAATGCTATAAATTACCACTTTGATTTTATTTTTCTCATTTTGAGTTTTGATAAAAACAATTAAAGCCTTAGAACAAACCTAAGGAGTCAATTACTTTTGAGCAGATTAAATCCTATTTATTTCAAAAAGCAAACTAATCAATAAATGATGAAACTTATTTTTTTTTTGATATAAGTTAAGATGAATACTCCGATTGGGATGAGGAAGAACTTGCAAAAGTGATTAAATATATGAAGCAAAAATGACCTAAGTAATATAATGAACATTATGAAGAGAAATCAGTCAACGATTTTAGCATCAAATACAGACCATTAAATACTTTTTTTAAAAAGAAGTAAATTTTTTTTAACGATCACAATGAGAGATCTAGTATTCCCGTTGCTTAAAAAATTGTCAGACATCGGAGATCTTAGGCTAAGCGTGCTATTCCCTCGAGGAAAAAATAGTCAAATGATTTCTCTCTGGAAATCAAACAGTAAAAGACTTTTTAATTGAATAAGGATATTTGGATTTTTTGGATAGAGAAGAATTTTGGAGTCTCTTTTAGGATCAACTCAAATTCGATGGAACACAGGCAAACTCTCTCTGTTAATGATTATAAGGGTGAACTGGAGTGATAAAAGTAGTAATTTTGCAATGAAGCATTTCCTCAAGGTATTTACCGTTTAATATAATAATTTAGTTGATTTTATTTTTATTAGGTGATGAATATTTCGAAAATTGATGAAATTATTGAAGAATTAAATCAATTCCCTGAATAACTCTTGGATGAAATATTTGATTATGTTTGATATCTAAAAGCTAAATTAATTAAGGATAACATGGAAATTGCGATTGTAAGTGAATCAAGTCTTAAAAAAAGATTGGTCTCGTCCAGAGGAAGATGAAGCATGGCAAAATTTGTAAAGGAAAAAAAAGCCAGCGATGGGATTTGCACCCATGATGCTAAAAGCAACGGCTCTGCAGGCCGCCTCCTTACTATTCCCGCAACCAAGATAAGTCTTGGTTCCCTCGGATACACTGGCGGTGTTGTTTTTTTAGAATAGCCCTTCTGGCTCTCTACTCACATTGTAAAGTGTTTTAAATTCTATTCT
Organism: uncultured archaeon; assembly: GCA_964493715.1. Classification (GTDB taxonomy): domain Archaea; phylum Asgardarchaeota; class Lokiarchaeia; order Sigyniarchaeales; family SOKP01; genus SOKP01. The sequence continues at coordinate 11,612 of CAZBPC010000012.1, forward strand.
CTTATTATGAATATTGTGTTATATATTATATTATTATATTTAAGGTTAAAGATTAATTTTATGAAAAATTTTATTGATCATCATCTGTTTTTTATAAGGTGGATAAATTATTATGAAGGTTTATAATAGCTTAACATTTAAAAAGGAAGAGTTTAAATCGATCATTCCTAATGAAGTTAAAATGTACGTGTGTGGCCCCACAGTATATGATTCCGCACATATCGGTCATGCAAAATCAGCTGTTACATTTGATTTAATTCATCGATATCTCAAATTTAAGGGATATAATGTAATCGTGGTTAAGAATTATACAGATATAGATGATAAGATTATAGACAGAGCGAATGAAAAGAACGTCAATTTTAAGGATATAAGTGAGCTTTATATTGAGGAATATGAACATATAATGAAAGCGTTAAATATAGAAGCTGATACGGTGAATCCAAGAGCCACTGAATTTATCCCAAAAATTATTGATTTCATACAAGGACTTATCTCAAAAGGTAATGCTTATGAAAATAATGAATCCGTTTATTTCTCAGTTAACACTTTTGAAAAGTATAATACATTTTTCAAGCGTGCTAAAGATACTGAATCTATGGATAATGAGACAAAATTAATTGATCAAGATACTCAATTTGGAGACGATAAAAGAAATCCTAAGGATTTTGCATTATGGAAAAAAATGAAAGAAGGAGAACCATATTGGGAAAGCCCTTGGGGAAAAGGAAGACCGGGATGGCATATTGAATGTTCTGCAATGGTATTAAATCTCTTGGGGGAGACTATAGACATTCATGGCGGCGGTCAAGATCTCAAATTTCCACACCACCCAAATGAGATAGCTCAATCAGAATCATATACAGGTAAGCCATTTTCAAATTATTTCATTCATAATGGATTTATAAATGTTGATGATGAAAAAATGTCAAAAAGTCAAAAAAATTACTTCTTGGTAACTGATATATTAAAAGAATATGATCCAATGGTTGTGCGGTGGTATTTAGTTTCTAGTCATTATCGAAGTTCAATTAATTATTCTCCTGATAGCCTACTACAGTCAAAAAAGGAATACAATAAATTATTAAATACTATTAAGAAGGTCCATGAGAGCGTTCAAATCAAGACAAATACTAAAGAAATGAATGATCTAATTCACAGAATAGAGCTTGCATATAAAAACATAATTAAAGCAATGGATGATGATTTTGATACACCAGTTGCAATAGCTGAAATATTAACCTTATTTCGAGAAATAAATAAAGTCATCCTTCAAGACGGAAAAGAGATAACTGAGTCATTTAAAAAATCTTTTATAAACTTTATCGATAACATGGAAACTATTTTAGGTGTTTTTCCAGATATAGAAAGTAAAATCTTAGGTTATAATAAAGGCTCAGACGAACAAGAAACAATGATTAAAGACCTAATTGAATTGATCACCACAATAAGGGATCAATTGAGAGAAAAGAAATTATACGAAATGAGCGATCAAATTAGAGACAGATTACGTGAGCTAGGAATTGATATTGAAGATAAGAAAATTTAGGTAAAATCTCGTGATGAGTCTGAAAAAAATCTTATGGAACGAAAAGCTTCATGTTTTTTTAATAGGATCAGGGGGACCAATGAATAATGAAAAGCGAGTTGCTTCAAGTATCGCTGTAATTGCTGGTGGAGAATTTATGCTCATTGATATTGGTCCTGGTAGTTATCGTAATATTGATATACTAAGACTCCCCGTAACACATTTAAACGAGATATTCTTAACACACTTTCATTCGGATCATATAGGAGATTTAGAAGAAGATAGAATGAGATTCATTCTAAACCCCAAAGAAATCTAATTATAGTCTCAAAAATTACAAATTAAAAAAGAATTTAAGAATTATTTCAATTTTTCTTGAATGAATGCTCCGATTTTATCTATTCCCTCTTGACCTTCCGGAGCCCAAGCACTAAAAGCTTGGAAAGTATGAATCATATCCTTGAAAACCTCTAATTGAACATCGACTCCCATCTTCTTAGCCTTTTCTGCAAACCTGACAGAATCGTCTTCAATTATTTCAGCAGTTCCAACATGTATGAGTATTGGCGGTAAATTATGCAAATCTGCGTATAAAGGTGATATGTAGGGGTTTTTTGGATCATTATCTCCAACATACAATTCAGCCATAAATACCAAGTCATAATATTTCAGGAAAGGGTCGACTTTTGCGTTGCGATATAAAGATTCACCGGTTAAAGCTAAATCTGTCCAAGGAGAAAGACACACACCAGCGGCAGGTAAGAGAATATTGTCATCCCTAAGTTTTATCAATGTAACCAAGGTTAATCCTCCTCCCGCAGATTCTCCAGCAATCACTATTTTACCCGGAGAAATTTTTTGATCTTCAATCAACCATTTATACGATTTTATCGCATCTTCCACTGCTGCTGGGAAAGGATCTTCTGGAGCTCTTCGATATTCGATTAATAATACTCTTACTTTAGCAGCTCGGCCAATCCTCATTGCAAGATCTTGATGGGAAATGAAAGAACCCGATATATAACCACCTCCATGGAGGTATAAAACAACCCGTTCAGAATCAGCTAATGATTCTGGAGCAGATATCCACAATCCCTTCATTCCATTAATGTTTATAGGCTCGATTTTCACGTCTTTTGAAGGCTTCACCAGTGAAGCTAACACTTCTAAAGCTTTACGCGATTCTTCCACTTTTTTTTTCATTGCCGTGTTGGCATTATTTCTTAAGATTTTGATCACGCTTTCCATTCCTTTACTAACCATTTTTATTCACTTATTCACTTTTAGATCATTAATTATTACATATAAATAACGTAAATAGGAATAAACCTTAAATTAACTTTTTTTTTTGGATGAAATCAGATAATCTAATTTATTAATTCTCATTACTCTGGGAAGATTCTCTTAGATATGAAAAATACTTAATCCTAATTACAGTAATTATTAAAAAATCAGGAATTTTTATAGTTTAAATAATTTCTCTATATAGATTGAAGAATAAATTTGATTATGCATCATTTTCTTCCTTAAAAAACATATTAAATATCTATATATATCCTATAGTTTATAGAGAAATACTTTAAAGGTGAACGAAGGCACAATTATATTAATAATGAGAAAAAAACGTGTTGAAAAAAATGAAAAAAATAATAGTCAAAGAATTTGTGTGTCCCGAATGTGGACAGTTAAGATGGTTAAAAGTTGAAAATATTTGTGCGGATTGCAGAGATAAAAAAATTCTGAATAAAATCTCACAAATACGAAAAATGAACAAAGAAATAATATTAGAAAATTTTGTGTATTAAGTTATTTGATTTACTTAATGCATTTTATGAGTTTTAATAAATTCTCGTTTTTTATAATTACTAATTTTTAACCGAAAATGATATCTTAGTCATAAATTTTAAAAAATAAAATTTGAAATGAATTAAAATGAATAACTTATGCTCCATCTACCATTTTAACTTTTGGAGCATATACATCTTGAACAGCATAGTTGTTAAAATTGATACTGTAATGATCTCGCCAGTGTAATTGAATATCTTCAAGCATTGCTTCATAGATACTTTCTTTAATCTTCCCTTTAGCTTGGATGAGCGTGCCCATCGGTGCTGCAAGAATTTCGCCATCTTTAACCACAATTTGTCCTTCTTTTATCGTATAAGCAGCACTTGAGAATGCCTTTTCAATGTCATGACCGGTAAAGTTCTCGGGATTTAATTTATAGATAGAGACATCTCCTATTGCTCCGATGCCAAGATGGCCCCGATCTTTTAATCCTAAATTCTTTGCGTTTCCTGCTCGAGTGACTATGCATAATTCATTGAGAGTATATTCACGATCCAGATTTGCTAATGTAGATGCGCTACTCGCTTTCTTTGAAACAACTTTTTCAAGCATTTCCTTCCTTGACTTATTATCCATCAACCATTTAAACGCAATGGGGTAAGTTGTGAATGGAGCTCCGTTAGGATGGTCTGTAGTGAATGCTATCTGCCAAGGGTCCTTTACCAAGAGCATCAATTCAAGACCAATTGCCCATTGTACTGCATTGACCCCGTTTTTTGCATCAAAGAAATATGGAACAATTCCAGAACCTGATTCTGCTTCTATCCCCCCATTGATCCATTTAACTCCCGGTTTTGCCCCCCATGCACTCATTCCGCCTAAATGATGTAATGCAAACTCCCAAGGTCCGTCTCCTGTCATGGTAGTGGTTGCATATTTAGTAAATACGACTTGACCGCAATCTATCGTCATATGTTTGTGTGAGTTGATATAATCAGCAACTTGGGGGGCTCCTGATTCGAAATTTCCCCAATTTTCACCAGCATACGCATTAAACTGGACATGAGTGCAGTGGGTGTTTCGATCTTTCCTTCCTTTTGGTTCGATATTTTCTGTAATATCCCACGTCTCCATTGAATGGGTAAAATTTCCTGGATGTCCCAAATTATTGCAATGAATGTGAATGGAATGAGGTAATTCAAGAATTTCATTAGCTTTTGATAGACTCTCAACGATTTGTCTGGGTGTTACATCCCAATATAATACCGGAGTGTCTACATTTTCGCAATTACGACCCCAGGCCCAATTTTCCACACCTCCGGGGTTCACAATTTTGATGGCATATCCTTTAGTTACCTCCATTACCCAGTTAACATAAGCTGCAAGTTTCTCAATATCATTATCTCGGACGTATTGCAGGACAAACCAATTATTTCCCATAATTGGCATTGCTAACTTGTCAATAATGGGGATATTGTTGAATTCTTCGTGAGTATGACGTGCTTCAAGTAATGGCATAGCGGGTTCGGCAACAGTAGTATAACCCATTTTCGCATAAAGATATCCTGTCTTCCATGTGCTCGGAACACTGAATCCAGTACCAGCGCGAGTCAATTTCGTGGATTTTTCGTTGCTTTCCGGTACTTTATCTTCTGGTCGAAAAACTCTCCCAGCATTGACTTTTGCTCCCGCTATATGACTATGAATATCCACACCGCCGGGAAATACGATCAAACCAGATGCATCAATAACTTTTGCTTCCCCATTTGCTTTTTCGACGACGATTCCATCTTTAATATAGATGTCTTTCTTTTCACCGTCAATATCGTTCAATGGGTCATACACTAGACCATTTTTGATAATTAGATCGCTCATGATATATTCCTATTAATAATTATAATTAGATTAGAATTAAATTTTATATATTTTGAAGTTTTTCTATTAGGTGTTAGAATCACGTAGCTTTATTAAAAATTGTGATTCATTTTAATTTGTATATTGAGAGGGAATAGAAGTTTTTAAAACTTTATCTAATATAGAAAAAGTAGTGAGATTAAATACATCATTTTAAACGATGTTTTCACTCTTTATACTGATGATGATTTCTTTTAAAATTTAAACTAATTCAATATTAATAATTTTTAAGAAACTTATTAGGCATTCTTGAACTCAATTTTAATTTTTTATTTGTAAGAATCACAAAATTTGGACTATTCAAGTTTCATATAGATTTCAAATTATATCTTAATTATAATACAAATGAGATTAAAATAATGACGAAAATTTGGATAATTCACAACTCCCTCCATGGAAATTCAAAACAAATCGCGAATCAAATTGCTGATGGTTTGAAAGAGTTTCATGAAGTTAGCGTAAAAAGCATTAAAGAAGTTAATCCTGAAGATATTGCTAAAGATGAACCATATGGATTGATTGTTGCTGTTCGAATTCTAGCTTTTAGGTCGGATCCTGAAATTCGCAAGTTTCTCAGCGATTTAGATCTTGTCATAACTAAACCTATTTCGAAAGTTGCATATTTTGCTACCCATGCTTTGGGATGGAAAAAACTTTTCATAAAAGGAATGAAGAAGACTCTTGAAAAAATTGGGTGTGTCAAGGAAATCTGTCCTGAATATCTAGAGGTCAAAATGGAAAAAGCGGAAGGACCTGCTTTTGACGGTGCTAATGCAAAAGTTGAGAAATATGTTTCCGTTCTGAAAAATTTCTTTAATTAAAGTTCCAGATTCGATTTTTTTTCAATTTATATTGACTTTTTTTTCTATATAATATAAAAAAGAAATAATTAATTTTTGGGCGCAATATATTCATTGAAGTCTATTTCTTTCTTAAATTAAGTTTTAAGAAGGGCATATTATATTAATTTCCTCTAATTTTTTTGATATAGATGAATTTAACCATTCTTAGCCTGATTTCTTAAATCTTCTTCAAAAAAAGATTTTCCATAATGTGTATATAATATAGCTGCCGGATTGTGAGGATTTGACCTATCTTTTGCAATGAAAGTAGTTACTGGTGCTTCTGACAAGTGAGTAAAAGTAATGTCATGTCCCACACATAATCCTATAATAATGTTCATATCAGTTTTAGCTTTATTTAATAATAGTGCTTGGGCTACAGGATTACACGTTACAAATCCAATTGGATATCCTGTTTTAGACATCATAGTAAATTCTTTTGGAACTCCAACACTAGTCTTTGGAACAGCTCCTGTTTTACAACAAACAGAAAATACCTTAAATCCATATTTTTCTAAAATTTCTGCGGTCATTTCTGCTTCTTTTTGTAGTCCCACGCATGAAGCGATTCCTAATTTTATATATTTCATACCTTTTGCATATTCAATTGTATCTTTGAGACGAGGCCAGTGAATATAGCCTTTAGCTTCTACTATAGATGCTACTTTTGTAGATTTTTTTATAAATTCATCTGATTCATATATCTCCTTTACTTCTCTTGCGATCTCAGGGCTCACAATCATGGGACAGTTTCCTATCGATTTATTTGGCTTACCTTTCGTGCAATGATTAACACTATCGCATTTAAAACACATAGGACTGATTATATCATCCCTATCCAGTTTAATATTATCTGAATTTTTATTCATATTTAATGTAATGTATAAAAATAAATTAAAGATGTTGAACTAATCAAATGATTCATTTGACCTGCAGAATTTTTCAATCTTCAAGTAAAAGGTAAAAACACCCATATGAATTCACATAAAGTTATTTACCTCTGAAAATAGCTTTTCCAAGTCCTTTCTTCTTAAAAGATTTAATCCCAATTTTAAAATCCTCAGTTTCTGAAAGGTTTGGGACGATATTTAATAATTCTTTATCAGAATCTTCTAATCCTTTATTATAATATTCCCTTAATAGTTTCTTAATCTAAGTTATTGCTTTCTGGACTATTTACTTTATTCAACTTAAAACTTAATGATGTATTTTGACATATAGATTTGAATAAAAATCTTTTCTGGGTATTTCAATAGTTAATTTTAATGCCAAATTTATTTATAACCCAAACTATTTTTACATTTATATATAGGGATGTTTTAATTTATTGGAAATGATCACATGATTTCTTTAAACGAAAAAATAGAACAGTTCTTATTGGAACGGGGAGCACTAAATATAGGCTTTGCGATTAGAAGTACTCTTGAAGGTGGACCATCTACAGTAGATATTAGATATCCTCTCTCAGATGCAGAATCCGCAATCTGTTTTGCGCTTCCTTTAGATAAGAAAAAAGCACGTTCGTTTCTCAGGAAAGATTTACCAGATGGACGTAGAGGTCATGAAGAAGACAACATTCTTACAAACATAAGAGCATACCAAATTGCCGTTGAAACCGCTAAATATATTAAAGGATTAGGATATAAAGCAGTAGCTATTTTTCCAAACTTTAAATATCGGGAAGATGTCCCTGGTTGGGAGGTAAACATGATTCCTGAACTTTCTCTGAGATTAATTGCCATTCGCAGTGGTGCGGTTTCACTGGGATTTTCAGGGAATGTTGGATTGAAAGGTTATGGTGCCATGATCATACTTGGATGCGTGGTGACCTCAGCGAATTTAACGCCTACTAATCCAATACCTCAAGAGGAATCGTTTTGTAACGAATGCAAGTTATGTCAAAAAGTGTGCGCATTGAGAATGTTTGGAAGTGATGAACTTGACTCTATTACAATTGGAGGATATTCTTTTAGTTGTGCAAAGCGTGTTAATTTAGCGCGTTGCCAAATTGTATGTGGAGGATTATCTGGATTAGATAAATCTAAAAAGTGGTCAACTTGGAGTCCTGGAAGATATCCCTTCCCACAATCTGATAAAGAAGTAATGAGAATACTTGCTACTTCAATCAATAATGCCTTAAAATGGCCCGAAAGAGAAGATGAAATTGGAATAGATGTATATAAATTAAAGCATCATGAAGAATTTTTAAACGCTCTCGGTGATGACAAAGAGAAACTTGTGAAAATGATTAAAGAGACTAAACTTACATGTGGAAATTGTCAACTTATATGTTGGGGAGATCCTAAGGAAACTGCCGAGAATTATCGAATTTTGTCGAACTCGGGATGCGTCCTTCAAAAAGAAAATGGGGAAATCATAGTTTTACCTTATGAAGAAGCTGAGCGAGCATTTAATGAGATGAATCCAAAACATCGACGATTATATTTTAAAGAAATTGGCAAAAAACACAAGTAATTCTTATTTTACTTATTTGTTAGAAAAGAACCATTTTACATAAATAATTAATTGATAGTAAATCAACCTAATTATCATAAAATAATAATAAAAAATGATTTAGATATGAGTGAAAATTATGATGTAATTATTGTTGGTGCTGGAACAGCTGGAACATACATGGGATGGTTATTGGGAAAATTGGGACATTCCGTTTTAGTAATGGACAAAGATGAAAGAAATAAAGTGGGCAATCGTCTGGATATCATCCATTTTGAAACGGATCGAATCGAAAAAGCAGGAATTCCTCCGTTTAAGGTAGGGGACCCAGATTGCATTGAGATACGAGATAGATCAAGAGTTGTAACCCCTGATTTTGAGAAAACTATTACTACTCAAGCTTTTCAAACAATAGTTCGTTTGTCTTATTTTCTCCAAAGAATGTATAAAGTATTAGAATCAGATGGAGTAAAATTGAAGTTCTCTTGTAAGTATCTTAATCTGATATTTGAAGATGATAGGATTATTGGGGTATCAATAGAGGAAAATGGGCAAAAAAGAGCTATTAAAGCGCGATTGGTCATCGATGCTTCTGGAACCAGTGGAGTAATTAGAACAAATCTACCTTCGGGCTATGGTGTCGAAACTTTTAAATTAGGTCCCCAGGATGTAATGTATGTGCTACTTCAATATATTAAATGGTTAAAACCTGAAAAACCACATCCAATTTCAGATACTTCATATATATATTATCTACTATGGTTCGGACCTTCTCACACGGAGGATAGTGCAATTTTAGGTGTAGGACAACCAGGCTCATATGAAAATGCGAGGTTAGCTCGGGAAGCATTATTAAAGAGAGCAGACATTCCTCCATATGAGATCTATAAAGAAGAGCAAGGTTTTACTCCTTACCGAAGACCACCATATTCTCTCGTGGGGGATGGATTTTTATGTATCGGCGATGCTGGAGTCATAACATATCCATTTTCCGGCCATGGGGTTACAGCAACTTGGATGTTATGCCTTATTGCTGCTGAAGTTATTGATAATAGCCTTAAAACTGATAGCTATGTTAGCAGAGAAAAATTATGGGAAATTAATGTGAGATATTTTAGAGATCAAGGAGCAAAATTTGCTGCATTATTTACTCTATTGTCAGGGATATTGAATTTTGACGAAAAAGGATGGAATTATTTCTTAAAGAAAGGACTGATTTATAAGACTGGTGCTGATGATGATATTCCAGAACCTAATAAGGAATATGAAGAAGACATGAGCCTTGGTGAATTATTGAAATTCCTTGGAAGCCTTATTGGAGGATTGATCAAAGGAAAATTATCCTTCAAGAATATTAAAAGATTTTTAAACGCAAATGGACTTTCTGGTAAAATTAAGAAGCATTATGAAAAATTCCCTGAAAATATGAACGATTTTAACAGTTGGGTTATAAAAGCAGATAAATTATGGCATAAGAAAAAAGTAGCCATTAAAAAATTACCTAATGTTGAAATAGAATATCATTAGAAGATTTTCCTTAACCTTTATTTCTTTTTTTCTTTTTCATTTTAGTAAAAGATCTAAGATAATTTTAAATATTCAAAGAGCTAGATTTCCTTATAGTTTTTTTTTTTAAAATAAAATCATAACCTAATTGGTGAAAAAATTTGGCTTCAGGTAAATTATTAGCTTTTATTGCGGCAATTTTAACTATTTTAGGCACTTATGTATTTGCAATATATTTGGGATTCCCACATACAGTAGGATCGGGAATAGGTTTTATACTTAATATCCCAGATTTATTCACAGACGCTTCTACCTATGCAGCATTACTAAGCATTGACGTAATAATTTTCTATGTGCTTGTAGTAGTTTTCATTGTCTTTCTCGCAGCTGGTGTACTACAGTTAATTTTTGCAAATTCGAAGATCCTTAGCTTATTCTTCTCCCTCTTTCCATTAGGGGTAGGTTTGATGTTTATATTCTTGGTCTACACCGATTTCTTGGGAATAAAGAGCGCATTTTTCGCATTATTCTTTTTAGGTGAACATTATGCAGATTTTTATCCCATATTAGTACCTCTTGGAGATTTAGCTTTAGGAGCTTATTTAATCACGGCAGGTGGCGTTTTAGGTTTCATCAGCGGATTTATGCCACGAGAAGATTAAATTTAAATTTTTTTTTTATTTTATTCTTTTATTTATTGTTTTATTAAAATGATCAAAAATTGAGATATCCACGGGATCATTAACATTTATGAATGATTCTAACTTAGCATCAAATAATTTGATTTGGTTTTCAATTGAGATATATTGTATGTTTTGTGTAGTAGGATCCAAGAGTTTAGATAATTTAAAACAATTATTGCTTAAATTTTCTTTTGATTCCTTTAGAAATTGTGCTATTTTGTAAATAGCAAATAATGGTTCCACGTAATTATTATTCCATTTGGGTATGCATGCATCATTAAATGCAAATTGTTTCAACATGAATTTTATTACTTTTATATTAAAAAAAGGGTTATCACAAGAAAGAATAAAAGCATTTTGATAATTTAATTGGTGCAATTCTTTAAATGCAGTATATAAACCAATTAGAGGTGATCTTATATTCTCATTTTCAATAATGTCATAATCATCGGTAAGAAATGCAGTTATTTTACTGATGTCTATGTTTTGTACATATTTCTGAACTTGTTTAATCGTATGAGCTACTAAAAAGATAGGATAATTGAAATTTGACAATTTTTCAATCTGATGTGCTATAATAGGCTTTCCTTTATAAACATAGAGTCCTTTATCGCTTCCGAATCGTTTACTCCTTCCACCTATTAAAATTACAAATGCAAAATCTTTGGTATTTTGGCCTATGTGAAATCCACTTTTCTATTTAATTGCTAATAACTTATTAAAATAATTTATAAAAACGTTCAATGATATTAATTTATTGTAGTTAATAGTAGTTGTAGATAATGATTCTATCTTATTACATACTAAAATGACATTACAAACTAAAACATCGATAAATAAAGATAAACTTATAGAACATTGTGCCGTTTTTGGTGTTGCATGTAGTGATGTTGGATTTTCAGTTGCTAAAAAGTTATATTTAGGGCTTATTGCCCAACAACATCGGGGACAAGAATCAGTAGGAATATCAATTTTGAATAATGGCGGTATTATTTACACATACAAAAAAAAAGGGCTTGTATCCAAAGTATTAAATGACAAGACCTTATCTAAATTCTGGGGCAATGTAGGAATTGGGCATAATCGATATGCCACTACTGGATCTCAAGAATTTAGTTCTGAAGACTATATGCAACCATTTCATTTAAAGACTAATAATATGGAATTCTCGTTGGCATTTAATGGAACGATTCCAAATTATGCTGAGATAAAACAACGACTGGAAGATAAGGGAAGGGTGTTCATTACAAATACCGATACTGAAGTAATTGCTCAATTCATCGCCTCTTTAGCCATTGAAGAAGATAGCTGGTTAAAAATCTTAAAAAAAGCAAGTAAATTTATGGATGGTTCTTATTCTCTTATCATTCTTACATCAAATGCCGATATTTATGCTATGCGAGACCCTTTAGGCTTTAAACCTTTATGTATTGGTGAATTGAAAACTGAAAAAAGAAATCTCTATTTTGTTTCTTCAGAATCGTGTGCTTTGGATACAGTTGGAGCAAGGTTTATACGAGATGTTGAACCTGGAGAAATAATTCATATAAGTCATCAAAAAGGTATTCAATCAGAAATGATTATTAAAGCTGACAGGACTGCATTATGCCAATTTGAATTTGTATATTTCGCAAGACCAGATTCAGTTATAGATGGTATTTCAGTAGCAGAAGCAAGAACAAGATTAGGTACGTTATTAGCAAATAATGATCCATTATTAAAGGATCCTGATTTTAGAAAAGACGCAATAGTCGTTCCAGTGCCTGATTCAGGTAGAAGCGTTGCAGTAGGATATGCTAATGAGGCAAATCTTCCTTATAGTGAAGGATTAATGAAAAATCGCTATGTTTGGAGGACATTCATAATGCCTGGTCAAAATAAGAGAGAATCTGCAGTGAAAGAAAAGCTTAATCCAATAAAAAGTATAATCAAGGGTAAAAACGTGATAATTTTGGATGATTCTATTGTTCGAGGTACAACAACAGCCCAAATTATCAATTTAATCAGAGAAGCTGGAGCTAAATCTGTAAACGTAAGAATCAGTTGTCCACCAGTAATTCGCCCTTGCTACATGGGAATTGATTTTCCTACAACATCCGAACTAATTGCTGGAAGATATAAGGAGATCTATGGAGATAATTTTATTGAAGAAATTCGAAAAAAAATTGGTGCTGATACCCTACAATACCAAACTATTGAAAACCTCATGAAAGCAATAAATAAAAATGAAAATCAGCTTTGTTTAGCCTGTCTCACTGGTAAATACCCTTTAAAATCCGTGGAAAAGATTATCGAACTTGAAAAATCCATTACCATGGATAGAAAATCCTAAATTTCATTCTTTCCTCTCTCAACAATAAGTGCACAGTTTTTCTTTGGGAAGACTTCTAGCTTCTAAATTCTCAGTTGTTCTTAATTAGGTACGTTTAAGTTTAATTAAAAAAAAGGAAAAATAAATTATGTTCTAACAGTTCCTTGTAATTCTTGAATTTCCTTGGGAGATTTTTGTAACCCAGCATAGAGGAGAAAAAGTCCCATCAAAAGAAACGAGAGGGCCAACATTGGAAAGATAGCAGCCCATGGCGACGTATAGTATTGTATTCGTGACTGAGCGACATCACGACCAAGTGAGATTAGAACTGGAGATGTAAACCCTAAAAATCCTAAAAAGAAATATATAATGATTACGAATCCCATCAGAAGGGGAATATAGGGAATGATCTTTTTAGATAAATTAAATAAAGTTAATTTGGTGTTTACGATTATTTGTGTGAATAATGGAATTAAAAGGATGCCAAAAAAGAATATCATTTCTAAGGAAGCAATTCCTTCAGTAATTGGTATTCCTATAAAGAATAGGCCTAATAACCCTAACAATACGGAAATCATCATTGGATACATGTAAACGGGAGTTAATAGAATTTCAGCTGACATTTTAAACCGACGTTTGAATAGATTCAAGGGTATCCCGAGGATTATTCCTCCAAGTAATCCAATACCCACAGCTCCTAGTCCAAAGAGTAATGAAAGCTGAGTACCGTAAACTATACGTCCAAGTACATCAAATCCCATATCTCCTTGACCCAAAGGATGTTCTGGAGATGGAGGACTCCATGCTCCGTAATTTGGCGTCGTTAAATAGTGTCTTGAATAAGGTGTCAAGATCTGAGGGAATATGGAAATTGTTATAACAAAAATTAGGATAATTAACCCAATTATAGTAAATGGGGATTTCAGCTTAATAAGTAGATAATCTTTTAGTTTCCTAAGTTCTTTCTTGATTTTTAAAGACACGCTAACCTTCTCTGGCTTAAATTCGGAAGAACTACTCATTTGTTCATTATGATCTTTCTCATCCGATTTTTGTTGATTATATCTCTTTATTATATCTCTTTCACTTCTTATAGCTCTATATGCAAAAAATATTAGTCCTCCTACAATCATGAAAATTGTGAAAAACAAAGAAATTAGGAAAAAACAACCATTTTCTACCCAATAATCCCTGCGTTGCATTGCAGTGATTAATAACTGACCCATACCATCCAAGTTAAAGACTGATTCTACTAAAATTACAAGCGTACCGACCATTCCAAACCCCAACCCTAGACTAGTTAAACCAAGCGTGATTGATTCATGTTTCATAGAAGAAGGGCGATCTAATTTGTTTAAAAGGTAAGATCTTACCAGCAAGATCATAAACGGAGTCAAGATAATTGTTAGAGCAATCCAAGGAAGCGCTAAATGATAGAGATAGTCAAGGAGAATATCCCATCTTCCTGAAAGAATGGAATCAAAAAAGCGAGATCCAGTCACAAATGGTGGAGTACTCGAAATAGGATTTGTAAATCCTTGTGTCGGGAAATAGAGAGGTGACCCTATTTGTTTGAGTTGATATGATAAGAAATATTGTAATCCCATTGATAGTAAAACTATTGGAATTGCTAGAATAATCAAAGAAATAATTTGAGGTAAGCGTTTTCCAGTTCTGGATTTTGCTTTCATCGATCGCATTCCAAGGAATACTCCTAAGACTAGACTTACGATCAATGGAATGCTTATTACTTCCACCGATCGATACAAACGGGGTATCAAAAGAGACACTACTGATACGCCATGGCTTATTTGATTGCTAAGTCCCCAATTTCCGATAAACATCTTGAGAAAATACAACAAAAATTGAGAACTTAAGGGTAAATCTAAACCTAATTGATGATGCACTTGTTCATATTGGCTAGGAGTATATGAAGAGGGAAGATAAGCTAGAACGGGATCTCCAAGAATTATTCTTGATACCAAAAAAGAAAATATAAGAAAGAAGAAAATTATTATCGATGATACAATAGACAAGTATATTAGATTTCTATAGATTTCTTTCATAAATTTCACTTTAAATTCAATGGATATTGTATTTAATTAATATTTCTGAGATACAATATTTAAAAGTTCTTAATACATGTGAAACCCATTATAGTAACAATACTATTGAATCAGTATATTAATATGAAGAAATAAGAAATCAATTACTTACTGTTTTTTAATTTAAAGATGCCTCCAATCAATTGACCAATACTGATCCCAGCATCTCCAGGTGGAACTATATCATGCTCAAGAAATTGCATATGATTTCCCAAGACAATTTGTTTTATTGTTTTAGAAAATATAGCATTGTATGCCACTCCTCCAGTTAGACCTATTTTTTCTATATGATTCTTTTTTGCGGTATTAATAGCAATTTCTGCAAATGCTCTAGCAATCTCAATATGAAATTTAGAAGCGATATCTTCTCGCTTAAACTTTGAATTAAGAATTAATCCAATAATATCTAGAATTAATTTAGACGTATTTATCTGATTATTTTTCTCTATCGCCACTTCCAAGGGTACATATTCAGGATTTCCATTAGTTGCTAAACCTTCAAGCCTCATTGCCGGTTCTCCACGATATGTTTTTATTAAGCAAGCACCAAGGAGATACGAAACGCTATCAAATATCCTTCCAGTCGAGCTTGTTAAAGGGATTTGACTTTTTTTATATTCACCATTTGCTTTTTTGAATACTTCGATTATAGTATTCAATTCTTCTTTACCATATTCTAAATTTTTTAGCAAATCTAAATTGGTAAATAATTTACTAGCATCCTCAACCTCTAGTGCTTTCAATAATATGGATGCGACCATGCGAGCTGGGTATTTGGTACATCTATCCCCACCAATCATTGGTTGATATTCTAATGAACCAACCCGTTCAAAATCTTGATATGAACAGTTAAGAATTTCTCCTCCCCATATATTTCCATCAGGACCATAACCAACTCCATCAGTACAAATTCCAATAATTCGCTCATCAATACCAATCTTACTTTCTGCCATTAAAGATAATATATGAGCATAATGGTGCTGGATAGGGTAATATTTTATACCGAAATGAGAACTCAGATCTTTTGCAAGTTTTGTTGTTGTAAATGCTGGATGTGCGTCACACGCAATAAATTTTATTTCTTTATCGCTTATTTGAAGTAAATTCTTAACATGAAATAGAGCATCTTGTAGGAAATTATAAGTCTCAAGGTTAATAACGTGTCCAATATGCTGGGTTGGAAAAATACGATTTCTACGTAATAAAGCTCCTGTAACAGATAATTCTGGACCTGTTGCTATTGCTCCTGAAATATCCACATCAAAGAGTAATGGGATATATTCTGGAACATATCCTCTTGAACGTCTGATCAGTTTTATTTTATCATCATGAACCCTTAAAACGCTATCATCAGCTCTCTGATGTATGGGTCTATTATGGAGTAAGAAAGCATCTGCTAGATGTTCAAGGTGTTTGAATATTTCGTTATTTTCAATGGACATTGGTATGCTTGATTTATTTCCACTCGTATAAACTAAAGGTTGTTGCTTTAAATAATCAAAAAGAAGATAATGGATTCCAGAATAAGGAAGCATGAATCCAATATTATTTAAACCTGGAGCTATATGTTTACTTAATAGTGAATCATCAAGCTTTTTTCGTTCTAATAATACAATTGGTCTCCTAAAAGATGTTAAAATATCTCTTTCATGATCTGAAATCTGGAAAGATTCTTTGATCATTTCCAGATTAGGAATCATTATGGCGAACGGTTTATTTTGACGTTTTCCTTTTCGCTTTCGAAGTTTTAAGATAACATCATCATCATCAGCCAAACATACTAGATGCACTCCTCCTATTCCTTTTACAGCTAACACTTGCCCCTCTTTTATGATTTTAGCTGATTTCTCCAATAATTCTGTAATTGAATTTGTCTGTAGTTGTTCATGTGAATTATCATATAATTGATAATTTGGACCACAAACCGAGCAAGCAAATGTCTGGGCATGAAATCTTCTATTATTATAATCTGAATATTCCTTTATACAAGATTCTGGTTTTGCTGATGTGCAAAAAGGAAATATAGACATGGTTGTTCTTTCTCTATCGTATGGTAAAGCCTTTACCGTGGTAAATCGTGGACCACAAACAGCACACGCAATGAAAGGATAATTATAATACTTCTGTAATTTTGAATTTCTCATGTCTTCAAGACAATTTTCACAAATTGCGATATCTGGGGGTAATGTCAAGCTAATTCCCCTGCCTTCTTCGCTTTTCCCTATTGTAAAGTCAGTATATATCCTATCAGTTTCAAATTCTTCAACATTTAATTTCTCTATATAAGCAATTTTTGGTTTATATTTCTCAATAGAACCTAAAAATGCTTTAAAATCTTCTGGTTTGCCTTGTAAATTTAATTTAACTCCAGCGTTCCCTCGATTTACAACTTGACCCATTAGACTATATTTTTGAGCTAAATTGTATAGAAAAGGGCGAAATCCTACTCCTTGTACAATTCCTGATATATCAACTTTATACGTGTGCTTCAAAAGTCTTACTTTACTAAAATTAATCTCTAAAATAATAAAGTATCCTTATCAGATAAAATTAATAAATTAGAACAATAGGAAAAAAAGTAATGAATCTTTAGTTGATTCGAGTTTACAATGATTTATATACCGCTTCAATAAGTTTTTCACTACGAGGATCACCAGTTAACGTCGAAACCATTTTATTCATGACATAACATATGCTCATCTTTTCATCTAAGTCAACAGCTATTACTGAACCACCATATCCTCCCCAATAGAACAAGTTTGGATTCGGTCCAATTGGTAAATCTTTACTTTGAAGTCCCCAACCCAAACCGAAACGAATTGGAGTATTAAGGACTAAATCGATACCGGAAGACTGTACTTCTATAGATTTTTTTATGGTATCCTCTGAAAGTATACGAACTCCATCGAGTTCGCCACCACAAGCCAATGCAGCTGTTATCCTTGATATAGATCGGGCATTGCCATGACCGTTGGCAGCAGGAATTTCAGCACTTCGCCATTCTCGAGTTTTTGTCACTTGAGCATCAATCATTGGATTAGTGAGACTTCTCATCGCAATCGATTTAGGATCAATAGCTCCAAAAGTACTGAGATCTATTGGCGGTGGTGGGATTAAATCAGCAACTCTATAATCTTCTTCCTCTGGTAGACCAATGTAGAAATCTGCTCCAAGTGGTTTAGCTACCTCTTCTTGAAAAAAAGTCCCTACTGTCTTTTTCGTGATACGCCTAATTACTTCGCCTAATAAATATCCAAAAGTGACCGTGTGATATCCACTCTTCGTTCCCGGTTCCCACCATGGTTTTTGTGCTGCTAAAAGCTCAACCATTAAATCCCAATTATACAATTTTTTAGTTCGTAATATTTTATCCCAACCTGCCAAACCAGACGTGTGGCTTAGAAGATATCGTACAGGTAGATTTTCTTTTCCAGCTTGACCAAATTCAGGCCAATATTTAGCGACTGGGGAATCTAAATCTAATAAACCTCTATCAACAAGCATGTGAGTGCATATCGCTGTCATCACCTTCGTGGTGGAAAAGACGTTTACGATCGTATCTTTTTTCCATGGTTTAGTTTGAGCAGCATCAGCAAAACCACCCCAGATATCGATAACATGTTTCCCATTGATGGTTACCGCAAATGCTGCCCCTACTTCCAAATTTTGTTCAAAATTAGATTGAAATACTTCTTTTACAGACTTGAATCGATCCTCACAATATCCTTCTATCTCAATTTTACTTTTCATAATTACATTTAACTCATGATCTTTATAAAGTTATTATGTTAAGTACTATAGATTAATTACATAAACATAATTTGATAATGCGAACTAGCATGAATATTGATAATAAAAGATGGGATGTTGCTTATCATCAAGCTTTTTTTAAAACGAGTCATAATTCCTTTAATAAATCTGTACGAAGACAACTCGATCAAGGTGTCAGAGGTCTCGAATACGACATTCATGATGATAAAATTCAAGAGGTTAACGATTTTCAAGTATATCACTTGCCCAAACATGTAAATGTTGCATTGAATGTTGATGGAAATCCAGGAGATTTATTGCTATCGAACTGGCTTGCTTTATTAAAGGACTGGTCAGATGACCAGAATAATGAACACGCACCAATAACTCTTTTTATCGAATTAAAAGATTGTATTGTGGATGCGAACAATCAACCAAGCGAATTATATGGAATCAAAAAATTAAACAAAGTGATACTTGATGTCTTATCACCTAATTACCTATATTCTTATCGCGACTTTAGGAAGAACAAAAATCATTGGCCAACTGTAAGGGAATTAAAAGGGTGTATAATTATTGTTTTAACCAGTTATTGGGGAGGTTTTTGGGCATCTGGTGAAGGAGGGTTTGAATCTCGTTTACAATATTTGAAGAATTGCTTAAAAGGTGAGGACGATGTTTGCTTTGTGGCGTGGATCGAAGAAGATCGCGGAGAACAAAAATTGTTCATGAAACAAAATGCCGCGTTTTGGAAATGCAGTTTAGAATTTAGCACAGAAAATTATGAAGAGAATGTAATGCTACAACGCCCCACCAGGGTCGATTACGATAAAATAAGAAGGGGTCTTCATGTGAAAACGTATTACGAAAAAAATTATGGAAATGGGTTTAGAGCCAACTTTTTAGCTTCAGATTCATGGCCGGAGGAGAAATATACACAAACTTTTCCTTGGTCGATATAAAATAGTTGATCAATATTATACAAATTGCTTTTTTAAAAGGATCGGACACGGTTTGCTCTTGTTAAAATATCCAGATATGTCGGAATTTACTCTTCTTAATGATACTTGTAATAAATACTGCAAGTACCCTCCATTGAAACCATGCATGGACCAATTGGATGGAGAGGAGTACATTCATTCCTAAACAATTTACATTCGTGTGGATAAAGTTTACCCACCATGACAAGATGACAAGAACAACCGGGGGGAATATCCCTTGATTTTTTAATCTGAATATCAAACTTTTTTTCCGCATCAAATTTATCGTATTTATCTCGTATTTTTAACCCTCCATCAAGTATTCGCCCAATTCCTCTCCAAGGGCTAGATACTGATTGAAAAACATCATCCATGATTTCTTGAGCAACTTTATTTCCCTCGGGTTTTACAACTCGAGAATATTCGTTTAATGTTTCACTCTTCTTGTTCTTAATTTGTTGGAGAAGCATTAGGATACTTAATAAAACATCGTTAGGTTCAAACCCGGCGATCACATTAGGGACTTTATAGGCATCTGAAAAAATTTTAAATGGTTGCAAGCCTATAATTGTAGAGACATGACCAGGCGAAATAAATCCATCAATATTAAGCTGAGATTGACTGATTAATAGTTCTAATGCCGCAGGAATTAATTTATATGCGCAAATTACTGAAAAATTCGTAGGAGGGCCGCTTTGTATTTCATATCCGATTAATGGAACTGTAGTTTCAAATCCGATTGCAAAAAAAATGACTTCTTTAGTCGGATTTTCTTTTGCGATTTTTATTGCATCATGTGGTCCATATACTATTCTCACATCTGCTCCTTTAGCTTTTAATTCCGATAATGAAAGATTGGTGGCGGGAACACGAATCATGTCGCCGAACGTGGTAATGATAGTATTGTCTCGCTTGCCAATTTCAATAGCTTTATCGATATCTGCGGCGGGACATACGCAAACTGGACATCCTGGACCTGAGAGGATCTCTAACTCTTTGGGTAATAATGTTCTTAGCCCGTATTTAGATATGGTATGTTCATGTGTGCCGCACACATGCATGATCTTAATCGGTTTATTTAAATCCTTTATGATTTTAGCTATTAAATTAGTGATTTTTTCCGTAAATTCCTTGCTTCTTAAGATCTTTATTCCAGGAATGTCCATGTAATTTATTCAATTTTTAGTATTAATTAGATTATTAAATCAAAAATAATATAACACAGAGTAGTATATTAAATAATAGAATTAATTTTAAAATATTAAATTCAAATAAAAATATTCCTACTATAATAACTCTGCATATCATAATGGACAGTAATCTAATATTAAAGGAAGAGATTAAAGATAAAATAATATCTATTCTTGTAAAACATGGTATTAAAAGAATTTTAGTTTTTGGATCACATGCTCGCAATGAAGCAACTCCAACAAGTGATATTGATTTAATTGTAGATTTCCCTGAGGGAACTAGTTTGTTGGATCATGTTGGTATTGAGATAGAATTGTCTGAAGCGTTGAATATGAAGATAGATCTATTATCTCGAAATGGTATAAGTCCTTATATTAAGGATCATATCTTAAAAGAAGCAATTGTGATTTATGAATGAATGATAAAAACAACCTCTTTTTAAACCACATACTTGAATCGTGTAAAAATATTATAGATTTTACAAGAGATATAGATTTTCAAACTTTTATAGACAAACGATTGATTCAAAGTGCTGTTATTAGAGAGCTTGAAATAATAGGAGAGGCGACAAAAAACCTTCCTGATGATATAAGAAAACATTTTAAAGATATTCCTTGGAATAAATTAAGTGGAATGAGAGATAAGTTAATCCACGGATATTTTTCAGTCGATCTAAAAGAAGTATGGAACACTGTTAAGAAAGACATATCTATACTTAAAAGTGGAATTGAGAAAATATTAACGAAAAGTTAATTAACAAATCCGAGGGATTGCTTCCCCTAAGGGCATGTCGATAAATCTGGTTCCCCCAACTAAAGTCATTAATAACACCTTTTTAGGATTGGTTTCTTCCACTTTTCCAATAACCTCAGCTTCCTTTCCAATTTCTGTTGATCTTATCTTCCTAAGAATTTCCCCTGCATTTTCTCCATCAACGGAGAGAAGAGCTCTTCCTTCGCACGCCATTGTATAGGGATCTAAACCAAGCATGTCACAAATTGCACCGACTTGCTTCTTAATAGGGATTTTTTCTTCTTCTAATATAATGCTCACATTAGACTTATATGCCCAATCGTTTAAAGCTCCAGCAATGCCTCCTCGCGTGGGATCTTTCATGGCATGGATGTAATTTTTTTCTCGTTCTGATTTCAACGCATCATGAATTTCTAACAAGGATCCAACATCAGATTCCAAGTCACTATATATATTTAATCCTTCCCGGGATGATAACAGTGAAGAACCATGGTCCCCAATACTTCCCGTGACAATGATTCGATCTCCTGGTTTTAAATTATTATCAAGAATTTTAATGCTTTTTTCCTTGATTCCGATTCCAGTGGTAGCCATTATGATTTCATTCAAACTTCCTCTCGGCATGACTTTAGAATCTCCAGCAATAATTGCTACATTTCCTTCCTTCGCCGTGAAATTAAACGAATTCACAATTTTATTCAATGTATCGAACTTAAATCCTTCTTCAATTATTATAACCGACGTCATAGCAAGAGGAGTGGCTCCCATCATCAACAAGTCATTGATTGTACCACAAGCGCTCAAAATTCCTAAATTGCCTCCTGGAAAGAATATAGGATGCACGGTGTGACCATCCGCAGAAACCACGATTTCTTTATCATAATCCTCTAGCGGAATTGTGGCCCCGTCATCTAACTCTTCAACACCTATACCACCATTAACTCTTTTCAAGGAAATATTTTTGGTGATGAAATTAATGAGTTCGGCTTGTAAAATCCCACCAGATCCATGAGAAATTTGAACCACATTTGAACCTAGTTTTTTCATGGTCATGATTCAAAGAAAGAATCCAAAATATTAAGAATTTAGCTAAAATAATATAACCAAAATTTGAAAATTTGGTGTAAAATGAGAGATTTATAATTAAATTAACCATATTCTTAGAAGTTGCTATTTTCACTTTATTGTCTGAAACAACTCGAATTTTTACATGGATATTTATGAATAATGATTCATAACAATTTAGCTAGCTCCTTTCCTTAAAATCACCAGAATTTTCGGAATTTTTCGAAGATCCATGAATACTGCTCTTAAATTAAGAAGATTTTAATAATTTATAATATATGAAAAAATAATCACAACTAACTAATTTATTTGACAAATTAAATAATTTGTTTGATAATTTAGCCTATTGATTAAAATAAATAAAACAAATAAAAGATGAATAAAATATGGCTGTAAAAGTTGCATTTATGCAATGTAGCGATTGCTGGGGTTGTCACCAGTCCTTATTGAATGCTCATTTAGGATTGCTGCCAGTTCTTCCAGCTCTCGATATAGTATACTGGCCAGCCGTAGTCGATTTCAAACATGACTCTTTAAAAGCAAGACCGGATGGAGATATTTTAGTCGGGTTTTGTGAAGGAAGCTTGCGTACTAACGAAGATGTCGAAAATGCGAAGCTCATGAGGGCAAAATGTCAATTAATCCTTTCATTTGGCTCTTGTTCATGCTATGGAAACGTTCATGGGTTAGCAAATGAATGGGATATACAAGATTCAATTGATAGAAAATTCAAGCAAGCAGAATCAATTACAAACAAAGATACTGCTAAAGAACCTACTTCACACATGCCTGGTTTTACGAAAAAAATCGTCCCTTTAGATGAAGTTATTAAAGTGGATGCATACATCGCTGGATGTCCGCCTAAACCAGAAGCCATTATTAGTGCAGTTCAATTCCTACTTGGACAGAAACCACAACCAATGGCTGATGCTGCATTTTGCAGTGAATGCGTGTTAAAAGATAGTGGGTGCGTGCTCGAAAAAGGGGTTCTCTGTTTTGGACCAATTACCAGTGCAGGGTGTACTTTAAAATGCACGAGTAATGGTAATCCCTGCGTAGGATGTTTAGGCCCAAGCAAAACGGTGGATTCTAGAGCAAACAAATTAGCTGATATGGTCAAAAATGCTGGTGCTTTGAGCTCTGGAGATAAAAAGAACATGTATGAATTCTTGGCGCTCTTCTTGAACATTCCGTTAATGGCAGGCTTCGATCTTGCAGGAGATATTTTAAAGCAAATAAAGAAAACTGGCGCACCTCAAACACTTCTAGCAAACTTACCGTCTGAAACGGAAGGGATTGCTTCGAGCATGATGGGTTATCTGAAGGATCATAGAGACTTTTTAACGGTCTCTACCGTCTGTGATACGTGCCCACGAAAAATTGGGAGCAAGTCTCAAATGACAAGAGTTAAGCGAGACTATGAGGGATTGCCTAATATGGAAGATTGCTTGATTGAACAAGGATATCTTTGTGCGGGACCAATTACAAGAGCAGGCTGCGGTGGTCTATGCTTAAAAGTCAATGCTCCATGTTCTGGTTGCTATGGACAGACACAATGGAACGTTGACCAGGCAGAGAGATTTGCTGATATAGTGACTAAAACCTATAATGTAGCTCTTAGCAAGGAACAATTACTTGCTCAGATGAAAGACAAAATAGGTTTTTCTGAGAAATTTACATTAGCGACTAATAAAAATTATAGGTAGGTGAAAAAGACATGGGAAAAGTTATTGAAGTTGAACCAGTCACTCGATTAGAGGGACATGGTGGTTTAAGAATAGTTTTAGGCGATGATGGTAAAGTTAAGGATGCACAATTTAATATTACATCCACAAGATTCTTTGAGAAATTCTGTGAAGGCCGTTATTGTGAACACGTGCCCAGGATAACCCCCAGAATCTGTGGTATTTGTCCGATTCCTCACCATTTGACGCCTACGAAAGCTGTTGAAGATGCTTGGGGTGTAAAAATTCCTGAGCCTGCCCGTAAACTGAGAATACTTCTACAAAATGCGAAGCAATATTCATCTCACCTCTTGCATTTTTATGCGTTAGCAGCACCCGACTTTTTGCTCGGGCCTTTTGCCGACCCAGCACTAAGGAATGTTGTTCAC
Organism: uncultured archaeon; assembly: GCA_964493715.1. Classification (GTDB taxonomy): domain Archaea; phylum Asgardarchaeota; class Lokiarchaeia; order Sigyniarchaeales; family SOKP01; genus SOKP01. Next base: position 36,595 of record CAZBPC010000012.1, read on the forward strand.
GTCATAAATAAGATGCCTGAAGTGGGAGCAATGGCATTGAAAATGATGGATTTTGGCCAAAAATTATGTGCTGCTATTGGAGGAAAGTCAGTTCATCCTATTTCAGCAATAGTTGGAGGTATGAAAAAACCATTAGATGAAGATGTACGAGACAAATTTCTAAAGGAAATTGACGAGCAAATTGAATTCACTAAAAAGACGGTTGATATTGGCCTTAAAGTAGTCACTGATTATTGGGATGTTGTTGCCAATGTTGGGGTTGTTCCTACTTATTATTTAGGAATGACAAAAAATGGAGTTCATGATATATATGAAGGTGACATAAGAATTGTCACTCCAGACGGCAAGAAGATTGATTATGATGTTCACAAGTATTTGGATGTACTTGGAGAACATATTCCTGATCATTCTTATGCGACTCACATGTATTATAAACCAGCTGGCTATCCTGATGGTATTTATCGAGCAAATACTCTTGCAATGATAAATTGTGCAGATAAAATGGCGACTCCATTGGCAGATGATGCATTAAAAGCCTTTAGAGACAAGGTTGGTCCAATTTCGCATCATACATTTGCATATCATTGGGCCCGACTTATTGAAACCGTTGAATCTATTGAAATCATTGCAACATTGCTAAAGGATCCAGATATCGTAAATCCAGATTGTAAGACATTAGACGTGGAACCACGAGAAGGTAATGGTGTAGGGGTTACAGAAGCTCCTCGAGGACTTCTCCTGTACAATATTTGGTCTGATGCAGAAGGTATTTGCAAGAAATTAAACTTACTAGTCGCGACGAATCACAACATTGCTGGCATTGAAAAAACATTAATGCATACTGCTAAACAAGTATTCGAAGATAAGGCATTGGAAGGTTTAAAGTTACCAAAACCTTGGATTGATTAAAATCAATGAGGTAAAAAAAAGGCGAATATAAAATGGGAGAAAACGTACCTGAAGGGGTAGTGAATCTCTTAGAAATGATCGTCAGATGTTTTGATTGCTGACTATCATGCGCGGCCCATATCACGGTAGTGAAAGAGGACGGTGAAGAGATTTACTCTCGTAAGCTGAATGTCGGCTTAGGATGATTAATCAGTAAAAAAATGAGACTGATTATGACTTAACCTAGCAAGGTAAAAGCTGACAAATACAAGAAATGAATTGTAATGAAAAAACGTAAAAAATGTGAAGAAAATGACGATAGATTTCGAATTTCGAAAAACCGTATTGGACTACCACGTGCATGACGTGTTGAAGTATTGTTTTCAATGCAGTCGGTGCACTGACAATTGTCCAATTTCTGCGGTCACGATTGACTTTTATACAACTACAGGATATAATCCAAGGACAAACATCTTAAATGCATTATTAGGATACAAGGATGCTATTTTTTCAGCAGATCCATTAACCATCTGGGGGTGTACTGTATGTGACACGTGCGATGAAGTATGTCCACAGCACATAGAGCTCACAGAAATATTCACGTTCTTAAAGAATGAATCTGTTAAAGCTGGAACTGCACCTGATTTTATTTATGGACAAGCGAAGGCAATTTATGATAATGCAAAGGCCATTCCTTCTCAACCAGCTATTGAGAGAAGGCGTGAGCAATTAGGAATTCCTGCCGTAGCCGCTCCAGATGTGAATGAAGTGCAAACCTTATTAAAAAATATTGGTTCTGATAAGAAACTAAAATAGGAGGAAGAAATTAAAATGACAGAATATAAAATGTTTGAGGGATGCACGATTGGTAATCGGATTCCGTTTATCGAAGCTGCATCGAGGAAAGTCTTTGATAAAGTCGGTATTATGACTTCAACCGCTCCTTTTAGTTGTTGTCCGGATCCAACAGGCATGAAATCCTTTGATAATAATGCTTGGTTAGCACTTGGTGCGAGAAATTTAGCTTTAGCTGAATCTGAAGGCAAAGATATCATTTCTTTATGTAATGGTTGTGCTAACACACTTCGCGGAGTGCAATTCCAATTAAAGCATGATAGCTTGAAAAAGGGAAAAGTGAACGCAGAATTAGCCAAAATCGGAAAAAATTATCAAGGTTCAATAGATGTGAAGCATTTTGTTGACGTGTTGAATGACAACATTGATAAAGTCAAGGGAGCAGTTACTAAACCGCTTTCTGGCCTTAAAGTAGCGGTCCATCCAGGTTGTCATTACATGCGTCCCGCAGAATGGATGGAAAGCGACGATCCAATGCGTCCAACTACTTTGAAAAAGCTGGTAGCTGCAGCGGGAGCAACAGTAGTAGAATATGAGGAAGAGATTCTCTGCTGTGGGTCCGCAGTTACGAATGCCTATGAAGAACACGGCATGGCAAATTTGAAGGTAAAAATGGACAGTGTTAAGAAATCGGGCGCTGACATTATAGTAGTAAATTGTCCAGCATGTTTTCAACAATTTGATACCCAACAAAGAGATTTAGGAAAGAGGTATGAAACGGAATATAGTATTCCGGTGTTATACATAACGGAATTACTCTCTTTAGCAATGGGTTTTGGTGCAGAAGACATTGGGCTTAAATTTCACAGAACTCGGATGAAATTGGAAGATTTTGGATTATAGTTATAAAAATCCATTCTTATCTTTTTTTTATTTTGTTTTTTTATAGATATTTAATCGTTTTCATAAAGAAGAAAAAGTATATTGATGAAAAATTTCAATAGAAATAAATCATGCATTCCATCAAAATAAAATAGTTTGCATGTATTACAATAATTGGGTTGTAGATAACTAAATAAATAGGTGTAAAATAAAGTGTTGTCATTTGATGCTACGCGACCTCCACCGTGGTTTTTTCAATTTATTGAAAATTATTCGCATTTCTTTTTGGATATTAAATTTAATAAGAAAGACAATTTTGAGGAACTCGTGGAATTTAGCATAAAATTAGAGTTACGAGGATTTGAAGGATTGATCTGTTATGTCTATCGTACAAGTCACAAAAAAATGGTGTTTGATGTATTCAACCAACAAGTGGATAGTATTCATGTAATCGAGGGTTTACAAGTCAATTTGGGAGGATCTAGTCCCATGGAGTCGATAGATTTTGTTATAATCCCTTTTGGTCATTTTAAATCGGATAATCGTTTTCTTCCCTCAATTCAATGTAAGAAATATGAGACGAGTTATCAAATATTTACATGGATTCCTTCCTTATTGTTTAAAAATGTAAAATCAATTATTCGAATAGATAATAGATACAATGAATTGATCCCGTTAGATGATGTAAGTGGATACTACTATAATTTTCATTATGCATTTAAGGGAAATAAAACAGAAATGCTCTTTAGTCTAATAAATACGGTCGGGGAGATAGATACTAACATGGAATATGAATCTCTTGCATCAGACATTAAAGATTTGATATCTAAAACTAATGAGTACTTGTTTGAGTTATCTGAAAAGAAAGTTCCTCTCGAATTGCAGAACATGTTGAAAGAGCTTGAACGGCTTAAGTTCAATATCGATAATTTGACCAAGGAAGAGATTTTCAATTGGCTTGATGATATTATTGATTATTATTCACCATGAGAATAATAAAAAATAAAAAAAAGTTATTTCTAATTGCTTATTTTTCTTTTATCATGAGAATTAATGCAACAACAAGTCCTATCACGAAATAGATTAAAGCTATAGCCAAACAAGAGAATTTGATGGTAGCCATTATAGCTGCGATGGGAGGAGCAAAGAAAGGGATTGTACTTGAAGCTTGTAGCATTATTAACAGAAAGATATTTTCAATTACATCAAAGAACCCTGACAAAACGGCTATAAAACTCACGTATAACCCTACTTTTTGAAAATTACCCGAAACTTTTCTTGTTACAAGTACTATTCCACCAAACGCAAAAAATACGTACCCAATAATATAAATAAAATCCCAATATACCCCTGCTTCCTGCAAAGTCATGCCAGTTGAGCCCCAAGTCGTAAAAATGAGCTCCACTTGTTCTACCGTCCAAGCGAATTCGAAATTTAGGATTCCATAAGTAGCAAAAAGGCTAGAGGAACTTAAAGCTTGAAATACGAGAGTGTTTATAGCTATAAATAGGATAAATCCTCCCACAAACAGTATGATCAAATAAAGACTTTTAGGAACTTTCTTTAATTTATCTAAAAACATCTTTTTTCAAATTATGAAATTCAATATTTATGTACTAATTCGAGATACAATTTAATATAAACATTAGTTTTTTTTAGAGTAAAATATTTGGATAATTAATAAAAAAAATAGAATTAAAGCTCGCTCATGTGCTTGGCAATACCTGGAAAAATCATTAGTATTGATAAAGAAAATAATTCTGCTTTAATCGATTTTGATGGTCTTAAACAAACCGTAATTATAGCCCTTATCATGAATCCAGAAGTAGGTAAGTATGTTGTTGTCCACGCGGGCTATGCTATCGAACAAATGAGTGAAGAAATAGCATTAGAAGCAATAGAACAATGGAAAGAAATCGCTGAAGACCAAGATTTGAACTTAGATGATTTAATATAACATATTTTTTATTGTGTAAAAAAAATTTCCTACTACTTCTTCTTAACAGAAGATATTTCCACGAGATATATTGCATTAATAAAAATTGCGATCAAGATGAAAAATAGAGAAGCGAAATTTATCAATATGTTAGTATCACCGAGAATTTGAATAGTGAATGCGACTATTAGACAGTACATACCTAAAACCAATAAATTCTCTTTCTTTTTAACCATTGCCCCCTCCCTCCTTTTCTTTAATTTTCATAATTTTTGGATTTCTCCAAAGATCTATCTTGAAGAAGATATAAAAAAAGTCACGATGAAATCTATATAGTTTTAAAAAAATTAAAAAAGTTCAGAGATCAAACAATTCTTTCTTTAAAGCCTTTAGCTTGAGATAAAGAACTTTAAGGGATTTCATTGCATCTGATTCAGGGTTATAATCTATTGGAGGGATTCCGTTGAGATCTGCATTTCCTATCTCCGTATCATAAGGAAGTGAATGATATAATGGAACTTGCCACTCTCTCACGCGTTCATTGATTATATCCATTTGCTTATCATTAATAACTTTATTTGCAACAAGAAAAATGTTTAGAACTCCTAATTTTTTTGATAATTCGATAATTTTATAGCATAAATCCAAGGATTTTTGAGAAGGTTCGGTTACAACGATCATAACGTCTATGCCTTTGGCAGTACCCCTACCAAGATGTTCTAATCCTGCTTCAAAATCGACAATAACGACTTCATCCCTTTTTACGAGTAGATTGTATAATAATTTGCGAATTAAAGCATTCTCAGGACATAAGCATCCTGTTTCGGGCTGTTCAACTCCACCTAAAACTAATAATTGTAAACCATCAGGACCATCTACTTTAAATCTATCAGGAATATCTGAAACTTCAGGATTAATGTTATAGACTCCTGAATCGGCACCTGCTACTGAAGTTCGTTCAGTAATCATCTCTTTCATTTTAGATATAGGGACTATTTTTGTTTTAGTATTTTCATCAATACCAAGCGTATAACTTAAATTCATTGCGGAATCATTATCGATTGCAAGCACTTTAAAGCCGTCTTTGGCAAAGAGCCTTGAAAGAGTTCCTGCAATTAATGTCTTTCCGACTCCTCCCTTTCCGCTTATAGCTAGTTTCATGACTTAAGCTCTATTTGTTTTAAGTATGCGTTAAAATTTAGCTTTCTTTTCTCATGTTTTGCATTCTTTTTGATATTTTCATCATTTTATTAAAAATTTTCTCAGATTCTTTCGGATCAGTTGTAATGATCATTTTTTCATTGAGAATTTTAATTTTATAGGTCAATTCGATAAATTCTTTAGGAGGATCTATACTATATTGATATAGATATTCCCTATTTTTACAAGGCTCAATAAAAACCCATTTATTATCTTCCTCTGACCAATTCCATCTGTTAGGACTTAATTTACGCATCTTATCGCAACACACCAAATGAAAAGCAAGCTATGGATGAACATCAAATTTTAACTAGTTTATTAGATACTTAATGATTTTATAACCAAAAAAGGTGTCTCTTATGAATTATATCAAAAATTCAAAAATATGTTGAAATAAAATAAAGTTTTAAGACTTTATCCTAGAAAATAGAAATTTTAATTATTAACATGTCTTAATTTTTCAATGGTTCTCTCAGCAGTTTCTCTCACATCAGAATCTTCATCACTCCTAAATTTGGAAAGTAAACTTTTCACTTCAGGATTTTTAAAATTGAAGAGTGCCTTAATTAAATACAATTTGACAATCCAATCCGGATCTTGAATCAAATCTTTTAATGCCTGAAAAGAAATTTCATTATCGATGAGGCCCAACAATTTAATAGCACTTGTTTTTATTTCTCTTTCTGGATGACTCAAATCCTTAATTAATTGATCTATTATCTTTTTTTTATCATCATTATCTAATAATTGAAGCATCATCAAGAAAAGATTTTGTGGTAAAGCATTAAATCGTGGTGCCACTGGAGGAGTTATTTCAGATAAGGTTTCATTTTGTTTTTTCTTTATTTTTTCTTCTTGGTTTTTAAGTTCAATAATGAGATCGTTTAGTTGCTGGTTAGCGTTTTCAATGCGGATTAAATCTTTATTTTTTAAATCTAACTGTGATTCCGTTTCATCCCTTAGTTTATCATATTCTGCTTGTTGTTCTATAATCACTTTCTCTTGCTCTGCAATTCTCTCTTCATAATCCTCTTCACTTTCTTTTAAAGCGAGAATTCTTTTATCTTTCGCATTTACTTCTTGTAAAAAATTTACCTTTTCAGTTTCTAATTCTGAGATGATATCAAGCAGTTCATCAATGTTTTGGGAATCATTTCGCAAGTTCATTAATTCCTCATCTTCTTGGAGTTGCAGGGAATCAATTTTATTTTTTAAAAAAGCCACTTTTTCTTGAGCTTCATTTAAATCTGAAGTGAGATGTTCTATTGCATTATTGGCTAGATTAATCTCATTTTGATAGTTTTCATTAACAACCATGGCATCTTGAAATTTTTCTTTTAATTGATTATGCTCAGCTTTTAAAGATTCAATTTTTACACGGGCTAAACCATTTTCTTCTGTTAATTGAAAAATGATTTTCTTTGCATCAATAAGATCTTGGTATTCATCATTTTTCATCCCGCTTGCTAAAAAATTTCTTTCATTTTCAAATTGTTCTATCTTTGTCTTTAGTGCATCATTTTCGATTTTTACCTCCTTGTTATCATTTTTTAATTCTGTGATCAAAAGATTTGCTTCACTTAATTCTTCATTTGAACCCTTATCTTTGCTGGTGAGTTCTAAGGATTTACTAAGCCCTTCAACATTTTGTTCCAAAATCTTAATATGATTGTCTTTTTTATTAATCTCTTCTCGTTGGTTAGTAATTAATTCCTTTAAAATTAAGATATCTTCAGGAATATCTGAATCGTCGAATTTAGATAGTTTAACACCTTGATTTTGTATGATTCTTTTTTGTTCATTTATTCTAAAATTTAATCTTTGTACTTCTTCCTTTAAGTACTTGATTACAGTTACTAAATCCGTATGCGCTTGATTGGCAGAATCTATTGATTCTATTAAATCTCTTAATTCCCTACTCATAAAAATAACCCTCAGAATGTTCTTTAAAAGAAATATTCTTTATATTATTTTAATTAAGATTAATGAAACTATCTTGCTTAACTAGTAAATAGAGAAGATTTTAATAAATTTATATGATATATCGATACTAAAATTTTTACTCAAGATAATTCATTTAAAAATTGAAAGTTCCGTAAATATATCTCTTTACTGTCTTAAAACGTAACCTTTAAAAATATAGTTAGGCATTATTTCATTAAAAATTATAGTATAGATATAAAAATATTATTGTGGAAGGTGAGAAGTCTTTCAATGATGAATGAAGACTTAAATAATGTGAACAATAATAGTAGGGATCTTGATTATGATTACGATGATTTTGGCGAAGAAGATGATTGGGAGGACTATGGAGAAGAAGATGATTATAATGATGGTGAATGGGATGAAATAGATGATGATGATGACAATTCTCTTGATGACTCTACTGATTGGGAAGATTACTGATATTATTGACCATGTTATGAACAAATAGAATTTACAAAAAAAATTTTTATCTAATTTTTTTTAATTTATCGTTATCTTGATAATTTTGTCTCCTTGTACAATTGCATTGACTACATCTTGATCGTTTTGACTTTCAACTTCTCCGAAAATGGTGTGCTTATTGCTAAGCCAATCTGTAATAATATGAGTAATGAAAAACTGACTCCCATTTGTGTTTGGACCTGCATTTGCCATTGCTAACAATCCGGGTTTATCAAAAACTCTTCCGCTCTGAAATTCATCTTTGAAAGGATATGATATTGTTTTTCCTTGGAACGGAAATGATGAGATTCCTTTTTGACGAGGTCCATCACGCCCCGTTCCAGAAGGGCAGCCTCCTTGAATCATGAAGTTATCAATAACTCTGTGAAATTTGAGTCCGTTGTAAAATCCTTGACGTGCGAGGAAGACGAAGCTTGCGACTGTTATTGGAGAATCTTTTTCAAAGAGATTTAAGTTTATATCTCCTTTATTGGTAGAAATTATTGCTTTCATATACAAAAAAAGATTACAGAAATTATAAATATTTATTAAAAAATTCATATAGAATCATTCTTTAATAAAAATATTGGATATTGATTTACAAACCTTTTGAAAGTATTAATACTCAATAAGTAACTCATGGAGCAATTTTAGATGACAGCTAAAGGTGATATCTCATTTTTTTTTAGTCCTGAAAGCATAGCAGTCATTGGAGCAAGTCCTACTCAAGGAAAAGTGGGATTCAACGTGTTAAAAAATATAAAAGATTCTGGATACTCTGGGAAAGTCTATCCCATCAATCTTAAAGCCGAATCACTTGGAGAAATTGGTGGTTACAAGGCATTTAAGAATGTATTGGATGTTCCTGAATCAATTGATATCGCGATTTTTGTGATTCCTGCAAAATTAGTAAATTCTGCAGCAGAAGAATGTGGAAAGAAAAAAATCAAGGGACTTATTGTCATAACGGCCGGTTTCAAAGAAATCGGAGTGGAAGGTGTTAAGTTAGAAAAAGAACTCGTTCAGATTGCACGGAAATATAATATGAGGATAATCGGTCCTAATTGTTTAGGTTTTATTGGATTAAATTATAATGGTTCTTTTGCCTCTGAGACCCCTAAAAAAGGAAATATAGCTATGATATCTCAATCAGGTGCTTTTCTCACGGCTTTTATGGACTTTTCAATGGAACAACCCTACGGATTTTCATGTAATATTAGTTTGGGAAACAAAGCTGATCTAGATTCTGTTGATTTTATTGAATACTTGGTTGATGATCCCAATACTAAAGTAATATTATGCTACTTAGAAAGCATTGAAAATGGGAGAAAATTTCTTGAAGTAGTTTCAAATGCCACGCGAAAAAAACCGATTATAATTTTAAAGTCAGGTGTTAGTGAGGCTGGAGCAAGGGCCGCATCTAGTCATACTGGTGCTCTTGCAGGTTCTGATATTGCATATGAATTAGCATTTAAAAAATGTGGAGTCTTACGGGCACAAACTATAGAAGCTTTATTCGATTTCGGTGAAATATTTTTATATCAACCCATTCCTTATGAAAATTCATTTGCGATAATTACTAATGCTGGAGGTCCTGGAATTGTGGCAACTGATGCTTTTGAACGTGAGAAAATCAAATTTGCACGATTTTCAGAACCGATTCTTCATTTATTAAGAGAAAATTTACCCCCTGAAGCCGCAATTTTTAACCCCATAGATCTGGTAGGAGATGCGCCACCAAATCGATATCGCTTTACAATTGAGACTATATTTGGTTTGAATAGAGAGAAAAGTGATAACATTATAGATAATGATGACATTACCACGCATGGGGCTTTAATCTTGATGAGCCCTCAAGCTCAAACACATCCTGATGATGTAGCATCCCTCATATTAGAATTGACTTCTTCAAAATTATCTGACAAATCAATTGTCTGTGCTTTTCTTGGTGAAAAATCCGTGAAGAAAGCTAGGCAATTCTTGCAACAAAACGGAATACCTTGTTATCCCTTCCCAGAGCGAGGAGCAAGATCACTAAAAGCATTAATAAATAGGGGCGAATATTTAAACTCTAAAATATTAGATACGATTGAATTATCAAGATTTGATGCAAACCAAGAAAGAGTTAAAGAAATTTTTGATAACGCCCGTGAGGATGGTAGAACTGTTTTACTTAGTTATGAAACAAGCGAGATTTTTGAATGTTATGGGATTAAATCTCCGAAATCTAGATTAGCAAAAACTCCACGGCAAGCAATGGATATGCAGAAAGAATTAGGGAAAAGCGTTATGAAAATCGTAAGTCCTCAAATCATTCACAAAACTGATGTTGGGGGTTTAATTTTAAATATTGAAACTCCAGAACAAGCATTTGAAGCGTATATTCAAATTATCGATAATACTAAACGATTTGGTCCACAAAATGTAAAAATTTATGGTGTAGAAGTCCAAGAAATGATTGATTTCAATCAAGAAAAGAAAATTAATGAATTAATCATTGGTATGTCTAGAGATTCTCAATTTGGACCATTAATTATGGTAGGATCGGGTGGAATTTACGCAAATTTTCTCAAAGATGTAGCTTTTGCACTTTCATATAAATTTTCCAGAGAAGATGCCTTTAAAATGCTTCAAGAAACAAAAATCTTTAGTCTTCTACATGGAGTGCGCGGAGAAAGTCCATCTGATATTGATGCAATATTAGATGTTTTATTAAGACTCTCTCAATTAGTTAATGATTTTTCAGAAATAATGGAATTGGATATAAACCCACTATTAAGCTTTACAAAGTCATATAGTGCTGTAGATATTAAAATAACTATCTCAAGGCAATAATTAATATTATATTAAGAAATAATAGATAATAAGAAAAAGGGAAATAAAAATGGTCAAAGCAATTTATTTATGTTCTTTAAGCGAGCATGTTGGAAAATCCTTATTGTCAATAGGTATTATGCTCAACTTACAAGAACAAGGAAAAAAGGTTGCTTATTTCAAACCAATAGGCATTCCTAAGGGTGCCTTCTCAGATAAGGCAGACCGCGATGTTGGTTTTATTCAAAATACGGTATTCAAGACTGAATTACCATATGATATCATAAGCCCCGTTTCCATACCAGATTGTTATTATGTTGATTTAATTGATTCCGCAAGGAAAGAAGATCATTTAATTTCAATAAAGCAAGCATATGAAGAACTTGGCAATAAATATGATTATATCATCATCGAAGGAGCACCCTCGATAAAAAAGTACATTAGAGTCGGTTTAGATGATGTTACTATAGCTAAGACATTAGGTATTAATGAATTGGTCTATATTCAAACTGAATCTTCTGATAAATGTATCGATAGCCTCTTTTTCACCAAGAAATACTTTGAATTTAGAGATGTCAAAATTAAGGGAGTAATATTTAATAAAATCGATCATGAGTATAAGGCGCGCATTGATGAATTAAAAGAAAACCACATCGAAAGATATAACATTCCGATCATAGCAATAGTTGAAAAAAGCTTAGAATTACTGAGTCCCAGAGTTTCAGAGCTCCAATGGGCAATTGGGGGCGAATTATTAAATGAAATAGCAATTGAAGGATTAGATCAAATCGTAGAAACTTATTTAATAGCAGCGATGAACGTGCAAGCTGCATTAAAATACTTGCGTGCTGTGAAAAAAGCCGCAGTAATCACTGGTGGAGATAGAACCGATGTTGCACTTGCTGCTTTAAATGAAGATGTATCTGTCTTAATATTAACTGGGTTCATTAAGCCCGATGCAGCTGTTATAAATGAAGCAAACAAGAAGAAGATTCCAATCATTCTTTCTCCTTCTGATACATACACGACGATACGTAATATGGAACGTGTTAAACCAAGTATTCAAGAACAAGAAGTAAACCTCGTGAAAGATTTAGTCAAAAAACATTTCAATTGGGATATCTTATTAAAATAATCAATCTAATTTTTTTTAGTTACCTTTAGTTGATAAATAGAGTTAAAATTAAATATCAAAATCTAAGAAATACTCAGATCTAATATAAATAGTAATTATGGTGTAATACGATCAGATCAACTAACTAATCGATTTTTTCTCTTTCTTCTCTTTTTTCAACAATATCTTTTCAGATACTTCGCTAAAGGATTCAAAAACGTTATTTAAATCGTATTTAATTAATTTTTCCCTTATTTGAGCTAGACCTTCACAACTTGCCCAATCTAGAGGCGTTTCACATTTAATACAGGTTCGATAAAATCCATAAGTATGATATACATTCAGCAGAACTAGTAAAATTGTTAAAGTTGTAAAAGCAATGAAAAAATTCAAGGAAATATTATTAGACAGTTTGATTATACCCCAAAAAAGCAATGCGGAACCTAAGCCAATCAGAAATTTTTGAATGATTTTAACGATTTTTATCTTGGTTAAGTTTAGAATGCTTAAAATAAAAGTTGATATGAAAGTTATTCCGAAAATTAGCAGGATCTCTCGTGGAATTATGTTTTGCAGGTTAAAAAATCCAATTATCAAAATACCGACTATTGCAGTTGGATAACCAACAAAACAACCAATACATAAACGCACACTTTTTATATTTATTGTATGATTACTAAAATGAGAGCAGTTTGGGTGATGACTTAAGATTAAAGGAAAAAAACTCTTAATATATAAGAAGATTTTTTTAAATCTCTTTTTTCTTTGAGTGTCTTTAATGGAATACTCTTTTTCTATAATAGTAATCACAGTACATTAATCATTACAACTGTTTCAATAAAAAGCTTCTTAATATATAAAATTTTCAAGCATTATAATAAAAAATATCAGTAAAAAAAAAAAAGTGGTTTTATTAATAAATTATGGAAGTGTATAGAGACTACCAAGATTCAATAGTGTCATAATCCATCCCCATAAAAATATTGCTATTACAATTCCAATAACGAGGGATATGACACCTAAGATCAAACCTGCTTTGGCCATGCCTGGTTCATCATCTTTACTAATTCCAATTGCACCCAAAATGATTGCTACTACGGATAAAATACCACAACAGCAAAATCCTAGAATACCGCAGATTAAAGCTCCAATTCCTAATCCATTTTTACTCATAAGTATCACTATATATTGATTTCGTTTGTATGATATCTTCATTTTAAAAAAGATATAAAGTTATTATCGTGAATGTTATATATAAATTTTTAGATATAAGTACCAAATGGGTAATTGTACCCATATATTTGAATGTAGGCTTAGAAATAAATAACAAGATAAATTTGAACCTTTAATTAATAAATTAATGCAAAAATTCTGAATGATATAAAGCTTCAAAAAAAGATTCCGACTAAATAGCTGCCTTCTCTTTTTTAAAATCAACTTTATATTTAATTTCTTTACACACTTCTGTGATATGTTCAAAAAGTATGTCTCTAGTCCATTTTGGTAAATCTATATCAATTTTGCTGAGCAAACTTGCTAGTTTCTTCATTAATTGACCATCTATTCTGTATAAACCAAGTTTTATTCAATACCTACACAATATTAATAAGTAAGTTAAAATAAAATAATGGGAAAAGATAAGTTGTTAGGAGTGATAGCACATAATATAATTGAATAGTTAAGTAAATATATGGAAGGCCCAGCTATTTTTTATCGTCTAATGATGAGTTTTTTTTTTAAAGCTTTTTTAACACTAAAATTTAAAAATGCTGAAAATCTAACTTTAAAACATGATCGAATCCAATAAAGAAGATCAAGTTTTAAAACTAAAAGATGGGCGCAATCTTGGATTTGCTGAATATGGAGATCTAAATGGCAATCCAATTTTTCATTTTCATGCTCATCCTGGATCTCGTCTTGAAGGTAGGCTTTTTGGGGAAATACTAAAGCAACACGGAATTCATGCAATAACGGTTGATCGCCCAGGAGTTGGTCGATCTGATTTTAAATCTAATCGAAAACTTCTAGATTGGCCTGATGATGTTATCGAACTTGCGGATCATTTAGGATTGAATAAGTTTGCCGTAGAGGGCATCTCAGGGGGTGGACCTTATGTAGCCGTCTGTGCATATAAAATCCCTGAAAGATTAACATGCTGTGGTATAATTGCTGGCATAGGACAATATAATTGGAGTAAAAAGGGAATGATGTTGTCGAATCGTATTGCTTTTTTTATCTCGCGAAGACTTCCTTTCCTTATAAAATCGATTGTAAAGGCTGAAAAAAAAGCCGGTGAAGATCAAAAATCAATGGAACAATTTGCAAAAAATCTTCCCGATCCTGATAGAAAATTGTTCCATGACCCTCAAATATTAACTATTTTTATAGAAGCGACCAAGGAAGCATTCCGTTCGGGATTGAGTGGTGTGATATTGGAAGAAAAGATATATGCGAGACCATGGGGTTTTGATTTGAAGGATATCCCTTCAGATCTGCAGGTATATATATGGCATGGTGGTATGGATGTATTCGTTCCGAGTTCAATGGGTCGCAAAATGAGCGAATTAATTCCAAATTGTCAGTTTAACTTCTTTCCTTACGAAGGTCATATTTCTGTCGCTTATAATCATCTAGATGAAATTCTTGAAACTTTAAAATCTTAATTTTTTTATTTTGGCTTGAGTGTTAATTATTATAAATTTTGGAAAAAAGAAGAAAGTTATTTGTATTTCCCATATGTCTTACAGGTGTCTATCATCATTTTTACGTTTTCAAGCTTTGCATCATCTGGAATTTCAGATCCTACCATTAAACCTCCACCTTCAGCAAATTCATCAATAATTTTTTTTACTTCTTTTTCAATTAAAGAAGGTGTCCCAAGCGTAAATAGTGAAGGTTTTAGATTCCCTTCAATACACATGTGATCTTAAAGGATCTCTTTTGCTTTAAAAATGTCAGTTCTTTCATCCATGTGTAGATAAATCTTTCCCTTTGGTAATTCTTTAAAGTAGTGAAGCCTATCCGTCCAATCTGTATCCATATGGAGTTGTACGATGTAGCCTCTGTTTACGTATTCAGTGACAATTTTTTTATAATAAGTCCAATATAGATCTTCAAAATGTTTTATTGAAATGAAATCAGTACAATTCATAACATGTTATTACTAGAAAGTAACGAAAATGTTCATATTATTACCTTTTTTTATTGAGATGTAAAGTGTTTTTGATGTAAAAGTAATGAAATCGTTTTATTTGCGACGATTTAATTACACTTTATAATTTGAGCTTAGAAAGTCTTTACTTGTAAATATTAAAACATTAGATTTTTATGCCCCTTTTACTCAACCTTTTTGTTCCCTTTTTATTCCCATTTGTTTGAGATAGTGATCGATATGATCGAAAACATTACATAAAAATGTCATAATTTATATATAAAAATTCCTATTTTAATCATAGTGAAAAAATATTAAATGAAAAGAAAATGCAAACTCAAAAAATGGACAATGTATTTGAATTTTCTTATGAAAATATGAGGAAATCGATCAAAGGAATAGAAGAAATTTTAAAGATTAATTTCCTGGAAAAAGACATTTATTATAAAATAGGCATGGATAATTTAAATGCCTTACATGAAAATATCATAGAGCTCTTAAAACATACTTATTCACCTCGAGAAGTGAGAATGAAATTAAGAGAAATTGAATATGATGAAAAAATTGCTCAAGAGACTTTTTTAGAATAAGCATATTTCTTAATCTTCTATTTTTTATTACAATAATACTTTTTCCAGATTCAAATCTTTTAAAGTATTATGAATTATCAATTTTGTGAAGATTATAAAAGGTTATTCGCAGAAACTCAACGATCAATTCATTATTAGAGTGGTTGATGAAGATAATAAAGAAGCAATTGAAAAAATAGTAAAATTAAATTGGATTGTACACGGGGATTTGGCAAAAAATAGGATTCCTCGCATATTTCAAGACCACCCGAAAAAGAAAGATATACTCTTTTTTTACATTGAAGACATTATTACAGAGCAAGCGGTATCATCATTGCTTCTTGAACCTCTAGAATGGTATTTCGATGATATAATAGTTCCTATTTGTGAAATGGATTTTGTAGCAACTCTTCCTGATTACCGTGGAAGAAATTTCATAGGATTGCTGAATAAATTATATGAACAAGCCATGAAAGAAAAAGGCTATTTAATAACTGTTTTAAGGGGTATTCCGAATTATTACAGAAGATTTGGATATGAATTCGTGTTTAATCTTGATGATCCAATTATTATAAAGAATAGTTTAATTTCAGATGTTAATTATGGTGATTTATGCATTAGAAAAGCAACAGAGGAAGATATCATATTTATTAAAGAAAAATATGAGGAATTCTTTTGCAAATTCTATGTATCCAATAAATATGAACCCATTTCTTTTCAATATAAATTCATGAATGAAGAGATTTCTGAAAATTATTATTCTACTTACATTTTAGAAGAAAATAATATTAAAAGTGCAATTTTCTTCATAGGAAGATCATATGATGATTCAGGATTCAATCTTATTGTACCACCTATTTCTGAAATGAACATGAATGCAATATTATATTTTATAAAAAGTGAATTTATTGGTAAGCAAGATACAAAAACCGATGAAACTACTTTCTATTGTAGTCTTGAAACGAGATTTAGGGAACATTTGATCAATTTGGGTGGAATTGCTGATTTAAATTATGGATGGCAAGTTAAGATTCCCAACTTAGAACATTTTTTTAAACACATCAAATCATTATTAGAACAGAGAATTAAGGCTTCAGAATTCAAAGGGATCTCAAGAGATATTATAATAAGCAACTATCATGAGATTATTACTCTTAAATTTGAGGAAGGAATATTAACTGATGTATTATCTGAAATAAAATTCTCTGAACCAGAAGAATCAGATGTAAAAATTCCTGGATCTATGCTTTACAAGCTAATTTTGTCATATAATTCATTTGATGAGATTAAGTTCCTCATAAAAGATGCTATTCTCAAACCTGAATCAAAACTCATAATTAATACTTTATTTCCCAAAAAAAAATCATATCCAGAGTCATATTATTGAGAATTAGACACGAAATAAATTTAATTAATAATTATTTTTAATTTAATATTCTTAATGAATGAAATCGATAATACAAAAACTCTTGAATCTAACCGATTTGTTAGCATTGATGTTTTTAAAGGTTTTGCAATAGCACTAATGGTATTTGTAAATACTTTATCTCCTTTTGACGTGATTCCTAGTTGGACACATCATGCGGGTGAATATGGACTAACTTATGTAGATTTAATAGCTCCCTTTTTTATATTCATGTTAGCCTTAAATTTCACAGTATCATTCAAACGTCATTTAGAGCGTGATGGACGACGAAAAGCCTACATACGGCACTTACGAAGATATTTATTCTTCATTGGTATAGGTTTATTCATGTTTATTGATGTATCCGAGAGTGGATTGATTTTGCGTTGGGGCACTTTGCAGGTATTAGGGATGTCAGGACTCCTTTTTTTACCATTTGCAGAAGTGAAACCTCTAATTAAACTAATAGTTGGATCATTCTACATAATTTTACATCAATTATTACTTTTCACAAGTCTAAATATTATCATCTATGATTCGATTGAAGGTGGGATTCTTGGATGTCTTTCTTGGGGTTCGATGATGATTTTTTCTAATGTTATTGCTGAGGGACTAAAGAAAGATGTTAAATGGAGATATTTTCTATTGGGAGGATTGTTTTTTTTAATAATCGGAATCATTACTAGTTTTTTTTGGGGAATCAGTAGGGGTTACATGACTTTGCCGTATGTTTTTATATCTGTAGGCGTATCATCAGTCCTCTATTATATAATATATTTATTATTTGAAAATCGTGGAAAAAATCCAATATTTAAAAATGAGAAAATTCTCAGTCCAAGCGGTAAAAATGCGTTTATTCTTTTTCTACTTCATATAATTACTCTATATTTCTTTTATGAGATGATACCGTTTTTTTACAATTTCATACCAGAAGATATGAAATGGTTGGTTGTCTTATTATTCGCAGTGTTAAATACAAGTATCATACTTCTAATTGGGTACTTCTTAGATAAGAAAAAATTATATTTGACAATTTAGGTACTCTTACTTTTAAGAAATCAACTTAAAAAGTAATAAATTTTTTTACGTTGTCAATATTACTCAATCCTATGATTAGTGAATTTTACGAAAAATTAGCAAAATTGGCTGTCAATTATTCAATCAAGGTCAAAAAAGGAGATAGAATCCTAGTAATGGGCCCAGTATTAGCAAAAGAGGCATTTCAAGCACTAAATATAGAATTACTTAAAGCAGGTGGTTTTCCTCTCAGTATTCCAAATATTGAAGGTTTGGATGAAATTCTTTACAAATATGGATCTAAAGAGCAAATTCAGTATGTTGACGATGCCATCATTAGAATATTTAAAGAATTTAATGGAATGATCGATATATTTGGTGATTATAATACCCGAAAACACTCCTTAGTTGATCCAAAATTAATAGCTCTGTCACGATCATCTCCCAAAAGAAGAGAATTAATGGAAGCTTACATGGATAGAATGGCTTCTGGAGAATTTCTATGGGTGCTTATTCCATATCCCTGTAATTCTTTTGCCCAAGAGGCAAACATGGACTTATTCTCATACGAGGAATTTATTAAAAAAGCGTTATTGCTAGATAAAGATGATCCAGTAGCCGAATGGGAAAAAAAATTCAGAGAACAAGAAAAAGTGATAACTAAATTGCATGAATTCAAAACTGGAGAGATTCAAGTGATAGGTGAGGATACAGATCTCAAATTATCAGTAAAGGGTCGTAAATGGGTAAATTCTTGTGGGCAAAATAATTTACCTGATGGAGAAATATATACAGGGCCAGTGGAAGAATCAATCAATGGGAAAATTAAATTTACATATCCTGGGATTTTTCAAGGTCAAGAAATTGAAGGAATCTATTTAGAATTTAAAAATGGCAAGGTTTCAAAAGCTACTGCAGCTAAAGGAGACGACTTACTAAAAGAAATATTAAATGTTGACGGAGCGAACATGGTTGGTGAATTTGCGGTCGGAACGAATTATGGGATTACAAAATTCACGAAAAATATGCTTTTTGATGAAAAAATGGGTGGTACATTACACATGGCATTAGGATCTGGAATTAAAGAAACTGGTAGTAAAAATGAGAGTGCTATTCATTGGGATATCTTAAAAGATATGACATTTTCTGGATCCAAAATCAAAATTGATGGAAAAATAGTATATGAAGAAGGTCAATGGAAAATTTAATTCTCTATTTTTAATATAAACTCGATATCAACAAATTCATAAACTCAATTTTAATTTGCTCAGTTATAAAATCTATTGCATAACTAATGGGATGAGAATTATCATTATTTATATCCTTAATTGTAAGTTTACCCGGTACTTTATCCGTTTCTACTTTTAAATGAACATCAATATATTTAAAAAATTCTTTTTTCATTAGTTGAATTGGAACCAACGTATCAAATGGATAAAAACCTTCACTAATATTGCCTTTCCATAACGTTAGCCAAGGTTCAAGATATTTAACTAGGAAGTTACTTATTGAAGTATTCTTAGTTTTAATCTTATTAAGATGTGATTCCTTAAATACTACTTTACAGCTAACATCCAATCCAATCCCTATACGGGGTGTATTCGTTTTAGCTTCAATAAACATTTTTGTTGCTATGGGATCATAAAAAAAGTTAAATTCAGTCATGTTAAATTGTTCCTGATTAGTAAACCTAAACTTATCATTGAACGCATTAGTGGGTTCTATAGTACCACCCATAAAAACGATCTGTTTTAAATCATCAAGAAATTCGGGATATTTTAAGATAGCAGTAGAAATATTTGTAAGAGGGCCTAATGTAAGTAATGTAATTTCATTAGGATATTCTTTAACACTTGAAATTAAGAAATCCGAAGCTTTATTTAATACGCCTAAGTGTTCTTTTGATCGTGCTCCCATATAATGAGGAATATCTGCATGATTAAATAACTCTAAATATGATTTTATTAATTTAAAACCTT
The DNA here is from genome assembly GCA_964493715.1 of uncultured archaeon. GTDB lineage: Archaea > Asgardarchaeota > Lokiarchaeia > Sigyniarchaeales > SOKP01 > SOKP01. Next base: position 56,772 of record CAZBPC010000012.1, read on the forward strand.
TAGTTACGTGAGAATTTCCAAAAACTGTTGTGATTCCTTCTATTTCATAAAATTCTGGGTGATTTAGCATGAAAATTAATGCTAATCCATCATCTACTTCTCCCCTCATTATTCCTAAAGCAGGATCCGTATCAATTATCACTCTCATGTCTCTATAACTCCATTTTAATATACTTAAATGAGGAAATGTGATAGAAAAAATAAATTTTACTGACATTTATGTGAATAAGTTTATATTAATATCCTACTTATTTGAAATTTGGAGTATTAATAACAAAAAGAGGAAAAGATCATGATTGAACTTGAAAAAGATTTAATGGTATTTGAATTTAATGAAGAGAATGAAGAGTTTAATGAGATTAAAATTGCTGATAAAGGATTAGTAGAACTTCTAAATTCTAATTTAATATATATCATATTAAATCGTAATCATAAAAAATTATGGATATGGCATGGTACTAATACAAATATTAGAATGAAATTCATAGCAACACAAGAAGCACCAAAAATAAGAGACAAATATGGAAACGATTTTAAGATTTCGGTTGTTGATGAAGGCGCTGAATCTTCTGAATTCGAGGAAATTATTGAAGTTTTATCTGGAACTATATTCAATCAAGAATAATAATTTTAAATAGTAGTGAGGAGTAATACCTCTCTATAATTATATTTAATCAATAATTTGAAAATCATATTTGTTGTAGCAATTTGAAAGATCATTATTATATTTTTTAAAAGAAAATCATCATTGTATTAAATTTCTCAATCTTTCATGAAAATTCATAATTTAGCCCATAAAAAATTCAATTTTTAATTATTAAGCATAACTCTTAATAGCTCTATTGATAACATCTATCAACACATCGATAGTAAAAATTTTATCAATAAATAAAAACGCTCCAATAGAAAGAGCTTCTTCTTTAACGCTAGAATCAGCACTAATAAATATTATTTTTACCCTATGATCAATTTCTAATATTAGTTTTGACGCTTCTAATCCATTCATTTCAGGCATTCGTTGATCCATTAAAATTACTTTAGGTTTGTTCAAAAATGACTTGAACATTGATACTGCTTCTATTCCGTTGCTAGCAATCCCCGCCAACTCAAACCCACCTAAATTTAGAATTTGCTCGTAAAAGTATTGAAGTGCACGTTCATCGTCAACAATAAATATTTCTTCTATATTAATCACCCTCTGGAATTAATAATATGAAATTGCACCCTTTCGAACGATCTCCACTAACTTTATCTTCGACCCATATCTTTCCCTCATAAATTTCGATAATTTGCTGTACTAAAGACAACCCTAAACCCATCCCAAGAGCGCTTTTATCCTTGTTGTACCCTCTTTTAAAGATAACCTCCTTCATGTTATCATCCACTCCATTCCCATTATCTATGAATTCCATTTTAAGATAATCTATGCCATTTTGTTGGTCTCTTGAAATCCTAACTGTAATTTCTATTATTTCATTTACATTATGTTGTATCGCGTTGATTAAAAGGTTTTCAAACACATCCTTTAAAAAATCATTAGCTTTAATAAAAATTGTTCTATCCAAAGATTCGATTTGATAAGTTATTTTTCTATCTTTATAAGACCCTCTTACTGACGATATTACATTTTCTAAGATATTCAAAATTTCAATCTTTTCTAAATCTTGGTTTGCGTCTTCGAGTTGGGAAAGTTTCCGCACATTATCGACTAGTTTTGTAGCCCTAATGACTTGTTCTCTAATAATAATATCATTCTTTTTGAATTCTTCAATTTTCTCTGGTTTTACAAGAATTAACTCGCTAACTTCAATCCCAGACGAAATGATTTGTAATATATTGTTAATATCGTGAGTAAATATGTCTTTATAGAATTCTGCTCGATTGTAGGCTGTTTTATAATTTTCAGTAGATTCTTTTAACTCCAGTTCTGTTTTTTTACGTTCGGTGATATCCAAAAGAGATGCAACGCTTCTTTTTGTCCCAGGGATCATATCAATAGTTATGAGTATGTTTCGAATATTCCCTTCTTTATCAATAAAACAAAATTCATAATTTTTTAACGAAGATTCTGCTTCAATTCTACGGGAATTATGGTATTTTATCATTCTCTGTAAATCTTCTTTGACAACAAACTCTGTCCAACTTTTTTTCCATTCAATTTCTTCTCTTGAATAACCAGAAAGTTCTTCAAACTGCTTATTTACAATTGAAATTGTGGTGTCTTCCTCTATTATAACGGTAGCTGTCCCTGTATTTTCGAAAATAGTTCTATATAATTCAGCAGTTATATCAATACTATGCTTTAGCTTTTCAATTAATACTTTTAATTCTTTATCAGATTTTAGCAATCCTTCTAAGGTTTTTTTTCTTCCTGTAATATCTTCTACATGAATAATAACTAGATTGGGGGGGATAGAACCATATATTACAGATAAAAATTTTTCTTCTCCTGTAGATCTGAAACTATACTTCATTTCCCTGAATACATTTTTATGATTGTTAGCACACCGATATAAATCTTCTAAGATCTCTGGTGAATTCTCATATAGTTCTGAAGCTTTTGCGCCCACAAAATTCTTAATCATTCCTCTGGTCATTTTTTCAGCAGCAGTATTATAATCAACTAAAATAAATTCATCATCGATTTTTTGCCATAAAAATGTAGAAAAAGATAGTCCTCCAAATAATAATTTAAATCCAATTTTTAAATCTCTCTTATTATTTATTATTATTTCCTCACTTTACATTATTATGACTCCTATTTTATTTTTTTAAAAAGTTCTGGAAGCTTTTTTATAAGAGTAGTTTTGTCATTTTACATTTATTATTTTGTGAAAAAACTTGTATTTAAATTTTGTTAAAGTATCTTTTTTCTCACATTATGAATTGAACAGAAAAACGAGAATAACTCTTAACCCTATTAAAATAAAAATTGAACTATATTTAATAAAATAAATCTCTTTTAATAAATTTCAAAATTAAAAATACGAAACTGCTCCCTCTAAAACCGTAATCTTTAATCTATTCTTCGGTGGATATTTTTTCGTCATACTATTTGATGATTACTGGGTGATAAATCTATGCCCATTTCAACAACTTTTTTTCTCGATAGTACCTTTTTTAAAGATCTTTTCTTTCATAAAATCGTCCACTCCAACGTTATAATCGAAGAATTCTATTTTAACGCAATTTATACCGTTTTATTGTTCTCTTAAAGCCCTTATGGTATAAATTATATAAAAAAGGGAAATATCAATTGAGAGTGTCAACATAACATAAATCGATAAAAAGAATGAAATTTTTAAACACTCATTTTGTTTAGAGATTAAAGAGGCACGCTCTTATGCCAAATAAATTTACACCGATTGAGTTGACCAAACAAGCTATCTTTAATTTTGAGAACATTAAAGAATGTCTTAAAGGATTACATGAAGTTTTAAAAATTACAATCCCATCAAATAATATCTATTTAAAAATTGGAGAGGATAATATTGAGGCGTTATATCAAAATTTTCTCGAGTTAATGACAAATGAAATTGGAGCTCAAGAGTTTATGGCGAAAATAAAACGTTGTGAAATCGATTTAGATATTCCACTTGAAAATTTCTTAAAATAAATCTTCCATTATTTATTTCAATATTTTCCCTGTTTCTAAGTACCATAGATATAAATCTAGTTCTGCCAAATTTACTTTCAATATTTCTCCCATTTTTCTTAAAATTGATTCAATTTCAATATATTTCTTCTTAGTTAGTGTCTTCGGCTTTTCAATTAAATTATATTTCACTAAGACATCAATTATGTGAAAATCTATAATGGCATAATCTTCATAGCCAATATTCCTCAAAAAATGACTTGCTTCCTTGAATCCTAATCCCTTTATGTGTTTTACAATCCATTCTCTTAGAGAATAATCTCGGTTAGACTGATTTAATTTTTCTTCTAAATCTGCGATGTAATTTCTTGCTTCAATAATATATCGTGAACGAATATTTGGAAATCGATAACCACATTCCTTAAATTTTTCTGCTAATTGCATTCTATCCAAAATCAAAAAATCATCTTCCATTCGATTATGAATCTCAATGCACTTTTCTGCCCCACAATTAGCAGTCATGATACAAAAACACATTTCTCTAAATATTTTTTGAATTGATTCTTCTTTAAAAGCAGCGAATTCTTTAATTCTCGAATTTATAACATTCATAACTTCGGATTCTTTCAAATTGTTGATAATTTTAATTAGATCATCCATTATTTTATAGTTTTTAATTCTTTATATCTCAATTTCCCTTTTTTTAATAAGAGAGATATATTTGAAAAACCTAATGCTTTATCATTATAAGTCCATTACAAAAGCATTTTATCGTATGAAAAATTAATAACAATTATCGAAAAAGATTACGAATAAGGACTGATGAGATGAAAAAACATAAGGTCATCGTCTTAGGATCGATAGCATATGATTACATCATGTCTTTCGAAGAAAATTTTGTAAATGCGGTTTCTATCGATCGTGAAAAAGAAGAATTTCAAAGTACAGTTACAGCTGCTGAAAAAATACAGCGCTATGGAGGAACGGCAGGAAATATAGCATATAATCTGGGTTTATTAAATATTGCAAACACTACGGTTTTTGGTTCTGTTGGGAAAGATTTTGAAAGTCTTGGATATAGAGATCACGTCTCGAAATTTGAAAAGATTGATTTTAACGTTGACATCTTTAAGGATCTTTATACAGCAGCTTGTTATATCGTAAATGATGTCAAAACTAATCAAATGATAATTTTTCATGGTGGAGCATTGAATAAAAGTGATGATATTGATTTAAGAAAAAAAATATCGGATCCAGAAAATTACGCATATGCTATCAATTCAACACAAAGCATAAAGGTAATGGAGAATTTTGCGAATCAACTATTTGATCTTGGAATTCCATCAATCTTTGACCCTGGACAAGTTACAGTACTCTTTCCTAAGAATATTTTAATAGATATTATAAAGAAATCTAAAATTTTAATCGGAAACAGGTATGAGATAGATCAAATTAAAAAGAAAACGGAATTAAGCGAAGAAGAATTAATGCAATTGGTAAACGCAGTAATTACAACAAAAGGGGCTGATGGCTCCTTACTCATGTACAAGGATGATTCTAGTAAAATTCATTCTTTTGAGATTCCAATATCAAAACCAAATATAGTCGAAGATACTACAGGTGCAGGAGATGGTTATCGTGCGGGGTTATTATCGGGATTAATATTAAATATGACTTTAATAAACTCATGTCGATTAGGGTCTATTGTAGGATCATTTGTCATTGAAACCCACGGCGCTCAAACTCATTCTTATGACATAAATGATATAAGAAAACGGTTTTTTGATACATTCGGCTATGTTCCTTCAGAGTTAGAACAATTATAATTGAAATCTAACGAGCATTTTTCTTTCTATTTTATTATGCTATCGGGATAATATAATTGATTATATATATTCCATCTTAATTTATTAATGCCGATATTTTTGAGAATGTTAAGAAAAGAACTTTAAAAGAGAAATGTACTGACCATGATAACAAAAAAACATAGACCTCCTCTAGTATAAAAATAATAAATTTGGTTATATTCTTAAGTACCCGTTTAGGAAATATGGAATGTTAATTATTAACGATGATTTAGAAATGGAATATTATACAAAAATTTTGGATTTTTATCAAAACCAAAAATTTGATAAAGAAACTATCGAAATTTGGAAAAGCAAGTCTTACATAGAATTAATGCAAGTTTTAAAGCGAACACACAATAAAAATCTTGTAAAAAATGCAATTATATTAATACTATCTTTATTTGAAGAATTACCACTCGATATTTATGAATCTTCAGGTCAAAGCGTAAGAGAATTAACACAAGAGGATAAAAATTCTTACATTTCTCATTTAAGATCCGAGTTTGTTGATGAATTTCCAAATTAATTTTTATGCTTATTTTGATCGAAAGACTCCTTCATATCAAGCACGTCATTCAATTTTGTCAACTTATTAGAATTTTGTTTTAAACCTAATTCATCAAGAATCCCTTTCATTTCTTTTATGGAGAGTACATCCTCTTCATCAAGATCTAGTGAGATCTCTTTTTGAAACTCGAGATTACATTCCCTGCATCCAAATGTAGTATCGTATTCAACGATTTTAGAAGATCCACATCGAGGACATACTTGCTTATTCGCCATATCCTTCAGATAAAAAATGATACAATAAATAATATGATTTTTTTAATATTTAAACTTCTTTTTCAAAGATTTTCTT
>CAZBPC010000013.1:0-59893 GCA_964493715.1 uncultured archaeon
GACATTCAGAAGAACAAGAAAGGGGTATCTCAATAAAGTTAGGATATTCAAATGCTACGATTCTTTATTGTCCAACTTGTGATCAATATTTAACCTATCATATGGCTGAATTGGCAAGAGATAAGGGAAACCCGAAATTTCATTGCGCAAAATGTGGAGGTATTTTAGAATTTAAAAGAAATATTTCTTTTGTTGATGCTCCTGGGCATGAAATATTGATGGCAACAATGTTGAGTGGTGCTTCATTAATGAATGGTGCTTGTCTATTAATCGCTGCTGATGAAGAGTGTCCTCAACCTCAAACTCGAGAACATTTGGCTGCTCTAGAAATAGCAGGCATAAAAAATATTATAATCATTCAAAACAAGATTGATGCTGTTTCTAAAGAGCAAACCCTTGAAAACTATAAACAGATAAAAGATTTTATACGTGGAACTGTTGCTGAAAATGCTCCAATAATACCTATCTCCGCAGTTTTTGGAGCAAATATTAATTTAGTAGTTAGAGCATTTCAAGAAATTATCCCTACACCAAAAATGAATGAAAATGATAAATTTCAATTCCTTATTGCTCGATCCTTCGATATTAATCGTCCTGGAACAAATATTGAAAATCTGAATGGAGGTGTTATAGGGGGATCAGTATTGAAAGGGAAGATTGAAGTTGGTTCAACAGTCGAGATTCGTCCTGGTTTACATGTTGAAAATAATTATAAACCTATTATCTCAACTATTGTCAGTATAAGTCAAGGAAGTAACAGGTTAGATGTAGCAAAACCCGGTGGCTTAATAGGATTAGGTACTAAATTGGATCCATCAGTGACGAGAGGTGATTCTTTAATTGGACAATTAGTTGGAGAATTGGATTCTTTACCAGACATAATCTCTGAAGTTGAATTAGAAGTAAATTTATTAGAACGGGTAATAGGCACAGAAGATCAGATTAAAGTCCATGATCTTAGGCATAATGAAAAATTATTATTAGTTGTAGGAACAGAAAAAACCGCTGGAACAGTTGTAAAAATATTGAAGAACTCTTATATTCTAACTCTTAATCCCCCAATTTGCATACCTGAAAATTTTATTTTTGCGGTTTCAAGAATAATAAATAGGAGATATCGACTTATCGGTTATGGAAAATCTATTCATCATGATTAAGATCATGAGGAATAAGAGAGAAAAATTTCGCGAATCTTACCTTTCACAAGAACCAATGATTCATCTTTTTGACTAATAATTTTTTGTAACGTAGTAATTACTTGAGTTTCGATATCAGAATTTTTCGTTTTAGTTATTATTTGCTTGGTTTCATAAAGAATTAAGCTATTTTCAATCTTTGCTAGAAAATGGAGAATAATTTCAATGTTGGCTTGACTTAATAAGTCAGTTTGAGATTTTGTTTCATTAAACTCATAAAAAATTTCATTCATAACTCGTTTCTCAATAAATTGAAGGAAGTTTTCGACATTATCTACGAAAATTACTATCAAGATTAACGTTTGCTTCTATTTTTTAAATGATAGATAAAACCAATTAAGATGATTATACCAAAAAAAGAACCCAATACAAGTATAACGCTGGGGAAATGAAGAAAATTTGTAGCAATATAATTTGTATCTTGAAAAGTACTAACATCTGTTTCCAGTAGGAGTTGGTCATCTAAATAAATCCTCGCACTATAAATTCCATTTGGTACATTTGATATTATTATCTCTCCGTTTTCATTTGTAAAAGCAGGAGCCATAGGTTGAATTAGATCATTCGAAATATAAGTGCCATAGAGCTTATTAAAATAAAGAAGTTCCAATTTTACACCTGTTAATGGCATGTTGATATTATCAGTGATAATCAATCTTAGATCTTTAGTTGCCTTATATTTTAATATACATGGATTAGTTTCACCCTTCACGAGGTATGGTAGAATTATTCTTAATCCCTTTTTCTTTATTGAGTTTTTGGTAAAAATTAAACTATTAACCAATTTATCTTGAATTATAGAAACGTTGGCATCATAGTATAATAGAGATCTTTTAAATTCTGAACTATTACTCATAACTTGGTCAATAGTAATTGAACTTTCAAATAAAGTGATATCACGAATGATAATTTTTTCTGGACCAGATATAACGGATGGAAAATAAATTCTCTCTCTTATATCACGATTTTCTATGAGTCTATCTATAGACCATGAGAAATCAATTGGATTCTCAAACCTCAATGTAAAATTTGCTGAAAAGTGAATCACTATCGAAGAAAATTCAGCGTAAGTTGTTAAGTTAATGACATTATTACTACCTAGATAATTTGAGACTTCTAAACCAGATACTTCCAAAGAATGGTTAAATAAAACTTCCTTATCTGGAAGATTTACTTCGAGAAAAGCTTTCAGGTTATTAGCGGGTACTTCTATATCAATGGAAGTTTCATTCCATTTATACCCCACAAATGTGAAATAATATTCAAATCTTGGAGAAAATGATTTTTCTTGAGTTCTTATCACCTGATTTTGACTTATCTGGTCGAGGTACCAACTTCTTATTGTGAGATTATATTCATATTTAACATACATAGTAAAATTATTAAAAGTGCTTTCTTGGAAATAGTTATAATAGTTAAAACTTATGAAATTTGAAGAATCAATCGAATACTGATCCTCATCTAATTTTACAATGGGATCTGTTGATTGGTTATTTATAAACACTTCTTTAATTAAAATTGGAGATAGACGAAAACCATATATCAAATAACCCTCCGCACCAGACTTTGAATAATTATACTCCACGCTAATGGATTCATTCAGACCAACAGTAATTTTATTGTTATATGATGCTTGATCGAGATTATCATAGCGAGCTGATAAAGTTGTATAGAGATATGATGTATTTTGATAGGTCATTTTAAGAGCTCCTGTACTAAAATCATCTTGTAAGTCGGGGTATTCCACACTATTGTTATAAAAACCCTTCTCATTAAAAATCAGATTTGATACTGTGATGTTACCAAGATTTTGGCTATCATCTTCTAAAATTGGTTTATAATCCTCGATTGAGATGGCAAGCGGATTCGGTAATTCTTGCGCAGTATTCTCAATCCGATAAAATTTATTATCCTCAAAAATGTAACTTGTTAGAATTGGAATTAAGAATAAAATGAATAAAATCAAGATTATCCGATATTTCTTGTATCGTAAAAGTATCATAATTCTCTATAGCTATAATATATAAAAGTAAAAATTAAATCAAATTAAATAATTTTTCCAAAGATTTTAACTTTAATATCAATTTTTAATCAAATTGGATATTATAGCAATATTTATATTCATAGAATTTATCTATATTTTATTTAAAACCTCTTTTAGAGATAGAATAGGATGAAATGAATTAATATTAGAGCTATAGTATATCCAATTGAATATACAAACAGCTAAAACTACCATTTCTATACTTTAAGTATTTTGAATTTTTATTATAACTGAAGGTAATGAATATAAAACCAAATCGAAATAAATTCTTGACAGTTCTTAATAATGCAGTTGACACATTTATCGATAATTCCAAAAATAACTATAATAATATAATCGCTATTACTCATAATGATGCTGATGGAATAAGTTCGTTAAAAATCATTCAAAACTTGCTTCATAAAATGAATTTGGAACAAGATTATTTTATATACAACAGGTCATCATCTTGGGCAGCATATCTGAAAGGAATTTTACCTAAAAGCTATGAACGTAAAAGTGCTTTTATATTTACGGATGTAGGCTCTTCATTAACAGAATTAATTCCAATTATATCTTCAAGAAAGGAAGATTTTTATATTCTTGATCATCATGAAGTTGATGATAAGGTTGCTCTTGATCATCTACCTGAGAATTTATTTTTTGTGAATCCTACTGTATATGGGTATGATGGACTCGATCACATAGCAGGAGCTACTCTAACACACTTGTTTGCTAAACGTGTTAAGCCAGCAATTATCAACCAAGGGTGGTTAACTGTAATTGGTATCGCTGGAGATTCACTTAGATCTATGGATAAGTTAAAATCATTTAATAAGGATGTATATGAAGAAATTGTTAATGAAGACATAATTCAAGACAAGGAGGGGCTCATTTTATTTGGAGCTATGAATGATAATATAAAAAATGGATTAAAACATAGCATTTTACCGTTTGTAAAGGATTATGGGGGAGAGAATGAACATAAAATAAAATCATTACTTAGTGAGCTGGCTATAGATCCTAATAAGAAGATTGTTGATTTGAATTCTACAGAAATTAATTCACTTCAAATTAAAACTCATTTATCTAAGGGAAATTATGCTATTATCCCCCAAAAACAAGGATTATTACGACATGCTTTTGAACACGCATTATTACTCAATATCCTCTCATTTAAAAATATAAGTGCTGCTCTTTCAATAGTTCAACAGAATTCAATAACTCGATATGCACAGGGGATTTACTTAGAATATATTAACACTCTTTCATCTAATTTAAAAATATTATCAAAAGAACTCCCTCACATTGAGACAAAAAAAGCAATCTTTATTGATGCGGGAAATGGAAAGATTCCTCCAAGTAATTGGTCAGATACAGCAAGTTTTAGTACTGTTAATAATTTATTAAATCCTAATAAAATGTTATTCTTAGGAGGTCTTGAGAAGAAGACACAGATGATGAAACTTAGTATTCGTTGTTCAAGGAATTATTTAAAATCTCATGATGGATATGGAGTAAATAACGTCATTTCAAAAATTAAGAATAATTTTGGAGGAATGGGAGGAGGTCATAAATTAGCTGGAGGTTTAAGATTATCAATTCCCTCCTATAATAAACTAAAAGAAAATGTGGATAATCTTCTTTAGAACTTTGGTTGAATAATGAATTTCATTGAAATGATTTCGGAATTTGTTTTTATTATACATATTAAAATTAAACCTAACAGCAAAAGACAATTTATTGCTAAGCCGAGTACAAATGATGAACAAATCCTAATATCCATTCGTTCAGAAGCTAAACAAAATAAAGCTAATATTGAATTATTAAATTTGATTAAAAAAAAATTAAAAGTGGGCATTTCTCAACTCCAAATTATTTCAGGAATGAAAAATTCGAATAAAAGAATAAAAATTACATTTTCGGAAAGTCATCAAAAAGAAGAAATTCTAAATAAGTTATTGCATAATTAACTGCCAATTTTTTTCATTTTCCCACATTTTAAACACGTGATAAAGTGCGTCATTCCTTCATCAGCACTTCTTGTTTGACGCGTTTCAAGATGTGCTTTATCGTAGCCACATCTTGGACATTTAAAATTTTTGATAGAGCTTCGTAAGTTCTCTTCCTTCCAATCCATTACATCTGTTAGAAATGTCACCTCCTCCCTTATCGGATGCTGGATCTTGGTAGATATTTTATATGATTCTGATTTATCCTCTTGAAAAGGTTTTGTAAAACCACATTTACACTTAAATACTTTTTGACCATCTAAAGTGGAAGGTACCATCATCCCTCCACATTCATCACAAAATTCCGAGTAAATACACCTTTTTATTCTTCTACCAAATTTATGGTTTTATTCAGAAAAAAATTTTACGTTTTTTGCATTAAAATCTTAGACCAAATAACAAGGCACAAAATATGATCCCTGCCGTTATATCAGCCGTTGTTCCTGGATTCATCAGACCATTTTTAAAATGCAATTTTTTATCTAATTTTATAACAGATTTCAGACCATTCTTTGTGGCGATCCCACCTAATCTTAAGACCCGATCTGCAGCCTTTGATACATTTTTTGCATTAGACAACCCCGATTTTCGTATAATCAAAGTATCAGGATGATTAGAAAGAACATTTAAAAACGTATTTACCGTGGCAATATTTATATCTTTATAGGTTTCATAGGTGTTGAAAAAAAATGGTAATCCTTCTTTTAAAGTGATGGAAAAGTTAGTAGAGTATTCCCTACTAATCATATCATAACTCTTTGAAAGGTCAAAAATCTTTTTTAATGTAATTTCATCATTCTTTATTTCATTAATTGAATTATTATCATTTAAATCATATTTGTCTATTTTACCTAAACCGCCCGGATTGCAATATTTAATTGCTTTATAAAGTGAAACAGTATCATTTATTGTAGTATCCTTTATGATTTTTTTTAATATCTCCTTAAAATTCGAAATATTATGTAATTTTTGTTTGAAGCAAATGATCCCTGCTGCCAATAAAGGTGCTAAAATAAGGAGGTGCCCTAACAAAACATTACCTCCTTTTTGCCATTGCATCATTTGAAAGGACGCAGATTCAAAAAATTGCCCCAATTTAATGAATCCATAATCAACTTTATTATTTTCTAGTTCTTCATAAATTCTCTCACAAAATATTCTGAAATTAGGTTGTATTGCCGCTATCCCTGCCAAAAAATGCTCAAATCTTGTGGATTCAAAATCTTTTAATCTATGCACATTACCCGGTTTTGGCCAACCAGAAAGTTCAAGTAAACTAGCTAAATTTATACATCTCAGTATGTCATCTAATGATTTAACAGAAATTAATTTAGAACTCACATTTAAAATATAGAAATGATACATAATAAAGTTTAAACAATTAGTAATAAGATAACTCAATTATTTTTTTCTCAAGAACTAAGTATCCTACTTTATCATCTTTTTTATATGATACTGGTCTAAATTTATCTTTTAAACCTTTTTGATGTAAGAATTTTTTTATTCTGAGTTTAATTGTCCTATTGGAAAGATGTATGGGGGTAGTTAATTCTAAATCGTTTCCTTTACGATTTACATCTATATGGGGAAGCATTTCAGAGATAGATCTCATTAAATCATTTGTATATTCATCTTTCCATTTACTGGTTGTTCCGCTAGCTTTTATATTGATAGTAATAGTTTTTGTTTCACTCATTAAAAATCACTTTAGGTAATTTATGATATTATAAAATTTTTTTGATTTTCATTTTATTTTCAGTAAAGATAAAACATTTATGTGAAATTATTTTTAATTCTTTAATATATATGCGAAGTTAAAGGTATTGAACAATATGGTTGACTATATTAATTTAAATTACGAACCAAGTGAAAAAGACCTTGTAGTAATGTATTATGTTGAAAAATCTAATGAGTGCAAAAGTTTAGAAAGCGCATCAGAAGAAATTGCAAAAGAAAGTTCTATTGGAACGTGGACTGAAATAGCCACTTTATCCTCCGCCATTGCTAAACGTTTGAAGCCTTCAGTCTTTTATATAAATGAAGTTAATGGTATAATTAAAATAGCATATCCAGAAGAATTATTTGAATTGAATAATATACCCCAAATTCTGAGCGCAATCGCAGGAAATATTTATGGAATGAAAGTAATAGAAAATTTGAGGTTAATTGATGTAAAATTTCCAAAAAATATGATAGATGCTCATTATGGCCCTAAGTTTGGTATTAAGGGAATTAGAAAACTCCTTGGTATTGAAAATCGCCCGTTATTAGGGACAATTGTAAAACCAAAAGTTGGTTTAAATGAGATTGAACATGCTCATGTTTGTGGAGATGCGTGGATGGGGGGTTTAGACATTGTTAAAGATGATGAAAATTTAACCAGCATGAAATTCAACACATTTCAAAAAAGAATTATTGAAACCTTAAAAGTTCGGGATAAAGTTGAGAAGGAGACTAACGAGAAAAAAATATATATGCCAAATATCACAGCTAAGGTAGATATTATGAAAAAACGTGCAGATATTGTTATAGAAAATGGAGGAGAATATATCATGCTAGATATATTAACTGTAGGATTTTCAGCTCTGCAAGAAATAAGAAGCTATCTCGATGATAAAAATATTGTGATCCATGCACACAGAGCAATGCACGCAGCACTTACTAGAAATAAAAGACACGGGATGACAATGCTTTCTCTAGCAAAAATTATGCGCTTAATTGGGATGGATCAGCTGCATACAGGAACGATTGTAGGTAAAATGGAGGGAGACAAACGTGAAGTTCAAGAGATTAATCATGTTATCACCAAAAAAGAGATTGAAGGTAATAATATTACCCAATTACCTCAAAATTGGGGATCAATCAATTCGATACTACCCGTAGCATCAGGAGGATTAAGTCCTTTACACATCCCAGACCTAATTGAACTTCTAGGGATAGATATGGTATTTCAATTCGGTGGGGGTTGTCATGGTCACCCCGATGGAACATTATCTGGAGCAAAAGCTATTCGGCAGGCCGTTGAAGCTACTCTTAAAGGAATTAGCCTAATTGAATATGCAAAAACACACGATGAGATAAAAAGAGCATTAAATAAATGGAAATTATAATAATTTTAATTAATTAAATCAGGATATAGTTTCGCAAAATAATTATGCACGTGACTGCTTGCAAATATACCTGCTTCAGTTATTAAGCCATCAATGTATCTCCTACTTACGGTTTCGAAAGCAGGATTTAAAATTGTTAAATTTTTATGTTTATAATCCCAAATTTCTTTAGGATCTCTCATTTCAATTTTTTCCAAGATTCCAAAACTAGTATCGGGATTGTATTTCAATAACTGCGATGCTACATAAAAAGGAACGTGTTCTTCATGAGCTACTAGCGCTAAAAGGCGCGTTCCAATTTTATTAAGAACTGTACCTTCTGATGTTATAGAGTCTGCTCCCACAATTATCATATCAACGTTAAAGTGATTCACTGCCCATCTCATTGCACTATCCACTATATGAATGACTTCTATTCCTGCTGAAAGTAATTTCTTTGCCGTTTTTCTCCCTTGCAAACGAGGTTGTGTCTCGGTATTGATGACTTTAAAATTATCTTTTCCTTGTTTTTTTGCTTCTAATAATATTGCTGTTACAGCTGAACTATGACAATGTGTCATTACGATAAAATCATCTTCAGTCTCCATATCTGGAATTCTTCTAGCCCCAATTTCTGCAATTTTTCTCTTAGAATCTTGAAACATTGATTTATATTCATTTTTTAAAACTTCAATGATTGCTGGAATATATTTTACTTCTAATTCATTTTTAGTTTTATCTATTTTGTTCATGATATAATTAAGTCCATTTCTCATTGCAGGCTCGGTAACTCTTGTGCTTTCCAACAATCTTTTCGCTTCGTGTAACTTTGTTATAGTCTCGTCCAAATCTAAGCAATCAATTCTTTTCGCATATTGACTTAAAAAATGAATGGCACTTATGGCGACGTTTGAGGCTCCTTGAATTTCTAAGGAACTTATTCTTTCAGCGTCTTTTAATAATTGCTCCATGATATATTAACTCTCAACATTCTTTTCTTCATCTTCTGAAATTATATCATTACGATCTATTTCTAAGTATAAAGAACCTAAATAACCACAATTCTTACATTCAAAATAATCTGGGGATAACCACCCCGATACATTAAGAGCAGTTTTTAGCTTAGGTTGTTTACAATTGGGACAAATCCTTAATTTCTTCATACTTCTATTAATTATAAGAAATATTATTTAGTAAATTTATTCCCTATAATAATTAAATACTAAACCTTTTAAAATAAATGTAATATGTAAAGGAATTGTATTAAAGTGTGATATGAATAATCTAGAATTACAAAGAAAAAGTCTCCCAAATGAACCAGGTGTTTATACGTTTAAAAATAACGAGGGTAAAATCATATATATTGGGAAAGCTAATGATCTTAGAAAAAGAGTTTCATCCTATTTCCTTAAAACATCATATAATGATCCTTATTATGAAGAAAAAATTAAAGAATTAGTAAAAGAGATAGATTCAATTGAATACATTGTAACTGAAAATGAAAAAGAGGCATATATTTTAGAAAATATTAGAATTAAGAATTATCTGCCACGTTATAACGTTTTTATGAGAGATTCTAAGTCATACCCATGGGTGGCAATATTTTATGGTGAAGATTTTCCAAGAATAAGAGTAGTAAGAAATCCCGAAAATTATTCTCAAAACACAGTGTTCATTGGCCCGTATACAGATAAAAAGGAAATAATACGAATTCTTCGTGATTTACGTAAAACATTTCCCTATTGTTCATGTAAAAAGAAATTATCTAAAAGTAAAAGACCGTGTTTATATTATCAATTGAAATTATGTCCCGGTCCATGTATAAGTAAGATTACTTCTAAGGATTATCTAGAAAACATAATGGAAATAGAATTATTTCTTAAGGGAGAAAAGAACTTATTAAAAAAACAAATTCAGAAAAAAATGGAAAAAGCTGCAGAATCTAAGAATTTTGAAACAGCTGCATTTTGGAGAGATAAATTGCAAGCAATTGAAAACTCAACCACATCTCAAAATGTAATCTTTGAAAATGAAGAAAATAAGGATATCTTGGGATATTATTCAGATGATGAACAAAAATATTTTGCAATGACTGTAATGCACATTAGAGAAGGGCGTATCATAAATAAAAGTTCTTTTACAATAGATTTGAGAGAAAAAGTCATCCAAAAAAGTAAGATGTTTTCTTATATCATGGAACAATATTATCTATCCACTAATCCCAATCTTCCAATTACTATTGTTCTTCCACAATTATATGAGGGAATTGAAATATTTAGGGATGTTTTAATGAAATCCAAGAGGGAATTCCAAATTAGAATAGCTCAAGATGAAGAATTTGGATTAATAAGAATTGCTCGGAAAAATGCCAAAGTTATTGTCGAACAAGAAATTAAAATGCAAGAAATTAAGTTAGAGGATGGAAACCTCCGAATCGAATTATTGGAACAGCTAAAGGAAATATTGGAACTTCCACGGATACCTCGGATTATTGAAGGCTTTGACATATCAAATATTGAAGGAACGGATGCTACTGGCTCAATGGTTTGCTTTCTAGAAGGAAAACCGGATAAAAAGAATTATAGACATTATAACATCAAATCAAAATCCACCCCTGATGATGTTGCTATGATGAGGGAAGTATTAATGAGGAGATACTCGATGATATTAGAGCGGGATTTAGAATTACCTGACCTAATATTAGTTGACGGGGGAAAAGGACAATTGAATGCAGGTATCGCTGTTTTAAGTGAATTGGGAATTAAAAGTGTTCCAATAATAGGATTAGCAAAAAAGTTTGAGGAAATTTTTTTACCAAATAGAAAAGATCCCATTCTATTACCTCTAGAATCACAAGTATTACAACTGTTTCAGCAAATACGAGATGAAGCCCATAGATTCGCAGTAAACCTTCATAAAATACAAAGAGAAAAAAATATGAAAAGATCTATTCTTGATGATATAAAAGGCATTGGACCGTCCACCAGGAATAAATTATTAGTCCATTTCGGAAGCGTGGAAGGAATTAAAGAAGCTTCATTTGATGAGATTGTTAAAATTGTTGGAATTAAAATTGCGGATAAAATTAAAAAAGAATTATTATAAACTATTAGATTCTAAACTGTTACTTTGTTAATCTTGCATATCAATTAATTAAAATCTAGAAATTACTAATTTTACCAGCTCTGCCGTGGTTTGGCAGTAAATCCTTGCTAAAGATGAACTTTTTGATTCACATATAACTCGAATAATTGGTTCAGTGTTAGAGGGATGAATTAGGACAAACCACTCTTTAGATTTCCCAAATTTAAGATCATTATTAATTTGAGATACTTCTTCCCCTTCATTACATAATTCCTCATTTATTTGGGAGATTAAGATACTAATTTCTATATTTTGAATTTTTATATATTCTCTATAGTTATAATATTTAGGGAGATTCGATACCAATGTAGAGAGCTTCTCTCCCGAAGTAGCTAATATCTCAACAATTTTTGCAGCAGCAAATATTCCATCTCGTGTAATATTAAATGATGGAATTATTACACCTCCACATGATCCTTCCCCCCCAAAAATAAAACTCTTCTTAGAAATATTTTTTTCTATTAACTTACTCATCTTATCTACTAAAAATAATTCTCCAATTGAAGTTCTTATCACTCTTGCTCCATACTTCTCAGCAATAGCTTCAAACATTAATGATGATGCAAGATTTGTGACAAATACAATATCTTCAAATTCATTTTCTAAATTTTGAAGATAAAACTCCATGATAAGAGCTAATCCGATATCTTCAGAATAATAAATTCCTTCTTCTCCTATTATTGCCAATCTATCAGCATCACTATCATGAGCAAATCCAATATCATACTTTCCTTGCCATACTTCCATTATTAAATCATGCAAGTTATTTGCAATGGGTTCAATTCCTCGAGGAAATACATCATCTAAATACATTTCACCATTAATGAGTTTTACTTCACAACCTAAATCCTTTAACAATCTAGGAGTAACCATCCCTCCTGCTCCAGCACCTGTGTCTAAAACTACTCGAATTTTCTTTTTTTTGATTTTTTTCATATCAATGTGTTTGTATAAATCTTCTAAATATTCTGGTATAGGATTTAAAAACTCCACTTTCCCACCCGACTCTGTTTTGTGAATTAGACTCAAGTCAGTATATTCCATTAATTCTCGAATTTCCTTTAAATCCTCATTATTCAAGTAATTATTTGTTGCAAGAAGTTTTATCCCGTTCCATTCCGGTGGATTATGAGAACCAGTTATTATTAATCCCGCGGGGATGTTTAATTTATTTTTAATATAGATCAGCACAGGAGTGGGACAAATACCAACATTAATAATATCATATCCCATCGATATTAAACCTTCTATTAATCCTTCCTCTATTTGCAGTCCACTTGGTCTTGTATCTTTTCCAATTATAACTTTTTTAATTTCTCCTTTTAACCATGATCCAAAAGCGATAGCAATTTTTTTTGCTATCGTAGTATTTAAATTTCTTCCTGCAATACCTCGTATTCCACTAAATGTAAAAATCAAATTTTTCTCTGGCATAATGATGTGTGTTGTTTAGGATACTACTGTATTTCCTTCTAGCTTATATTTAACTAAGGTTAATGCTCCTCTTACGCCAATTTCAGCTATATATTTTGTAACTTTTAGTTTAGGTGGATGATTTATGGTAAAAGGAAGAGGATCGTTTTCAAATTGTTGAATTAAGGGGGGTAATATTAAATCTTGATCATTCATCATCGCTCCACCAAAATATATTGAAGAGCAATCATAGTAGTTATTAACCAACCCTATTCCTATTTTTGAATAAAAGATACACTGCTCTATAATGCTTTTTGAGAATTTATCTCCACCTCGAGCCGCCTGAAAAAGTTTCTTTGCTGTGATATTGGATTTTTCATTGTCAATCATAAACATCAATATTTTGGATGATAAACTAGTATCCTCTATTAAGTCTAATGCTCTATTCTTTACACCTGTTCCTGAACTATATACTTCCCAACATCCATGTGCTCCACAATTACATTGAAATCTGCTCCTAGGATCAACAATACCATGACCGATTTCAACAGCATTTCCATCCTTGCCAAGTAGTAAGCGTCCATTACAGATAACTCCACCTCCTATTCCCGTTGATAATGTTATATAAACCAAGTTATCTTTTTCATCTTCAGATGCTTCGAAAAAATGAACTCCTAATACTGAAGCGTTACAATCATTAATAAGGAATATTGGGATACCCGGAAATCGCTCTGAAAGGGGTGCTTTTAAAGGTATTTCCTTAAATCCTAAGTTAGCATTATTAAAAACTTGCCCTTTTACTTGATCAATAGGACCTGCAGTTGCTAATCCTATTCCCACGATTTGATCAGTATCAATACTGTTTTCTACCATTAATTCAGTAATGAGTAATATAATTGAATTAATTATAGAAAATTCATTCTGCTTTGGAGTTGGGATTGTCTTGATCTTGATGTTATCTAAATTTCTCGAAGCAATTGCAACACGTATTAAACTCCCTCCAACATCTACTCCAATTATCACTTCCAATATTTCATCACCATTTAATATTTAATTCAATACATAATATATTTCATTCAAAAAAAAAATATCTCAATACTTTTATTATCAATGATCTGATTAAAAACATTCTTAATCTGATTCTTTTGATTTTCATCAATCGAGTAAACAAAATATTCTGCCGGGACTCTAGCAAGAGAATATATTTGTATTTCATTAGGGACTATCTTTTTCATTGCTAATGCTAATTTTTCAATATTGTTTTCATTAAAATTTGGAATATAATCTTTATGATGCGAATTTAACATTAAACATTGAAGTACTAATTTATTGGAAATCATCTTACTCCGTAATTGAATGAGAGATTCAATAATTTTACTATTATCTGGACATAATGAATGTGGACGATTCGTTCTCAAATAATCAGCTTGGGTCGCGACATCTAATTTTGCCAAAACGACTTCAAAATTTTTAACCCTATCTTGTATATCTTCAAAATATAACGTGCTAGAGTTCGTAAAAAGTGTAAGATGAGGCGGTTTTTTTGTCCACTTTAAGTCATCTCTTACTTTTAATGCAATCTCATAAAATTCCATTAGATTCTCATTTAGAGTAGGTTCCCCATTATATCCAAAGGTAATCGAGTCTAAATGGGGGAAATATTTTAATATACCTCTTAATTCTTTCTCAAATTTAGAAGATGGGGGTGAATTTATGCGAAAATTGGGTGGTACTAAGTTTGTTGTATTACCAATTTCACAATACACACAATCGAATGTACATGTTTTTATTTTAGGTAAAACATCAACCCCCAAAGACAAACCTAAACGCCTTGAAGGAAAAGGTCCATACGTATATTCTCGTGGCATGATCTTATTAAAAACATTTTTGAATGAATTCTTGAATGGTTTTATTAAATTCCTTGGATTTTTCAAACCAGAAAAATCACAAGGTATATTGGGGGTCCAATTTCACAATAAACACAATTATATGTACAATGTTTCTCTCTTAATAACAAATCGACTCCTAATGATAAACCGAGTCTTCTCGACTGAAATGGTCCATATGTATACAATCTTGGCATAATATATTGCTAATTTAATCGTTTAGTAAAATCAATTATAGACTCATTAACTTTTTCATACTTTTCTAGCATTACCATATGCCCCGCTTCTTCAATTAAAATCATTTCAGATTTTGCAATATTATTATGAAAATATTGTGAATATTTTATTGGAGTCAACTTGTCCTCGGTACCACTGATAATTAAGCATGGTGCTTTAATTAGCTTGATTTTTT
The DNA here is from genome assembly GCA_964493715.1 of uncultured archaeon. Classification (GTDB taxonomy): domain Archaea; phylum Asgardarchaeota; class Lokiarchaeia; order Sigyniarchaeales; family SOKP01; genus SOKP01. Next base: position 15,176 of record CAZBPC010000013.1, read on the forward strand.
CGAATAGGTTAAATTCATTACAAATTTTAAAATCATAATATGTAACTTCTGCACCAACTAATGATGATTGATTTTTGTATCTATCTATTATTTCTTTTGAAGTATTTTTGTAAAAAGCAACGTTATTGAGATAATTTAGGTAATCTTCATAATCCTTTTTAAGAAATTCTAATATTACAGGGCTTACCCTGAGTTTTGCTCCGGTACTTATCAGGATTAAAGCAGTTATATCTTCTGGATATAAAAAATAATAAGTTTGAATTACGGTACCGCCCAAAGAATGGCCACATAAGACAATCTTTTCATATTTTAATGATTTAATAAGGCGTCTTAATACATCGACATATAAGTTTAAAGAAAGATTTTTAAATTTATCCGATTTGCCATGTGAAGGTAAATCTAAGGCAATAATAGAATAATTATTGTCAATATCAAATTGAAATCTCCATGTGGTAGAATCACCGCCAGAACCATGGAGGAAAATTAAGAAGTTTTTAGATTTAGCTTCTTTAATTTTATAATATAGTCTCTTGCCATTGTAATTGAAAAAAGCCATACTATTTTACCTTAAAATCAATCTATTATTAGAAAAGTAATATAAAATAAAGATTTTTTTTAAACTAATTAAAATCATAAGACAATAATAATTATATATAGAAATTTAATTGTCTTGCATCTGTAGTAGTCTTTTAAAAAATCCTTCTGTGTTAGCTAAAACTCATTCTAATACAATCTTTACCTAGTTTATCTGAATCATATTAAATTAACGAGCAACAATACAATTTATGGAAAAAATTGCTCCATTTAAAAAATTTATTTTAGAATTTTGAAAAATAAAACATTAAAAAAACATTAGGATTCAATATTCTCAAGTGCGATGTCCTTGTATTGCATATCAAGGAGATGCTTGTATACACCATTATCCTTTTTGATCAATTGTTCATGTGTACCCTGCTCAACGATACCTTTTTGATCTTGATCAAGAACCACGATCCAGTCAGCATTTTTGATTGTAGACAAACGATGTGCAATTATTATTGTAGTTCGTCCCTCTCTTGCCCGATCAAGGGCATCTTGAATCAATGACTCTGTATAGGGATCCACAGAGGATGTTGCTTCATCAAGAATTAATATCTTTGGATTTTGGATTAAGGCCCGGGCAAATGCAATAAGTTGACGTTGCCCTATTGAAATATTTGATGCGTTCTCTTTAAGTTTAGTATCGTATTTTTTGGGAAGAGTATTAATAAAATTGTGAAGACCTAAGAATTTTGACACTTCAATCATCTTCTCTTCCATCTCTTCTTTCTTCTCGATACTTGGAAATTCCTCATCATATCCATAGAGTAGGTTCTCTCGGATAGTACCTGAGAACAAGAAAGAATCTTGAGGTACAAGACCGATCAAATTTCTAAGATTTTTCTTATCCAAATCTTTTACATCCATACCATCGATCAAAACCTTTCCATCAGTTACATCATAGAATCGGCAAGTTAGCTTGATAAATGTGGTTTTACCGGCACCGGTCCTCCCAACAATAGCAATAGTTTTGCCCTCATCGATTTTCAGATCTACATGTTTTAAAACATATCCTAATGATGCCTCATGTTCTATTAGAGTCCGTTGTTCTTCGATAGCTTTCTTCACAATCTCGGGGAAATCTTTAGTAATTTCATTAGGTAAAGGTATTATAGCCAGCATTCGAAGAAGCTGTGTAGAATTCATTCTCCCACTCATTCCTCCACCGCCTCCCATCATCCCACCTGTTCCACTACCCATTCCTCCTTCACTACCACCACCCCTTGGCATAGTTGACTGACCTTTGAGGGTCATTTCTAATCCCCGAATCATTCGCTTAATTGCATCGGGATTATTTAAAATACCTTGAAAGAATGGAGGTATATCTTGTATTGGAGATTTCTGATTATCGTTAGATGTTTTTACTGAATTTTCAGTAACTTCTTGCCTTTTTACGTCTGATTTTCCTTCCATCATCATTGTCATCATAGAAGATTTAGGTATCTCTAGAAACGTTGTTTTTAAATTGGGATTATCTTTTGACTTTTGGGTTTCAGGAATTGCATACCCATGTTTAGTAAAGATTGCGTCAATCTTGTTAGGTAAGTTCTCGGGAGATGCTCCCATCAAGTCCATCATCATTTCTTGTCTAATTGGTTGAGGAACCTGCATTATATTCTTTTGGAAGAATGTCTTATAAGGTTCAGGAAGCTTTGAAAAGAATTGTTGTACCCGTTGCATCACCTGCATAGGATTGAAGTTAGCATCCCTTTTAAACGGCAGTTGAGTATCTATTTCCTTAGATTCAACCGATTGGAGAATTATTTTAGGCTTTTTTTGCGAGTTTTTAGTAGAAGTTTCTAGATCTTGCGTTCCGTTGAATTTATAGCCAAAGCTGACATCTTGGAATTCCATAAATCCCTTTGGATTTTGAATTGTCATGGGATGTTCCAGATCGGGAAGATCGACTTCCTCATCTAAGATCGCATAGATTCGATCTGCCGATGCCATTGCGCTTTCAATAACTTGTTGGATTTGAGTGAGAGTCATAAAAGGTTGGAAAAAACTTGACATATATTGAATGAATGCGGCGAGTGTTCCTACAGTGATCAATATTCCAAAAGGTGCAAAATGGATGATACTCACATACCCTCCGATTACGAGGATACTCGCAGTCATGATCGATGACAAGAAAGTTATGAGTGGGAAAAAAGTAGCAAAAATTCGTCGTGCTCTAAATGAGGCTTCAGCATTCTCCATATTAGCTTGATCAAACTCATTCATTGCTTTCTTTTCTTGGCCAAATGCTTGTACTGTTTTTGCCCCAGCAATATTTTCTTGAATTGAAGAAGTTACCTCACTAATCTTCTTCCGAGTTTCCTTAAAAGCCCCAATTACTCGATTTTTAAACCATCTGGACATTAGAAAAAAGACAGGGAAAACTATTAACCCAAATAATGCAAGGAAAGGACTCAATACAAACATAAAAGTAATACTTAATCCAAGACTAATAATGCTCGTGATGATCTGGACAAGTTGCCCTCCTACCAATAAATTCATCTGGTCAATATCATTAGTAGCTCTAGAGATTACATCACCTGAAGGATGTCTATCGAAATAAGACATACTCATTTTCTGAAGTTGCTCGAAAACATCGTTTCGCATCGAAAAAACAACATTTTGACCAATTTTTCCCAAACCGTAGGAGCCAATATAATTTCCTGAGGCCATAATTGCCAAAAGTGACATATAAAGGATAGAAATAATGAGAATTGCTTGAGTATTTCTCGCAATAATTCCAACATCAATTATACTTCTTGTTAATAATGGTGTAATAACGTTTATGACAGAACCTGCAGCAATTAAAATAGCATAGAAAATAAGCAATTTCTTATGCCTAAAAAGATAAGAAAAAATCCATCGCCATAAAATGCCCCGTGGATGTTCTAATTTAGCTTTTCCTTCCATAAACGCCATTGGACCACGATGACGACCAACTTGGGGGCCAATTGGCCTTAATTCCCTTTCTTTTTCTATTTCTTCGAGACGTTTTGCCTTATCCGGATTTGCTTCTTCTTCGGATACATTTAAATCTTCTTGAATTACATTTTTCTTCATTTATAGATCCCCTCTTCGGTTGTCACTATTGGCTTTGCGATAAGCTCCTTTTGTTTCTGATAAAGTGTTTCGAATATTTGTCGATAGAGGACATTCTCATTAATCAAAGTATCATGAGTTCCGAATCCCATTATTCTGCCATTATCTAACACAAGGATCTCATTGGCATTTCGAATTGTGGAAATTCGCTGTGTAATGATGAATGTCGTTGTATTCTTCATAATACGCTCAAGAGCTAGTTGGATCTTATATTCGGTTTCAACATCAACAGAACTAGTTGAATCATCAAAAATTAGAATCTTAGGTTTAATGATAATCGCTCGAGCTATACTTAAACGTTGTTTTTGCCCCCCAGAGAGACGCGTACCACGTTCTCCCACCATCGATTGATAACCATCTGGTAAATTTGTGATAAAATCATGAATATTTGCACTTCTTGCGGCTTGAATTACTTCTTCCATCGTTGCGTCTTCCTTACCATAAGTGATGTTTTCCTTAATTGTTTTGTTGAATAGAAAGGTATCTTGGGATACAATCGCTATCTTTCCACGTAATTCAGAGATATTATAGTCTCTGACATCAACACCATCAATTTTAATGGAACCATCACTCACATCATAAAAACGTGGTATAAGATTAATGATAGTTGACTTTCCAGAACCAGTAGTTCCAATTATAGCAACTTTCCGTCCTGAAGGCACTTTAAATGTTAAATTCTTGAGTACTCGATTGCTTGGAGTATATCCAAAGGAAACATTGCTAAATTCGATCTCCCCCCTAAGGTTCTTAGCACTCACAGGATTTGGCTTTTCCACAATTTCTGGAGCTGATTCAATTACTTCTCGTACTCGACGTAAAGCAGCATCTGCTTGAACATACATGATCATTATCTGCCCAAGAATTACAAGAGGAAAGGCTGTTAGACCAATATAGGATTGGAAAGTGATGAGGGTAGATAACGACATTACGCCTTGTACAACTAAGTTTCCTCCGACAAAGAGGGTAAGGATTATCATCAAACCCATCAGAATAAGGTTGATTGGCATATAAAGGGAGTTAATTTTTACTGAGCGTACACTCGCATTATAAAATCTTTTGTTGTTAACCCTGAATTTTCGAAATTCTTTTTCTTGCATACTAAACATTCGAACGACTTGCGATCCAACAATATTTTCTCGAATGGTGTTGGTGAGTTCTCCAAATGCTTCCCGACTTTCGAAATATATTGGACGAAGCTTGCTTGTAATAATTAGTGAGATGGCAATTGAGCTAGGGATGAGGATCGCGAAAATCCAAATCATCTGGGTTCTGAGGACTGACACTGCGATCAGAACTCCGAATAATTGGATGATACTTTGAACCCCTACTGCTAAGCCGAAACCGAAGATCATATCTGTTTGCTCAACATCTGAAGTGGCTCGTGCTATTAGATTTCCTGCTTCCATTTGGTCAAAATAACCAAATGACTGGCGATTTATTGCATTATGTATGTCCTTTCTCACATAGTATAGCGCATTAGTTGAAACTCGTGCACCTAATATGCGAGAATAACGAAAAATGAGAAACACTGCTAATCCAAGAATGATAATAACAAAATAATCAAAAAATAATTCAGTCATGCTCATTGGATTCGGTGAATCGGGATCAAGGCGACCTACAAGTTGTCCAATGAAGATAGGGATGATAAGTTGGAAAATAGTTGATATTATTTGCAAGATAAAAGCTTTTGCAAAAATACCCTTACTCTTCAGCCAATACTTTATAATCATTTGTAGCGAATTCATAGTTTTTCCCTCTTTTGCTTAATACATCTTTTCTTTATTTAATTGTACAATAATTTCTTCAATTCTTTGTTTTTGTTTGTTTATTCTCTTTATATCACGTGAGATTCTAAGTTTTTGCAGCTCAAGGAACTCTAATTTTTCTTCAGTAGACTTTTCATCTAGTTTCGCCAATATAAGATTAATAGGATTGAATGTATGAAAATTTTCAGAGATTAAACTTTTCTCATCATCTAACATAGCAGTTTTTAAAGTTTGTATAGAATCTTCTATAACTCTTTGCTTTTCAAGCATCATTTTTAATACATTACTTCCTTTTGTAGTGATGTGATATACTTTACGAGTTCGACCCTCTTTCTGTTCTTCAGTAAATTCAATTAAACCTTTATCTAATATATTTTTTAGAACAGTATACATTGTAGATGAAGGCGGATCCCAAATGCCTAAAGTACGAGTTTCAATCTCTTTTCCGATTTTATAACCGTAAGAAGGACCTTTTTCAAGGACTAATAAAATAAGTGCGCTAATAAATCCTTTTTTCATTGCACTTTCGAATTCTTCAGCAATTTTTTCTGCCATGCTATATTACCTTAGAAAGGATATAATCCAATAGTAGCATATATCATTAATTGATATATATCAATAATCGATATTTGTATTTTACTCCTATAAAAAATAAACAAATTGTTTAAAGTTTAAATTTTTAAAAAGAAAATCAAAAAGAAATAAAAACTGGTAGAATGATCTTATTTTATTGAATAATCATTTCAACCAAATTAGATAATTATGGCTCAAGTATTCATTTATAGTACTAATAAGGGAATAAGCGCTGCTGTAAATCAAATTTTTACTGAACTCGAAAAATCAGGTCCTATATTAAAGAGTTCAAAAGAAATCTATATAAAAGTGAATGGAATTGATTTTAAGAAGCATGCTTTTACTTCTCCAAAATTATTGGAAGCGGTCATACACTATTTAAGCAATAAACAAGCTAAAATTCATGTTATGGAGAATTCTACTCAAGCGAATATGACTAGAATTGTATTTGCGATTAATGGCTATAAGAAAGTTTGCGATGATTTAGGGGTAGATATAATATATTTAGACGAAGAAAAAACAAAAGTATTTAATTTTGAGGGGAAAAAGTCATCAAAAGAAGATCCCAAAGGTTATAATTTGAAGACATTCAGGATGCCAGAAACAATTGTTAGGATAATAGAAAATAGAGATTCAATGACCTATATAAATTTACCAAAGCTTAAAACACATTCCATGGCTAGAGTCACCCTCGGTATAAAGAATCAATGGGGATTTCCGCAACATGCAGATAGAGGTAAAGATCATAATTATAACCTCCATTCTAAATTAGTAGATGTGTATGGAATAATTAGACCCGATATCACAATTATTGATGGTTCAGGTGGAGGAACAATTCATGGACACTATCCTCCGACAGCGTGGGAGGATAAATTAGTGATTCCTTTTAATATATTAATTGGAGGGCGAGACACCTTGGCTGTTGATGTTGTTGGCGCTCGGATTTTTGGTCTGACAATAGATGAAGTTCCTCACCTAAAAATAGCATATGAGCGCGGATTAGGAGAAGGTGATATTGAAAAGATAAAGGTTATTGGTAAAGATTTAAGCGAGTATAAAGAGAAATATGACTGGAATCTTGTGCAAAAATTTCCGGACGATGTGAAAATAGTAAAAGGAAAAGAATTGGTATGCATTGAAGGTTGTTTAAACAATCCATTAGCAACCATACAAGGATTTGCGTTTGATTACCCCGATAAATTTAAAGGAAACTGGTTTTTAGTAATAGGAAAAGGTCACGATGAAAATTTAGTAGAAATGTTAAAAGAAGAAGGCTACACAAGAGGGCTGGTAGCAGGATACTGCGCTATTAATGAGGTAGGCGATAAGCTTGTTAAGGAATTTGGCAAAAGGAAGGTGTTTTTCTCAGGAGATTGTAATAATTTAGCTGAAACAGTCAGAGCGGTTTTAAAATTAGCAAAAATGACCGTTTTAGATTTAGTTCCCATTTCAAATGATGAATTAATGGCACTTATCAACGAAGCTCAACAACATGGCAGTACTGCATTAACACCTCTCTAATATATTCGGAAATGAAATTGAGAAATTATATTACTCTCTAAATTCAATATTAATTCAATTTAAAAAACAAAACTATTCTTCTTTTTCATAATCAAACTGAAATTCTTTGAGATTAACTGAATATGTAAATAATTAAATAGAAATTTTGACACTAATAATTTAAAAATATCAATAAATAAATCTGCAAGTGAAGCATATGGAAGAAAATGAAAAACAATTAACACCAGAGGAAATTGAGAAGCAAAAAGAGATTGTAGATAAGTTATATAGTAAAGAGAAAGAAGAACGAGATGAATACTTTAAAGAATTCGAAGAGGAACGTAAAAAGAATTTCAAAGAAAGCAAAGAATTAATCTCAGCTCTTATTTCAGAAAAAGCATTTCACCGTGAAAAACATCGTCAAGAAGATTTACAGAGAATGGAAATAAAACCAGATATAGAGATGAAAGGAGAAGCAATTGAAAAAGATATCGAACAAAAAGCATTTATAAGAGAAAAACAGAGAGAAGATGACTTAAAACGAATGGATCTTAAACCAGATATCAAGGGAGTTGGAGAAATTATTGCTAAATCCATGAATGAGAAAGCTTTTTTAATCGAAAAAAAAAGGGAATCTGATATGCAACGAATAAAGATAAAACCAGATTTAGAAAAATCAATGGATGCTATTAGTAAATCAGTAGATGAAAAAGCTTTTATGATTCAGCGAAAGAGAGAGGATGACGAAAAAAGACATAAAATTAAACCAGATATAGAGACAAGCGCTCAAGCAATCAGTAAAACAATTAATGAAAAAGCCTACTTTCGAGATATACAACGAGAAGAGGATTCAAAAAGGATGGAAATTCATCCAGACTTTAGAACAACAGGGGAAGCTATTGATAAAACCATCGCAGAAAAAGCATTCAGGATTGATAAACAAAGGGAAATTGATCAAAATAGATTCAAGATCAAGCCAAATATCGAGGAAGCAACTTTAGCGATTAAGGAATCTATTGATGAAAAAGCATTCAGAATTGAAAAGCAAAGAGAATTGAATCAAAAGAGAATGGAGCTCACCCCCGATATTGAAAAATCTGCTCAAGCCATTAGCAAGACAATCGCAGAGAAATCTTTTTTAAGAGAAAAACAAAGAGAAGATGATTTAAAGCGCATGGAAATTCATCCTGAATTTAGAAAAACAGGAGAAGCAATTAATAAAACCATCGCAGAAAAAGCATTCAGGATTGATAAACAAAGAGAGGTAGATGAGAAGCGGTTAGCCATTAGACCGGATAAGGAAAAAATAAGTGGTGCCATAGGAAAAACCATTGAAGAGAAAGCATTCTTTAGAGAAAAACTAAGAGAAGATGATCAAAAAAGGGTTACTATCAAACCTGATTTAGTCTCTGCAAGCGAAGCTATAAAATCATCAATAGATCAGAAAGCTTTCAGGATTGAGAAGAAAAGAGAAATTGATCATGAACGAATGGAATTACGTCCTGAATTTGAAAAAACAAGTGAAATTATTGAAAAAGCATTTGAAGAAAAAACATTTTATAGAGAGAAACAAAGAGAAGAGGATCGTAAACGATTTGAAGTTAAACCTGACATAAAGGGACTTGGAGAAAAACTGGAGAAAAAAATTGAAAAAATCGAAGAAAAGAAGCGAGATGAAAATCTAAATTAAATTATTGTTAATTATTTTAAAATCCAAAATTGTGATTAAAATTAGTGTTTAAGTTACTTATTTCTAATCTTTTTTTATAGTTAAGAATTGATGGCTCAATTCTACCATCAAAATGGTTGATGCTTCCCTCAAATCTTGAGTAGAAATCATGAACAATCTGCTTTAGTATTGATCTTTCAATAGTTAAGTTTGTTTTCCGGGTAATAGCAACCACTAATAATCTTCCGTATCTCTCATATAAAATTCTTGTTTCATCGAAGTTGATTTCTTGAATCTCTTCAGACTTGCTACCCGGTTTTACTTCTTTAATGAATAAGTACAATGCATTTAAAAAACCTCCAATTAAATCCACATCAATTGCGCTATTTGGATTTAATGAATATTCTTTACTTAACAATAGAGATCCTGTTAGTTTATCTAGAAAATAAATAGCCAGAAATCGATTAGAATTAGCCTCTTGTTGTTTAATACCAAAACCATATGATTTAATATTTGAATTTGGATACATAGGTTACCATTTTTGTTATGAGTTATTCAATTCATTCCCAATCCCAAAGTTAACAATCGAGCAAGATCAAGTATAAATGATTTAAACTTAAATTCAGTTTAATAATTGAATATTATCTTAATGACACTATCACATTTCAATTAAAAATATTAAAATAAAATAACAAAAATTAATAACAAACAATTTTTATTATTAGACATATATTCTTTCAAATTAACCTTAGATTTTGTTGATAATGGAAGTTAACTCAAACTTGAATGACCAAAAAAAAAAAATTTCAACCGGTTTAATTATAAGTAGAGAAACTTTAGATCAAACATTTTTTCCCGAGGAAATAAAAGAGGAGATTTCAAAAACTCCTTATTATCTTCTTATATTTATTTCTCGGGAGGATGTTATAAAGATTAGTTGTTTTCCAACCAAAAATAATTCAATTAAAAAGATTTTAATTAAGCTAGAAGAATTTTCTCCAGAAATTGTGAAAGGAATTTCGGAAGTCTTAAATAAATTAAACTTGATTAAAGATATCCTTCATACAACGGGAATATGTTATGAATTAGAAAATTGTTTTTATGAAACATATTTAATAGGAGATTTAATAAATCAAAATTCTGAATATGATAAGAAAATTGAGCAAGAATTTATAAAATTACCAAGAGTCAGCAGTGTTGTAATAGAAGACATCCCAACTCAAGAAGGTTAAAATATTTTACAATTAAGAGGAAAATTCACTTTTTATCACTTTTACTAATTCTATAAATTGGTTTTTATAGAACTTAAAGTTCTCCAAGTTTTCCAAAAAATTAACAACATGATTATGAAGATAAACAAAGCTGTAACGAAAGTATATCCTCCGATAAATGGATCCACTAATATCATAAATAATATACCTGCTATTGAAAAGCCTATCATGTATCCATACCCCCAATAACGATCTCTTAAAGAAATTATAATAGCAGGAATAAATGTGGTTAAAATTATTGATAAAAACGCAAGAACTTCAACACTTCGAGGAGAATTTTGAATTATAATCATGTTAAACCACGAAATTACAAAACCAACAATACAAAATAAAAAAGTTTTATAACTTACTTTAAAATCTGGTTCAGAGTTACGAATACGTTGTATCTTATCAATATCGTTCATTATAATTGATGTAATAGGTTATTTTTAATAGTTAAACCTTGTTCAAATGATGAATTATTTTAAATAGGTTGAAAGATATATAGTACATAAGATAAAAATTGAATTAAAATATTAGTAAATTTTTTAATTAAAATTGAACTATAAAAAAGAAAAAGAAAATAATACAAAACCATTAAACATGACTCCTGCCTCACCCTGGATTTTTGTCTTTTGGTAGTGCATGTAATGCACTCTTATTTCGCCCTCCAAGAGCCGTGATATACACGGAACTGGGGAATCCCCCTATAATTTTTCTGACCTTATCATTAGGTCTCGGGGCAGGAGTCTCTCTTTTCTCCCCCATAACGTATTGGTTAATTAGCTTAATCTTTAAATTAGAAAAGAACATTATTTTATTATAATACATTGAAGAAGAACCTCCTATTAAATATCTGTGACAATTTTAAAAGCATAAACATATAATTGATAAAGAAAAGGTTTATTTTAAAACGTAGGATTTAACATTTCAATTATATCCTAAAAGAGAACAATTTAATTACTATTCAACTCTTCTTTAATAATACTATTACAAATATGTATTACGCGATTAAATTTTTAAGCTAAAATGCGTTATTTGATTAATTAAATATTTGTTCAAATAGAAATAAAATTGAAAAAACTGATTCATATGACCGAAGAAATAATTAGACGTACCCGTAGCATTTGTCCAGAATGTATGAAAACCATTGACGCCGAAATCTATGTTGATCCAAAGACAGATTTCGTCATGATGCGCAAAAATTGTGAAGAACACGGAGAATTCAAGGATAAACTTGCAAGCGCATCTGAGGAGTACAAGTGGGCACAAACTTTTACTGATGAGTTAGGATCTACTATTGATAATTCCACAAAACCAGAATTCATAAGTTCTGGAATTAAAAAAACCGTTAATGGATGCCCAAATGATTGTGGTTTGTGTACGAATCATAAATCCGCCCCAAATATAGCCCTAATTGATGTCACAAATCGATGTAATTTGACTTGCCCCATCTGTTTCGCGAATGCTAGCGCTAAGGGGTATGTGGTCGAGCCTACATTCGATCAACTTGTACAAATTATGGAACATTTTAGGTCAATGAAACCCGTTCCTCCTGTTTTGTTACAATTATCTGGAGGGGAACCTACTGTTAGAGATGATCTTCCAGATATCATTCGAAAAGGAGTAGAGTTAGGTTTTGTTGAGGTAATGGTCACTACTAATGGAGTAAGATTTGCAAAATCACCTGAATTTATGAAGAAATGCATGGATGCGGGTATGAAAGCCATTTACCTGCAATTCGACGCTACTGATGATCCAGAAGTATGGAAAAAAGTGAGAGGTGTTAATTTGTGGCCTCTGAAGAAAAAAGTATTTGAAAATGCTCGAAAAATCGGATACTATGGAATTGTATTAGTACCTGTTATTGCTAAAGGAGTAAATGATCATCAAATCGCTCCGATAATGGAGTTTGCTAAGCAAAATACTGACTTAGTTACAGGCGTAGTATTTCAACCAGTATCACTATGTGGGCGCATAAGTTTCGAAGAGTTAATGGATTTACGATACACAACTTCTGATTTGAAAGTAGCTATCAATAAAGCTACAAATAATGCGGTTACAAGATTTTATCCTATAGCAACGACTGCCAAGATGACGAGATTATTAGCTTGGTTTGATGATGTTCCCGAATTTTCAATGACAAGTCATAAAGATTGTGGATTTGCCACCATCTGTATAGTTAATGACAAAGATGAGTGGGAACCTCTTGAAAAATATTTTGACGTGGAAGGGTTAGTTAGATGGTCAAATAAAACCTATGATATGGTTCAGAAACAAGAAATACCAAAACCAACTGGTTTCTTAAAGAATGTAAATCTTGAAGACTTAGGAGCCGTTCCCAGTACTATTGGTAAATTTATCGATGATATGACAAACTTAGGATATCGCCAAATGATGAAAGCTTATTATCTAGCCGGTTCAATGCGTTATGTTAAGAATCCAGCAAAGGTACTGACAAGTAAAACATTCCAAGGATTTGCTCGATTAGTAATGGCTCCAAATCTATCCTCGGCAACGAACTTTTTACACACGCGAAATCTTTTAATAAGTGCTATGCACTTCCAGGATGCATATAATTTTGATCTGGATAGAATATGTCAATGTTTAGTCCATTATGGTGTAATTGATCCGAATGACAATACTAAAGTATTAGAAGTACCTTTCTGTGCGATGAATACGATACATCGTGAGAGAATCGAGCTTGCTAACGCCATTCAAGGCGAAGAAGCTAAGAAAGCAGAAGTCATTCAAGCTGAAATTGAGAACCTTATAAAAACCGTTGAAAAATAAGATAATTTTTTAAAAATTTAATCTTCTATTTTTATTCATTTTAGAGCAACTTATCTCTTTTTTATGATAAATGCGATTTACAGAGAAATTATAAATCTCAGAATATTAGTTTTTTAAAGGTATTTTTATGAAGTTAAAAAATAAATCTTAAAAGCTTTAACATAACTTAAGATATTAAGAATGGAAATTATTATTCAAATTTGATTCCACTCAAATCCTATGTAAAAATTACGATTAATTTTTTCGATTTATGACTGATAATTCAGATTTAATTGGAGATTACAAAGGTACAGTAAAAAATTGTGTGATAACGGCGTTATTACAAGCTTATTTAGATTCCCTTGATTATGATGGTATGAAGTCTATCTTAAGAGAAGCAGAATTAATAGAGTTAAAAGATACGAGAGATGTTAACCCAGATGGTGAGATTGATTTTTTTTCATTTAAAAAGCTAATTGCAGCACAAAATTGTCTTTTATATGAATCTAATCAGTTACTTTATGAGATTGGAAGAAAATTTTCATTTTATCTATTCCCATATGGCAAGAGTTTTACCGAAATTATTTCTGAAATAAACCAATTAATCAAAACTAATTGGGATGTACAAGTTAAAGAAAAGAGCGAAAACCAATACGTGATAAAAATTATAAAATGCGTCTTTTGCTCTGAAATTGGAGTTTCTTGTGATTTATTCAGAGGTTTCCTAATCCATTCATTAGAAAAGACGCTTTCTTCAGATTATATCATCTTTTCAGAAAAAACTAAGGAAAATGTTTTTGATCCAAATCATAATACCTTTACATTAATCTTGAATATTGAAAAAAGAAATAAAAATGTGATTTGACGAAACATTAATAAAAACAAAAGTCAAAGAAAAATTATGGAGAACTTTTAGTAAAATATATGATTTTATTTGATGTGATTTAAAAATCTTAAAGCCTGATTATATGATGAATGAAGAACGTGAATATGTGTTTAAAATTACGCTTCTCGGTGATGCTGCTGTTGGTAAGACATCATTGATAAATCAGTTTGTTGAAAATACATTTCAAGAAGATTACAAACCAACTTTAGGTGCAAATATTATCCGTAAAGATGTAATATTGGAAGAGTTAAACGCTAAAGTGAGATTAATCGTTTGGGATCTTGCTGGACAAGAAAAGTATAATGTAGTAAGAAGTTTGTATTATCAAGGATGCGTTGGTGCTTTATTGGTTTATGATGTCACTCGGATTGTCACTTTTGAGAGTATTGTGTCGAAATGGCTTAATGATTTTAAAAAATATGTTAAAAGAGAAGGAGTATACTTGTTACTTGGCAATAAAAGTGATTTGAATGAACAGAGGGTGGTCCAAACCAGCGATGGAACTAAATTGGCCGAAAAAATTAACGCTAGTAAATTCATTGAAACAAGTGCGAAATTCGGTGAAAATGTAAATAATGCCTTTAAAACACTTGTATATCAGATTCTTGAAAATCAATGAGCTAGTTATGTTGAAAGTGCATATCTTTATCAAATGGAACATATCAGTTTCATTTTCTCTATATTTATAAAATATTATAACCTTTAACTATCATTAAAAGGGTGCTTCTCATATGAAAGAATTATCTATAAATGTAGCAAAGGCTCCACGATCTAAAATTCGGGAACTAATGGATCTTGCTGCAGGAAAAAAAGATATTATTAGTCTAGGAATTGGCCAACCGGATTTTTCAACCCCAGATCCAGCAATAGAAGGAAATATCAATGCCTTGCGTAAAAAGATCACTTATTATGCACCTACTAGGGGAATACCAGAACTTTTACAACAGATTGAAATAAAATTAAAAAGTTTTAATAACATTCAGACCAACTGGAATGAAAATATTATCCTAAGCAATGGAGGATCTCAAGCATTAACATTAACTTATGCAACTTTATTCAATCCGGGTGATGAACTTATTTTATCATCTCCCAATTTCATATCCTATTATTATTGTTCTTTATTTTTTGGAGTCAAGGTTATTGAAATTAAGAGAAATGATGACTTTAGCACAAATATCGAAAATATGGAGAAAGCAATAACTGAAAAAACAAAAGCAATTCTAATCAATTCTCCTAACAATCCAACTGGACATGTAATGAATTCTGAAGAATTAAACAAAATCATTGAATTAGTTAAAAAGTATGATTTATATCTCATATCAGATGAAGTATATGAGAATTACTTATATGATGGGTACAAACATGCAAGCCCTGCTTCTTTTGATGGAATGCTTGATAGAACAGTAACAATAAATGCAATGTCTAAATTATATTCTGCAACTGGTTTTAGATTGGGATACGTGGTCGCTAAAAAAGAAATAATAGATTTAATGGAAAAATATCATCAATACACTGCTGCCGGAACAAACCATGCTGCTCAATATGGATTTTTAGAAGCTTTAAAAATGGATCAACACTTTTTTGATAAAATTTTAAAAAATTTTGATAAACGCAGATTATTTGTATATAAACGCCTAAAGGAATTAAATTTTGATGTTGTTCAACCTAAAGGTGCATTTTACATAATGCCTTCGGTTTCAAAGTTCAAGATTAACGGCTCTGAATTTGCAGAAAGGGTCATAAGAGAAAAAGGGGTGGCTATCGTGCCGGGAAATATCTTTGGATCTTATTCTGAGGACAAAATAAGAATATCCTATGCAACAGAGTTCAATCTATTAGTTGAAGCCTTTGAAAGGATTGAAAAATTCGTATTAGGGTTATGAAATATTAATTTACACATCTTTTAAAAAAGTAGTAATGAGGGATTGTGTTAAAAAATTAGTAGCATTGTACACATCTTTAACTTTCACGCGTTCATCACGAGCATGGATCAATTTTGGGTCTCCAGGACCAAAAATAATGAATGGAATAGAAATTTTAGGATCGATAAGATTTGCTGCGTCAGTTGCATACGGTAATCCTATAAGTTCCGAATTTACGATTTGTAATAGATTTTTAATTAAAGGATGATTTACATCCGTTTGGAGCGCGGGTAAATTTTTAAGCCGTTCAAGTTCAAGAACACAAGTTTCTAACTTGATTTGTTTCAATTTTTGAATAACCATTTCGGGATCCTCTTCTGGTACTAACCTATAATCTAATTCTAACTCTGCTATTTCTGGTACTACATTTATTACACTACCCCCTTGAATTTTCCCTATATTCACGGTTGATTTGCCTAACATCATATTTTCCATAGGAACGATAGATCGATGTATTTCTGGGAGAATTTTTAATGCACATTCTATCGCGTTAACTCCCTCGTGTGGCATAGAACCATGTGCGGGTTTTCCCTTAAGTTTTAAAGCAATCCATAAAAGTCCCTTTTCAGCAACTCCAATCTTCATATTTGTAGGTTCTGCTACGATCAAAAAGGAACAATTTCTAGTTATTCCTCTATTTTTTAATTCCAATGAACCAGTCATACCATCTTCTTCATCTGCAGTACCAGCAAATATGAAAGTATGTTTTTTTAAAAGATCAGGAATTTGTGAAATGTTCCTCATGGTGTATAACAAGCTAACCAAACCTCCTTTCATATCTGCTGAACCACGTCCGTAGAGGTATCCATCTTTAACTTCCGCTGAAAAAGGTGGTAATATCCAATTAGAATGAATACCTGAAGGAATAACATCGAAATGTCCCAAAAGAATGATTTTATTATCACCATCTCCAATTTTACTCACTAGATTGTGAAGCTTTACTCCATTCTTAACGTGTGTAATGACTTCATTTCTAAAACCATTTTGTTCAGTTAGAATTTTTGATGTTATGAAGTTAACAATATCTTCTGTCAGCCCAGGAGGATTTTCTGAAGGAATTTGTACCAATTTCCTTAAAGCATCGATAATTTCTTCTTCATCCATCTTAGGGATCTTCAACTTTCGGTTCTCCTCATTGATTCTAAAATAAAATTCATCAAAAAAACAATAAAAAAAAATATAAAAAAATTATATTAAGTTAATCTTAAAAAACTCCCCTATGGCCCTTATTCTCTTCTTTTTCGTGATGGAGCATTAAAACTATGCCTAAAATTAGCATGGCAGAATCATCATCTATATCAGGATTCATTTGTACTCCATAATGACCTCTCAATAGACTTTTCCATAATTTTTTGCTAATTTCTGCGACTTCCTTGCCGTCTTTTATGATTTTGAATTTCAGAGTAAAGATATTACCTTTCATCTCGAATACTTTATTTTCATTGGGATCCTCGAACCAGTAGGCTGGCTTGATTGAAACAAGTTTTCTTTTCAGTATCCCTAAATATTGATTTTCGTCCTTTTCTCCGCCTTTATAAAACCGATAGGAAGAACGCAAGGAGATAATTTTTTCGGCTACTGTTAAAACCGGAGTCTCACTTAAATCCCTAATTCTATAGGTGTTTCCAATTTTAATCAGTTTACCTCGGAAAGTCCCAATGAGTTCATTAGTTTTACCGTTAAAAATTTCTCCTTTATCCGTTAAAGAGATCATTTTTTCTTTAAGCATAAATTCTCTACATTTCAATAATTGTTCAGACATTGATTTTCACTATTTCTCAATAATTTGTTTTAATCCCCGTTATTAATTGGAGACTACTAAAGTATTTATCGAGTTTGTCTTTAAAAATTTATTTACAATTTAAAAATAGTATATAAAAATTGGACTTCACATGATATATAAGTGATTTACAACATGATTAAATTAGAATAAATTCAAATATTAATCTCATCACAAACCATAATAGATAATTATGTCATTAGTGTTTACAACGGATGGATATTTTTGTGAAGGTCATATTGTTCAGAAGAAATGGCAATATCAAATGGAATTAGGAAAAGTGTTATTAAGCGAAGAAAATCTTTCTTTACTGAAGAGATCAAATATCTCTCTTACTGGAATTGGTGCTTCAGTTGATGATTATAAGGATGGATTCAAAATACCTTTAACAAACATAAAAAAAGTATATCCATTAAAATTTCAGAATATATACTTGATTGTCGTTGAAACAAGGGACAACCTCATATTTTCCATTAGTATGGCTACCAACAAGAATAATGGAAGAGAAAGTGCATATTATTTAAGCGAATTGATAAATTCAACGATCCTCAAATCAGTCAATCTACAAAATGTTATTCCAAAAGAAAATATATGTAATTATTGTAAAGAAAAAATGGATCCTTCCGCAAATTTCTGTCGTCACTGCGGTAAAGAAAGAATTTAACTTTTTTTTTTAAATTATTTTGAAAATTTTATACATAATCCACTTCAAATGGGGTTTTGGGTAAAACATCTGCACCTTTACTTGTAATTAATGTTGGAGATTCCAACCTTAAACCACCAAGTCCAGGCTGATTGAACACAACAGCAGCAATTTCGACCATATTTTCTTCAAAGACCATATGTCCCCAATCTTTGCCAGGTACGACTACTGGCCACGATTCATTCCCTATGATACCAATTCCATGTCCTAGACCAAAAAATAAGTCATTAGCATAACCTTCTTTATCAGCTACCTTTCTAACTGCATGATAGCATTCATCAAATGTTGTACCAGGAGTCATATTATCGATAAGAGTATAGCAAAGTTGTTCATACACATCATTATAGGCTTTTAATTCAGGAGAACATTTACCAAGTACATAATTATGGCTTAAATCACCAAGATAACATCCTGTTTCACTATGAAGATCAACTAACAATGATTCTCCTTCAAGTACTTTCTTATTTGTTGCTGGAGTGCAACCATTAAATGTGTAACTGGCTCTATAACCAGATCCAATTTCTTGGTTACCTGTAAAAGTCCACTCATAATTACTCCCTGCTTCACGCATCGCTTTAGTTCCTATTCCCGCAATTTCATTTTCTGTAAATATCTTCTCTATTGGACGTTCAGATAATGCTTTTTTTACGGCTTTTTGACCTATATCTGTTATTCTGCTCGCCTCCCTTAACATTGCGATTTCTTCTGGCTCTTTTATGAATTGAATACGTTCTGTCTTATCATTAAAATCAACTAATTCGCATCCTGGAAATAAATTCTTCAAATTTTCTGCTTCTGTATAAGATAACATTTGTCCAGTAATACAGATATCCACTCCTAATTCCACTCCGATTCTTGGGGGTTTTCCTTTTGGATCAAAAGCTCCGCTTTTTTTTGCTGCACTTTGAATCTTTTTTTCCCAGTAGAAACCTTTCATTGGACCCCAACCACTTATTTTATTCAAGGATGATTCCGCTTTAACACGCTCTACATCTAAAAGTACTGTAAATAACTCTGGTTCTCCTAATTCTTCCTTAGGTAAGAATATATAACTTTTCCAAGGTACAAAGCAACCTGAAAGATATGTGATAGATTTGACTCGAGTTAGCAAACAGAAATCTAAATTTAAATCTTCCATTGCCGCTTGATATTTTTTAACATGTCCTTCCCAATCTATTTTAATTTCACTCATTTTCATTCAAACATTTCAGTTTATATTATTATAATATATTATTGAATCTTTAAAAAATAGCATAGAGAAAAATATTTGCACATCAAGTGAATAAAAAGAGATTATTTATAAAAATCCCCAGAGCTTTCGTCAAGATTCCGAGATTCGGTTATGATTTTTGCCATTTCTTCATAACGCTGAACAACACTTTGAGTTAAAGTTGACTTTATTCTATTTAAAGAAAGTTCAAAGTGTCGATATTCTATTTTATCAAGATCATACATTGCTTCTCGAATTGCTTCCATTCCTGCTTCACGACATAAGTTTTCTAGATCAGCACCACTATATCCATCTGTAACTTGGGCAAGATGTTTCAATGAAACATTGTCTGCTAATGGCATATCCTTTGTATGCACTTTTAATATCTCTTCTCTTGATATTAGATCAGGAGCCGTGACGTAGAGTAATCTGTCTAATCGACCTGGTCGTAATAATGCTGAATCGACCATATCTGGACGATTTGTGCTTGCTATTACAACAACACCCTTTCGATTTTCAATCCCATCCATTTCAACTAGAATTTGATTCACAATAGAATCTCTGAGGGCTGTACCTTCACTAACTCCTCTGACTGAACTAATGGCATCAAGTTCATCAAAATAAATTATTGAAGGTGCTGCTTGACGGGCTTTTCTAAAAATATTTCTTACAAATTTTTCACTTTCTCCAACAAATTTAGAAAATACTTCAGGACCTTTAACTGTAATAAAATTACTATTGGTTTCAGAAGCAATTGCTTTTGCTAAAAGAGTTTTTCCACAACCTGGAGGACCAAATAATAAAATTCCATTTAAAGGACGAATACCAGCTTTTTCGAATAATTCCTTATGAAGTAAAGGCCATTCAACGGCTTCTTTTAATTCTTGTTTAATTTCATCCAAACCACCAACATCATCCCATTTAATATTTGGAATTTCGATCATTACTTCTCTCATTGCCGAAGGTTCAATTAAATTAATAGCTTGCGTAAAATCATCATCACTTATGTTTAATTCTTGAATGATATCGGATGGGATGGGCTCATCTAAATTAATCTTGGGTAAAATTCGTCGCAATGCAAACATTGCTGCTTCTCTACTTACAGCCATTAAATCAGCTCCTGCAAATCCATGCGTTATTTCGGCATAATGATCTAAACTCACATTATCCTCTAAAGGCATCCCTCTCGTATGAATCTGCAAAATTTCTTTCCTTTCTTTTGCATTGGGCACACCAAATTCGATTTCTCTGTCAAATCTACCGGGGCGTCTTAGAGCTTCATCAATAGCATTAATTCTATTAGTAGCACCGATACAGATGATCTCACCCCTTCCTTGTAGTCCATCCATCAATGAAAGTAATTGTGAAACTACGCGTCTTTCCACCTCTCCAGAAGTATCAACTCTTTTAGGTGCTATAGAATCAATCTCATCAATAAAAATAATTGATGGGGCACGATTTTCGGCTTCTTCAAAGATCTTTCTTAGTCTTCCTTCACTCGCACCATAAAACTTACTCATAATCTCTGGTCCATTAATGGTAATAAAATGAGCATTCGATTCTTGAGATACAGCTTTAGCCATTAAGGTTTTCCCCGTTCCTGATGGTCCATAAAACAAAACACCTTTTGGGGGATCAATATTTAAACGATGAAATAATTCTGGATGTTTTAGTGGTAATTCCACTATTTCTCTAATTCTTTGAATCTCATCACTTAATCCTCCTATATCATCATAAGTAACAACACCACCAGAAACATTCAAAACAGCTACTCTCTTGTTAACTTTTATTAGTGTGTCACGTGTTATTTTTACTACTTTATCTGAAGGAGTGCTATCTTCGACAATAAGTCTTAATGTGCCTAATATAGGTTTCTTTTTCTGATTTCGAAGCATGGGCATCATTTTCATAAATTCGTTCATAGCATTATCATTATCATTTGTTTGATATACTTCTCCTAAAACCTCTATGATATCACCGATTACAACGGGTTTATCAATTAATTTTGCTTTGATCGCTTCTCCTTGTTTTTTCAGATCTAAATTTGCTTTTGTAGGAGTCAAGATGATTTCTTCAGCAGCATATACCTTTGCTAATTTGATTGAAACATATTCCCCAATCGTTGCTCCAGCATTAAGTCGTTGGAGTCCATCTAATCTAATGATGGATTTACCTTTATCAACAACACTTGAAACGACAATTCCAGTTGTTTTTTTTTTTCCACTAATTTCAATTATATTTCCAGTTGTTAAACCTAACATGTCAATTACATCAGGGTCAATATAACATAAAGAGCGTCCGCTCCGACTTTTTTCAAGTTCCTCTATTCTGACTTTGATATCCTCTTGATTTGTTGATTTTGGAGACATAATAATTCTTATTAATTTTTGTTTTTTAATAATGAATTTGGTTATTATTTATTTAAAAAGATAGAAACAAATTCAAATTTATAAAATGATTGTTTCCTTATTTTCTTTACTCTTAATTTTAATATGTTTTGATATTATAATCATTCAATCAACGTCAACGTTTATCCTTTTTTTCAGAAAATCTAAAAAGTCTCTCGAGATTTCATCTTCAGAATCTATATTTCCTTTTTTTTCTTTTAAATATATCTTTCGAAGATTTAATACTTTAGATTTTAAATTTTGAGAGTTAAGATCATTTAAAAACTTCCCAACGATTCTTCTTGTAATAGTATCTAGTTTTTCTTTAGGTCCTTTTGTTGTAACTTTTTTGTGGGTTGATATCATTCCCATATTCAAATCTCTCAATTCCAACTCAATCTGATTAATTATGGAAAGAAGGGCCTCGTGAATCTTATTAACGCTAAAATCAAAGGATATCAGGGGCTTATCCCAGTTATAATTATCAAAAGGATCAAATTTCTCATTAATTCTATGAATTATCTCATTGGGTATTGGAGTTCCTCGTTCATTATTCCATTTTAGACATGTTTCAATTGGTGTTGAAATATATACTATAAAAAAGGGTATGCTATATTCATCAGCAATTTCCTTTAAATCATGTCTCATACTTGTATAGTAATTTAAATCATCACTTATCACAATATAACCTTGTGATAATGCTTCTTTAATTAGATTTATGTTATTGGTTTTTACTAGGTGTTCATATTCATAATTAAAGGGTAGAGATGAAATTTCTTTTCTTATACTATCTGGATCAATTATTTCAACTTTAAAATTAGGTGCTGCTGATTTTAAAGCTTTTTTGATGAAACTAGCAAAAGTCGATTTACCCGCAGCTGGTAAACCTGCTAATATTAGTAAAAATTGATATTCAATCAACTGTATCCTCAATTTCATTTGAACTTTTAATTAGTTCAAATTTTTCTTTTCTTGAAAAAGTTTTAATCTCTAATTCCCGTCTCATTGCCTCTTTCCTCTCCAGGTATGTTTCAAAATATTTCAATTCTATTTTCTTCCCATTACAAAATTTGGCTCCTCTCCCGTTTTTATGCTCCTCTATTCTTCGATTCAAATTATTTGTATAACCCGTATAAAATCTTTTCTTATTATTTTTTCCAATCGTTTCTAAAATATATACATAGTAGAAAGTCATGCTTTTTCCCTACATAAAATTACTCATCGTTCTATTTATTTTTTTTTGAAAAATACAAGAATTTAGGAACTTTCAATTTATTGAATTAAACATAACTAACTAAATTTAAATTAAATTTATTAATGCTAATTTTTATAATTTAAAAGAAGGTATATAGGAATGTTAAGGTGAGAGTAGATTCCTCTAGGAATATTTCTGATTAAATGGAATGAGATCATAGGTGGGACAATTTATTTAAAGTATCCCGAGGATTTTGAAATTCCTGATAACGTTGTCCAACAAATACAAATCTCTCACAATTTTGTTGAAAGCTATATAACCATCGAAGAAAAGGATTGGAACTCAATTTCTTATTATAATGAGAATCGAGAAATAATTATCGTATTAGTTTTAGAAAAGTATGATGATGCCTCGGATTATACTATAATTCTTGATGAATTCAAAAAAGAACTCGACTTAGATATAAAAGAAGAAAAACTTAAGAAACACCTCAAAGAAAAGTATGATTTATCGTTAAAGGTCTTTAGAACTCGGGATGAGGTAATTGCTAAATTAAGTAATGAAGTAGCACAGCTAAAAACTTTTGAATATGATTGGTCAAAAAGAGTTGAAAAAATAGTTAAATCAAACCATCTGAAAGTCAAAAGTAAAATTCAGTTTCTCTTAGCAATGAACGAAGAGATGGAGTATTGTGACATCTGTAAAAATGTTGATACTACAAAGAATTGGATAAATTCTGTTCTTGAAACCTTGATGAAAAATAAAATCATTGGATATAACCAACAGAAAGATTCATACTATTTACAATTTTGAACAAATTTTATCACATTGTTATATTCCTACTATTTAATAATTATAAAATCATTACTCTTAGTTTTTCAGCAAAATTAGCAATGATTTTTGAAAAGATAAAAAGGTTTTTTATATATCAATATTTAGAATACTCGATTAACTATGAATCTGACTATTGAGGAACAAAAAGAAGTAATAAAAGTAATGGAATCGCAAATGTTAACACTTCTTCATGGTGAATATGTTAAAAAATTTGAAAAAGATTTTGCAAGATATCATGGTGTTAAACATGCTATAGGAGTAAATACAGGAACCGCAGCTCTTCATATTGCTATAGCTGCATTAGATATAGGTCCAGGAGATGAAGTAATCGTTCCTCCTTTCACTTTTATATCAACAGCGAGCTCTATCATTCATAATAACGCAATTCCTATATTTGCTGATATAGATAATAAATCCTATACTCTTGATCCTAAATCTGTTAAAGAAAAAATAACAGATAAAACAAAAGCTATTATACCAGTGCATTTAGCTGGTATCGCAGCAAATATGAAGGATTTAAAGGAAATAGCAAATGATTATGGAATATTCATTATTGAAGATGCATGTCAGTCATTGGGTGCCAAATGCAATAATAAAAAAGTAGGATCTATTGGTGAGATTGGGTGCTTCAGCTTTTATCCTTCAAAAAATATAACTACTGGTGAAGGAGGCATGATCATAACTAATAGCGACGACCTTGCAGAACAATGTAAATTAATTCGACATCATGGCGAACCTTCTTGGTATGTCTATAATAGATTGGGTTATAATTATCGCATGACTGAAATACAAGGAGCAATTGGAGGTATACAACTAACAAAAATAGATGATTTTATTAAAATCCGGAACGAAAATGCCCGATATTTAACTGAAGGAATTCAAAATGTTGAGGGAATTGATCCACCATTTGTTCCAAAATATTGTGACCCCGCTTTCAATTATTGGATTGGACGAATAAATCCTTCTATCATTCATATGAACAAGATGGAATTTATAGATAAATTTCCTAAGAGTAAAATTCTTTACCCAAAACCTCTTTATAAAACTAAATTATTTCAAGAAAAGATTGCGTACCCTAAAGGATGTCCTTGGTCATGTCCATATTACGGAAGAGATATAAATTATAAGGATCTATCATTACCAATCGTAGAACAAGTTGCGAATGAAATCTTTGCTCTTGATATTCACCCAAAGATATCCAGAGAAATTCTTGATGAAAACATCGCTACAATAAAAAATCTCGCAAATAAATAGGAATTTGCTTTTTATTCTCCTATATTATTCTGATATCACCTGAATAATATTCTTGAAAATAAATCAATGTAGAATTTAATTATTTATGTCGAGTACATTAGAAAAAGAAAGATTTCTCCAAGAATCACCATCTTTTCGCAGCTACAAAATACTGAAGATGTATGGAATCCTTAACGAAATGAATCTAAAAAGAGAAAATAGATATATTTTATGTAATTTTATTGATCAGAATAGCACTAAATTTGAAACTAAAGGAGATATCTATGAGAAAAATAAAGATTACAGCTTAAATCACCTGTTTATTTTTGCTATCAATAACGCAAAAAAACATGATTTAATGCAATCTCTATATGAAGAATACAGGACTTCTATCAATGCAATTGTACAAAAAAAAGATATAACATCATTATAACATCTTCTGATATCAAATTGAAGAAAATAGTTAATAAGAATAAACTCTATTATCAATGTAGTAAATAATATGACTTGATCAATTATGACTGAACCAAATTACATCATAAAAATATGTTTACTTGGAGAAGCGAATGTGGGAAAAACTTCTTTAGTTTATAGGTTCATTGAAAACAAGTTTAGAGATAACTATAAAAGTACGCTAGGAGTAAATCTTCTAAAAAAAGATTTGAATGTGGAAGGATATGGTGAGGTAGTAGCACAGATATGGGATTTGGGAGGTCAAGAGAGCTTTAAAAGTCTCCGAAAATTATATTTGGAAGGAGCAAATGGTGCCTTACTGATATTTGATGTCACGCAAAGTAAAAGTTTCGAAAAATTACGAGACTGGATACAAGATTTTAAATTAGCTCGAGAAAATGAACCACTCATATTAATTGGAAATAAAAATGACCTAAAAGGAAAATCTCAAGTCTCAGATCAAGAAGCAACACAATTCGCAAAGGAATTTAATCTGCAATATCTCTCTACATCAGCAAAAACTGGAACTAATGTAGAGCAGGCTTTTAATAAGATGATAAAAACCATTTTGGATAAAATTTTGAAAGCCTAACTATTTTAAAAAGGTTAAATGTATTTCTCTTTATTATTCTCCCCATAAATTATGAGTCATTTATAAAGCATTTATAAACTATCACATATTTACATTAAATTATATCTATAAAATTACTAACTTTTTAAGATAATTCATTCAGTAAGTAGTTGAAAATCAAATCATATTAGGAATTGAGATTAAGATGTCAAAAGAAGAAATTGAAGATATTGATGAGGAAGAGGAAGAGGAAGACGACGACGATTATGAAGAAGAAGAGGAGGAGGATGATTTAGAATCTGAAGAAGGTTTAGATTATAAAATAGAAAATGTTGTTGCTACAGTGGTAGTAGAGATTACGAAAAAGATTGATCTAAATCAGATTGCCAGAAAACACGCTGATGTAGAATATAATCCAGAACGATTTCCAGGTCTAGTAATGCGAATCGAAAAGCCTCGTGCAACAATCCTCATCTTTTCTACGGGAAAAATGGTAGTAACGGGCTTAAGAAAAGCACGAGAAGCCCCAAGAGTTGTGGAAAAAGTTGTTAAAAATATAAGAAAAGCAGGAATTAAGGTAACCAATCCTGAAATTACCATACAAAATATAGTTGCAAGTGGAGACTTGCATACAAATATTGATCTAAATATGGCTGCGATTGTCATGGAATTTGCTATGTACGAACCGGAGGTTTTTCCCGGCTTAATTTATCGTATGCCCGACCCAAAAACAGTATTCTTGATATTTTCAACGGGACGAATTGTATGTACGGGAGCAAAGAAAAAAGAAATTGTTAGAGATGCTGTGAGAAAATTAAATCAGCAAGTTCGAGAATTAGGAGTTGCTAAAAAGGAATTAAGTGATAATGACTACGAAGATATAACATTTATCTAATTTTTTTCAATTATTTTTATATATATATTATTAGCAATAGGCTCTTCTGAATATATTTATTCAGTAATAAATTGTTTTCTTAGAATCATTTAAATGATAAAAAAAAGGCCTATTCCTTTTGAAATACAATCATAAATTCACAATAAGGATTCCCTGATTGCAATCCGCACTCTACCTCTTGAGCAAAACAATGAATGTTTATCATGTGCTCTACGATGCCAGCAAGCATTCCCGCTTCAAAAGCACAAAAACTACCCTCCGTTTTAATCCCTTTATTGAGGAGGTCTTTTATTGAAGAATGACCCTTTAGTCTTAGGTTAATGATCTCATCACTACTCTCAATTATCTCCATATCACCTAAATTAAATTCTTTTACAATCTCTCTTAAACCATCAGGAATTTGGGTTGTTTCTCTCAATTGTTTTACTTTCAATATTGTTCCAAGTTCATGTCCCAAATAATAAAATATGGCTTCTAGTTGGTGTCCTAATTCTATGGTCTCTAAGAAGTTTAGAATAACATCTTACCTTGCTAGTAGGGCTCCAACTTTCATGTCTCCAATTTCTTTTCCTTCTTTTAGGTGCTTTTTCATTTGGGTCAAAATTTTAGATAAAAGTTTTCTATCCATTTTTTCCACTTCCTTTCTTTTATAATTATTGATATATTATATTCTTACTGATGAGATAAATCCAAAAAGGATTGCATCAATGATATCTTCTTCTTGGATATTTATCGATAATCTTTTTTCAGCAATTATTAATGTTGGTAATGAGGTTATTTTGTATTTTTGAGTTAACATGTAATTCTTGCTCACATCTATTTTTTCGATCAATAATTTCTTTCCAAACATGGAAATATTTATTCTTTTTAACATCTCTTCCACCGGTTGGCAAGGCGCACAATGTACGGATGAAAATAACAATATTTTCGGATATCCTTCTTTGAAAACTTCAGACATTTATCATCATTGCCAAACCAGTATGATTTAAATATTTCTTATTGGTCTTTAAACTTCTCATATAAATTTGTAATAATAGCTTGAAATGCTTCATATACCCCATTCCCAGTTTTAGCAGATGTTTTATAATATCCAAGAAAATTTCTGTTTTTTGCAAATTTCACTGCTTTTTCATCATTAAACTTTTCGGGGGATGTCAAATCAATTTTATTCCCAAATAATATAATTGGGATATCTCCACAATATTTTTTAATATCTTCATGCCATTCTTCTACATCATCAAAACTTTCTTCTTCTCCAGGACCGTGTGAAAACACAATAATTGCAGCTTTACTACCCTTATAAAATGTTGGTCGCATAAAACTAAATTGGGATTGACCAGCAATATCCCAAAAAAATAACTTCACAGCATTTCCATAAATCTTTTCATCATACTTGGAGAATTGAGCACCCAGCGTCTTGATATATTCCTTCTGAAAGCTCCCTTTCGTATATTTTCGGATTAAAGAAGTCTTTCCAACGCCACCATTCCCAATTACAGTAATTTTGAAAACGAAATCCTTTCTACCTTCGTTATCACTCATAATATCACATTTCAATATAATAACGTTTCTCTATTAGATTATCTTGTGCAATATTTTAAATATAAAATAATATAATGATTATAATAAAATTAATTCCTTTAAAGTTTTACAAATAGAATATATAAATTCATATTTAATATGAAAGAGAATGAAAACTAATGGAAAAATTCTCAAGATTAGAAAACGTGATTAAACAATTAATAAAGGATGATTTATCTATTGCTTTTGCAGAATCATGCACTGGAGGATATGTTTCAAACATGTTCACAAATATTTCAGGAGTTTCAAAAACCTTTGAGCGTGGAATTGTTTGTTATAGTAATGAAGCGAAAATGACTCTTTTAAATATAGATCCCAAAACTTTAGATGAATTTGGTGCAGTTTCAGATGAAGTCGCCAAGCAACTTGCCTTTAATTTACGAATATTATCAAATGTCGATATTAGTGTAGGTATCACTGGTATAGCTGGTCCCACAGGGGGAACAAATGAAAAACCAATTGGTTTAGTTTATATTGCTTTCTCAACCGAAGAAGAAACAAGTGTTAATCAATATAACTTTCAGACTAATAGGTTGGAATTCAAAGAAAAAGTTTTTGAGAAAATTTTGGTATGGTTTGAAAAATTTCTTGATATAGAATGAAAAAAGAATTATGAAAGAAATTTACCTCGACTCATTACAGTTTTTCTTGAACCATCTTTATATTCTACTATAATAGTTGCTTCTGGTGTAGATACAAAATCCCAATGCATTTGACTGCTACTAGTTCCCATCATCATTTTATTTCCTCCAAAGGCGACATGAACACTACCATTAATTTTTTCGTCAGTCAAAATATATCCAATTGCTTTATCTATTTTTGGATTACATCCAATTCCCAATTCTGCAACATTATAAGTTCTCAGTTCTGGTACGTTATTTGCTTTATCAATCTCCTCACATTGCTTGAAGCTTTCTATAACAATATCTATATCATTGTATGCCGTTACTTTATCCATTTGAAGTTTTCCCTCCTTAAAAACCAAGTTGATTCCCTTTATGATTTTATTGGTATATCTATCCTTGGTCAATGGACAAAATATTGTACCTTCACCCATAGTTTCAATAGGAGGGAAAAATACTTCACCCGCGGGTAAATTTCCTCCTAAATCTCCAGCGGCTATTTGTTCGTCAGATAGAATCCCATCATCTAGGATTTTAGATCTACCCTCCACCGAAACCCAAAAATCAGTGCCTAAATCATCCTTTACGTATATTTTCTTTGCATCATTAAAATAGTTACCAATAGTAGTTGTAATTTCATGTAATTCTTCAATAGGTACTGCTGTGCCGTCAACAGTAAAACGTTCAAGCATTTCATATTCAATTCCATAAAATTCAGCAGCTTTTTTTGAAGGCCAACCAGCGTATATCCATTTTTTTCCAGGAGCATACTTTTCTTTACCCCCATATAGGATATCTCTAATTGGAGCTAATGCTTTTCCCTTTGCTTTGAGTTTTTCTCGAGGAATTTCAACGTTTATACCTGGATTTTCTAATGGTTCTATGACAATGTATGCATCTATGTTTTCAATTAGTTTTATATAATGATTATGTGGAGTTTCTAGAGTTTTCATGCTAATATCAGGATCATTATATATTGATTGCTGATATAAATCAGTTGTATATGAAATTTGAGGTAATCCCCCTTTCCGGTAAACTTCTATTCCAATTTCTTCCAGTAATTCTTGAGCATACGCACCTCCAGTAATATATATGCATTCACCTTCCTTTTTTATATTAATAGCTTTAACAATGTTTTTTGCACATAACTTAATTTTATTTTTAGGGATCATACATCAAAAAAAGATGAATATTTATTAAATTATTATAATAAAAAGCTCTAAGAGTAAAATCAAAGAATTTATTAGATCTGTCAGTTATTTTATGATTATCCATATGTAATAAATTAATATTATTAATAAATAGGATATCTTTCAAATGGTCATAAGAGAAGCAGGATTACTCTTCAGAGGTTTCACACTTGTGAAAAAAAGTTATCACAAATCGACATTAGGTAAAATTGATTCTGATTTACGCAGTGGTTTATTAACAGCAATCTTAAATTTTGCTGAATCTGCAATATCCAAGGATTTCGTTGAATATTTTCAAGGAAAAAAATATGTAATTGCTTTTAAGAAGAATATGATTAAGGCAGATGATAGTTTTGAGCCTGAACTGTTAATATCATATGCCATCATGGATAAAGAGAAGCGAGTAGAAAAATATGTACAAAAAATTGTCCAGCCATTGCTCACATTGGTTGGACAAGAGTTTATCTCCAAAAATTCAGGAAAAAATTTATCAGAAATAACCCAATTCAAATCTTTTAAGAAAAATTTAGACCAGATATTCGGATCTGATACAATGAACATCGATCAAAAATTTGAAGGATTATTTTATTGAACTCTCTATTTACCAAATTGCTTTTTTTTTAAATACCATAATATAATAGGTAAAACAATAGTAGCATCAGAAATTACTGTAGAGTATTGAGCTTTTTCCGCTACTTTTCCCCAAGATTTTGCTTCTTGTAATGTTGCACCACTTAATCCTCCTGGTTCTGGTCGATCCATAGTAATTTGAATCGCATAATTTGCAGAATTTGGACAAAATTGAAGGGATTGTAATATAAAGTTTTTAGGTACTCCACCCCCTATAATGCACACTCCTGCTTTTTTTGAATCCCAAGCAAGATCAACCATCTTTAACATGTCTTTGAAATGGTTGAGATTAAGTTTTTGATGATGAAAACCGAGTTGTAACGCTAAACCAGAATCAGTAAATGCTGGACAAAATATCGGAACGTTTTTTTCTGCACATACCTTTAAAATAGAATTAGAATTAGCAGGCAATTCGTCCCCTAAAAACTTTAAAAACTCACTCACAGGCATGCTGTCATTTACTATCTTCAAATTTGATACAAAGTCTTCTATCCCTTCATAAACGTTATTTGGTAAGAATACGTCGTAAATTCGATTTATTTCTTCATTATGTAATTTAACATCATTAACTTCGCTTAAATTGATACTACCCTGAAGATGATGATACCCCAATGTTTCTGCAATATCATGAGTTAAGCTTGCACCTGTAGTTACGAGAATATCAATAAAACCAGCTTCAATAAAATCATGAATTATTCCTTGAAATCCTGCGGGAATCAGAGCACCAGCAAGTCCGAAAAATTTGGTACAGTCTTTATCATTTATCATTGCTTCATAAATTTCACAAGCAATTGCTAGACGTTTAGCACTGAATCCCGTATTTGATAAATCTGCGATGAGTGATGATATATTAGTGTCTTTATCGATTTTAAATTGCTTAACTTCTTTTAAAATATCTTTAATTTCTGGAGTTGGTGTCATAATTTCATTCTAATATTAAGTTGAAATAAAAGAAATAAACTCTACTAGCAATTTGGCTGCTAAATTGGATGTCATATTATTAGGGGCATCTAAATTCGGTGATACTTCTACTAAATCGCACCCATATATTTTAAAGTTTTTAGCTAATAATCTCAATATTTGCCATAACTCCCGATATGATAATCCTCCGGGTATGGCATAACCTGTACCCGGAGCAATAGATGGTTCCAATACATCGATATCTATTGACACGTAAAGAGATTTTATCCCAGAATTCTGAAAGAACGCTACGATATCCTTTGATAAATTTGTAAATCCAAGATCTGAAAATAAAAATGCATCAAAATGAGTAATACCTTTTTCATTAGCGATTTTCATTTCAGGAATATCTATATCTCTCGTTCCTACAATCAACAAATTATTTTTATCGAATTGATCTAAATCATAAATTCTATGTGAAACTGTAGCATGAGAATACACGCTCTTATCCCATTCATTATATAAATCCAAATGTGCATCAAATATTAAAATACCGATATTTTCGTCTGTTATAAATTCCTTACTAATTGTTTTTACCACAGGAAACGTGCAGAAATGATCTCCTCCAATCATGATGGGGATGACATCTCCTTTCTGTTTAAATATATTCATTATGAAATCCTTAATTTCTCTGAAGTTTCTTTCTACGTTCGAGGGTTCAATGATTACATCTCCCATATCAACAACTTTTAAACTTGGAATCTCTACTCCCATTTCAGTAGTTAATGCTAAATCTTGACTCACTTCTCGAATTTTTTGAGGTGCCGTAGAAGAATTGACATTATCTTTTGAACTTAAATAATCCCATGGAATTCCAAAAATTACAAATTCGGTATCTGATGCTATTGTATCTCCAAAATCATAAAATTTCATGTCATTATCTCTCTATTGTTACATTTGGTCTAAAATATCTATACCCAGTATTTTTAATCCTATTCTTATTACAACTTGAACACATTTAATTAACAATAATCGTGCTTTCTCTAATTCTTTATTTTCAGAAATCACTAGACAAGAAGAATAAAATGAATTAAAAGATTGGCATAGTGTTAATAAATATTGAGGAATAATGTGAATATTATAGGAACTCTCTGCAGTATCAATGATCTCCGGAAAATACGTAAGATGCTTCAACAGGAGTAATTCAGTTTGATGTTTTAATAATTCCCAATTCACATTTAGATCAATATCTTCTCTTGACTTTGAAATGATGGAATTTATGCGTGCATTACAATATAATATATAAGGCCCAGTTTCTCCTTCAAAAGAAATACTTTCTCTTGGATTAAAGGTAAATCCTTTGATTGCGCTGAATTTCAAGATGTAAAATTTTAAAGCAGCCATTCCAATGATTTCTGCTCGATGTTTCTTTTCATTTTCAGAAAGATTTGAATACCTCATATTTACCTCCTCAAGCGCTAATTTTTCTATTTTTGCTATAATGTCATCGGCATCAACAATTGTTCCCTCCCTACTTTTCATTTTACCTTCTGGTAAATCGACCATACCATAAGAGAGGTGAAAATTATCTTCTTTAAAGCCCAATAAGTCAAGTATCGCAAACAACCATTTGAAATGTTGAATTTGTTCATCTGCAACGACATAAATAGATTTATCATAATTGAAATCTTTCTTTTTAATATAAGCAAGATATATATCTTGAGTTATATAAATTGAAGTGCCGTCACTCCTGATAAGAACTTTATCTTCAAGATTATATTTTTCTTTCAGGCGTACGAATATGGCTCCATCTTCTGTTTGTTCAAATAATCCCTTTTTTAGTCCTTCATATATTATTTCTTTCCCCTTTAAATAAAGGCTCGATTCATAATATTCCTTATCAAATTTAATACCTAATTTCTCAAATGTTATCTTAAAACCATCAAATGCCCATTTATTCATCTTTTTCCATAAATCGCGTGTTTCAGTATCTCCATCTTCCCATAACCTTAACATTTTTCTTGCTTCATTTTCTAATTCAGGATGTTTTTCAAGCATTTGATTGTATTTTACATAATAATTTCCAACAAAATGGTCGCTTTTTATGTTAGGTTCCTTGTTTTCCCCCCATTTCTTATATGCTACCATGCTTTTACAAATGTGAATCCCCCTATCATTATTTAAATTGACCTGGAAGACTTTATATCCCTTATATAAGAGTAAGTTTGAAAGAGACTTTCCAAGTAACATGTTTCTGATGTGGCCAAAATGAAGGGGTTTATTCGTATTTGGTGAGGGATATTCGATTACAACGTTATATTTGGATATAGACTCGTCTGTTTCTCGAATTCTGCCATAGTCTTCTTGGAGTAAAGTAATATTTTCTATTATTATCTGGGATTTTACCGTGAAATTTAAATAAGGACCCTCTGATTCGACTTGTTCGATGGATTCTGGTAACTTAATTTTAGCTTTCAAATCTTTTGCAATGAGAAGAGGGGCTTTTTTTTCAAATTTAGCTAGTCTATAACAGGGAAAAGCATAAGTATAACTGAATTCATCTGGAGGAATCTCTACAAAGGATTCTAATTCCTCAACTGAAAAATATGAGATATACTTGGCTAATATTTCTGCTATAAATTTCTTATCGATAATAATTTTCATTTTAATAAAGGATGCCAATCAAGAGTTTCGATATATTAAGCGTATGTAACTTTTATCTGTTTTGTAAAATATATTCTAAATAGCTCATAAAACTTACGTTATTTTTTAAACGGATGTGATTTACCTTGTCATTCAAGCAAAATGCTAAGATTAAATTTCCAAAATGGCCAATTTATGACGAAAATGAAATCAATGAGTTAACTGAAGTCATAAAATCTGGTCATTGGTGGTGTGGATCTCCAGGGTTGCACCAAGGAGAACGTGTGTGGAAATTTCAAGAAGAATTTGCACAGTTTCAGGAAGCCACTCATTGCATTGCCGTTTTTAACGGTACGGTTGCGATTGAATCAGCCCTAATGGCATTGGACATAGGATTAGGAGATGAAGTCATTGTATCAGATTATACGTTTGTAGCTTCTGCTTCTGCTGTAATAGCTACGAATGCAGTCCCTTTATTTTGTGATATAGATCCCGAGACTCTCGTAATGGATGTCAACAAAATAAAAAGCTTGATTACAAAAAGAACTAAAGCTATCATACCAGTGCACTTAGCAGGGAACCCCGTTGAGATGGATGGGTTGATGGAAATAGCAAATAAGTATAATCTTTATGTAATTGAGGATTGTTCACATGCACATGGTTCAAGGTTCAAGGGAAAACGTGTTGGTAATTGGGGTGATGCAGGCACGTTTAGCTTTCAAGCTTCTAAAGTTCTTACAGGTGGAGAAGGTGGTGCTGTTATCTGTAATTCTAAAGACTTGGCTGATAAAATTTATTCCTACACCGATTGCGGTAGAATAATCAATGGCTATGGCTATAAGCATAATACATATGGAACTAATTATCGGATGACTGAATACCAAGCAGCAGTACTTCGAGCTCAATTAAAAAAATTTCCCTCACAACATGAACTTAGGAATGAAAATGCCAAGTATTTAATGGAACAATTAAATCAAATAGACGGAATACAAGTAATGAAACCAACTCCTGGAACTACAGAGTTAGGATGGTATGTGTATCCCATTGTTTTTGAACCAGAAAAGTTTAATAGGTTGACAAAATCAGAATTTTATAAAAAATTAAATCGAGCTGGAATTCCGACTGACGATTGTTATCCTCCCTTGCATGGATTAGATTGCTTTAAAAATATATGTTTAAAAAAAAAAATCGATTATTCTAAAGCAAATTGGGGAAGTATTAAAAGTGAAGATAAAAATTTTCCTATCGTTTCAGATATTTATACCAGAAGTGTAGAATTTCCACATGAGATACTTTTAGCATCAAAGGACAAGATAGATTCAATTGTTAAATTTATTATCTCATTGAAAAAATCTGAATAATTTGAGTTTTTTGTTTAAATAAAGATTATATATGAAAAATTAGGCTAAATAAATAACCATTAGTAGAGGTTTTTCTCAATGAAGGAAAATAATACTTTATTATTGAAATGGAATGATAATATGGATAAATTTGAGCCAATTGAGTCAGATCAAGGAATGCATGAAGGCGTATTTTTAGAATTAATTGAAGAGGATAAAATTTGGAAATATTTTTACATTACTGGTGCATCTTTAATAACTAGGCGTACTGCAAGAAGAGCAGCAAATGGAATTGCTAAGACAGGATATGTTCACCCTTCCACTAACATTCGCCATGGAGTAGACTTCACTCTTGAAGAAGAATTATCACCATTTGAAGACATGCCCGAAGATATTCAAAAATCCCAGAGGGATTGGTACGGTGGGCATTATAAGCAATTCTAAACTTTTTCTTTTTCAATCTCCTAATTCTTCTATTTTATTTGTTTGAGCGCTTTTATACATTGTTTCAACAATCTTCAATATTTTCAAACCATATTTTGCATCTGTCAAAGGTTTCGTATTATTCAATATGCAATTCATAAAATGGGCGATTTCTTGCGGATATCCAAAATTCCAGGCTTCAGTTGGGACAGGGAATGACCAACCTCTTGTAGTTCCTGCTTTTTCAACGGCATATCCATATCCCTTTTCACTATATACACTTATTAAATTTGAAGAAGTTGGTGCTACTTTTATTTGACCTTCTGTACCAAAAAGTTCAAATCGTATGTCATAACCTCCTGGCGCCGTCCAAGATTCTTCAATAATTATTTGGGCATCATTTTCAAAATACAGTACTCCTACAGCATTATCTTCAACTTCACAACTGCCAAAATTTCCTCTATCAGGCTTGATGGTTTTAACTTGACAGAAGACTTCAATTACATCACAATTTAAATACCATACTAAACAAGCAATATCATGAATACCTAAATCTAAAAGAGCTCCCCCTCCTGATTCCTTAACTTTATAAAACCACGCTGAATGCGGACCAGAATGTTGCTCTTTTCCCCGACCCATATAAATTTGACCTAATGCGCCCTCATCAATCACTTCTTTAACCTTGCAAAAAGAGGGAGCATACATGTTATTTTCGCAATAAAAGATCTTCCTGTTGGATGATCTTTCAGCATCTAGCATCTCTTGCCCCTCTGTTACATTCCTTGCTAACGGTTTTTCAACAAGTGCATGTTTCCCAGAAGCCAAAATATTTTTTGTAATATCATTATGAAGATAATTTGGAACACATGTGGATATTGCATCACATTCAAGTTTTAACAGTTCTTCATAATTTTTTAATGGGTTGCCTGGAATATCATACTTTCTCATGAGAATTTTAGCTTCTTCTTCATTAAGTGATGAAAGTCCAATAATTTCAACGTTTGGTAATAATGAGTACGAATAGCAATGATGTTCAGCAATAAAACCTGAACCTATGATGCCAATTTTTAATTTTTCCATCTATTTTTCCTTTTATATAAATTTAAATTAATACTTATTTCCAAAAGTCAGTTGGAGTAAACTTTTCTTTTATATGTGAGAATGGGCAAGCTGTAATGCAATTACCGCAATCGCTTGAATTTTCAATCCAAAATTCAAAACATTTTTCTACATTAACATAATATTTTTTGATTCCTGGATTATTCGAAATACTGGTTGGAGTAAAATTTGGTTCTTTATCAAAACTAATTGCATCGGTTTCGCAAGATTCTGCACATTTAAAGCAACTCTTACAGGTTTTTTCTACTTTTTTTATGAACTTCAAATTAGGCAAATCGGAAATTAGAGGCAAATCAGTAAACACCTTACAAATTCTCACTCTTGGACCAAATTTGGGCGTAATTAATAATCCATGCCTACCTAAGGCCCCGAGACCTGCATCAACTGCTAATGGGATGCTTAGAGCCGTGTCATTTCCGCATTGAATAGCACGATATCCTATGTTCCTTATGAATTCTCCAAGACAAGAAATCACAAAGACCATTTTTGAATACGCTAGAGAAGCAGCTGCAGCAGCAGGTTGAGCGGGAGCTGTTGAAATTGCATCATGATCCATTTCAATTGCCATGACTATTACTTTATTTATCCCTTTGGGTAAAGTTATTGGCGTATCTAAAATTGAATTTGTTTGAGATCCGTCTCTTACCCGTTTTTTTGACTCTGCTTCACTAATTCCAATCGGTCTTACAAACCCCGTCTTAAAAATCCATTTCTCACTCACATCTGCTATGCCTACTAAAGAAGCTCCAAAAAATCTTGCCGCTTTCTTTACTTGTTGAGTAAATAATTTTTGATCCGATATTTCAAGCTTAGATTTCATCCAGTCTATCCCGTAACCAATGTCAATATCTTTCAATCTATCCCACGCGAAAGCGAAAGGGAACTTTTCATACATGGTCCAACCAGCTACTACTAAAGCAAAATCGATTCGACTATATCCTTCCTTTTTGGAGTTAATGTGAGATTCAATATTTTCATCAAACATTTTTCCAAAAGTTGATAAAGTTTTGTCCCACGTACGTCGATAAATCATGTTGTTTTTTTCTTTAAAACGTTCGTACTTTGCCTCATCAATTTCATAGGGAAAATCTTTATAATTCATTATTTAAAACCAAGCCGCCATAAAGTAACTTCGATTCGAGATAATACAATAAGTATAATTGATAGACAATACATAAAAAGTTTAAACAATAAACATATAACTATCCAGTTAAATTCATTAAAAAAAATAAAATTATGACTGATAAAAGATTTATCGTTCAACTAGGGTGTGGAACGGACCAACACGGACACGATAATGATTGTACCCAAGCAGCAATTAAAGCAATAAAGAATGCAATTTCAAATAATTGTTTGACGGGGCTGTTAGAAATTTGTGAATTGAAGGATCCGAAAGATCTTCTGGCAATGAAGGTTCATGTGAAGATTGGTGCTCCCTATCCAGACAAATTAGATCATAAGAAAGTGTTAAAAGCTATACCATTTGGCTTGAAATCACTTGATGTTGTTAAAGGAGGATTGGTTGCTAATGGAATCATGATAAAAGAATTAGGGGATACTTCAGATAAGATGATAATGTGCAATGCTGCGGTGACAGTGTCATTATCAGCTTGACTTCAAAGTAAAGAAATTGTCGATTAATATGGTAAATAGATGTGAATGGGTGGGCAATGACCCATTAATAAGAGAATACCATGATAAGGAATGGGGAACTCCTCAACATGAGGATCAAATCCTTTATGAGTTATTAATATTAGAAGGAATGCAAGCAGGTCTTAGTTGGAGTACGGTACTTAAAAAGCGTGAAAGCTTCAGAAAAGCATTTGATAATTTTAATTATAAAATTGTAGCTAAATACGATGAAAATAAAGTTGAAACACTACTTCTAGATAAAAACATTATCCGGAATCGATTAAAAATAAATTCTGCCATAATAAATGCCAAAATTTTCATTAAAATACAAGCAGAATTTGGTTCGTTTAATAGTTATATCTGGAAATTTGTAAATAACAAACCAATCGATAATAAATGTAAATCAATAAGTGATATACCCGGTCATACTGAACTCTCTGATATAATAAGTAAAGATATGAAAAAGCGTGAAT
The DNA here is from genome assembly GCA_964493715.1 of uncultured archaeon. Classification (GTDB taxonomy): domain Archaea; phylum Asgardarchaeota; class Lokiarchaeia; order Sigyniarchaeales; family SOKP01; genus SOKP01. Next base: position 55,004 of record CAZBPC010000013.1, read on the forward strand.
TTAAGTTCGTTGGTACTACAATCATCTATGCTTTTATGCAAGCAATTGGCATGGTAAATGATCATACTAACTATTGCTTTCGATATGATGATATTAAAAAATCAATAATTTAATTACTTTTTGTCTAATCCAAGCTCTTGTTCAGCATATTGTTTTAATGCATTCCATTGTTCTTCAGAAGTCCCAAAATATTTAAATACTGCTATTCCCAACCCAAAATCAAACCCTCTCATTTGCTTTAACATTTCTTGGGTGTTACATTCTACTGAATTTGTGACTGTTAAAACCGGGCTTTTAAACTCATAAGCTCTTTTTTTCATGTTCCTTATAAAATACCAATAGAATAAATCAGCTACTTTCCCCCAATACCATCCATCATCCCTTGTTCCCATTAAATATGGATATTCCATTGGTGACGCAACATCTAGAATTGATGATAATTTTTCCCAATCCTGACCTAATCTCTTCCGAGTGAACATTTTTTTAGGTCCTGGAAGACAAAACCATCCTGAAACACAATTACTATTTGTTGATTTTATCGTATCGCGTAATTTTTGAGCATAATTGGCTATATTATCTGCTTTAAAACCATACCATTCTTCGCTATTGAGTAATTTCGCTCTTGTTCCATATTGAATTTTAAATTTCTCTCTACATCTATCACACGCGCACAAATCTGTGAATGCACCATCGTATCTAATATAATCTGCAAAAAAACCCGTTATATTGTAATTTTTTACGACTTCCTTAGCAATATCAATTAAATAGTCTACGTGTTCACTTGTTGGACACATGAAACTCGTAAGAGGGACATATCCTGTCCCCCTAGCTCCTCTCGATTTCCCGATTTTTTCATCGACCTCAGTTGTAAGGAAAGGTATCTTTTTTTGATATTCTTCAATTGATACATTTTCAGGTAGATCAACTCTCATCTCTCCTTCTTTTTGAGTCGAGATTTCTCCCTCAGTAAATTCCTTCCCCTTTTTTTTGCTACTTTTTCCATGTACACTGACTCGATCAGGGTGTAAATATCCTTGATATGCATCATTCATGCTGGTGAAGGATGTCATTATTTTTATGTCCCTATCTTTACCCACATCACAAAATTCTCCCAGAAGATCACGAGCAGTTGGATTCCAACCTATTTTTGTATTCCAAAGACAAGCTCCATCCGTATCCTTAATAACAAGACCAAGCACATTGAAATGATGTTCTTCTAGTTTATCCATTATTTCAACTACATTTAATTCCTTCTCAACAAATTCATAATCCAATTTTCTAAAACCGTGAGGTCCCCTTACAGGCATTAATCCCATGGCGAAAATTTTTTTCGCTTCAAATTTATTGTGCATATCATCTATTTTTGCAGGGTCAAAATTGAAATATTTTGTCCAATTTATATTTTTTGTCATAATTCCAAATTATTTCTTATGTAATACTTGATATTATACTAACTTTTAAAATTTATAAGAAAAAATATTAAATATTAGATCTAGAACTTAAAGTTAAAAAGAGTAAATAAATTAAATAAGTATAGATAGTAGAAGGCAAGAAAAAATAAGACAACACTATAGGAAAAAGTATTATAATGTACGATGCAACATTCAAAATAGTAATATTTGGAGACGCGGGTTGTGGAAAAACCACGTTAACTCAGCGATTTTTAACGAATTTATTCGTATCAGATTCCAAAATGACGATCGGTGTAGATTTTGAAGTAAAGAGCCTAGTAGTTGATGAATCAAAAGTTAAACTACAAATTTGGGACTTTGGTGGCGAAGAAAGATTCCGATTTTTGCTTCCAACTTACGTTCGGGGAGCTCGTGGAGGCATTTTTATGTATGATATTACAAATTATTCATCAATAGCACATATTGATGATTGGTTAGCCGTGATAAAAAGAGAGATAAAAGACGAAGAACAGTTTCCAATAATAGTTGCCGGAGGAAAGGCTGATTTAGCAGAACATCGGGAAGTTTCTGCTAAGGATGGAATCAAAATCGCGAAATCACGGGGAGTAGATGGTTTTATTGAATGTTCCAGTAAGAACGGAGAAAATGTTGATAAATTATTCGAAGCTCTTACAAGATCAATGATAAATAATTCTTAGTACTAATTATTCAAGCGCTTTTTCTTCGTTAGAGTTTAGTGTCTCATTTTTCAATTCTAATTCTTGAAGTCTTTTAATATCTGATCTCCGACCAAGAACCATCGTTTGAAATTCAATATCTTTCTTATACTTACTCGCAAATTCTAATAAAGTGGTAATCATCTGTTTCTCGTTTTCTTCTTCCTTAATATTAATACCACCAAATGTAGGAATTTCTGAAAAGATATCAGAAAGTTCAATTAGAAGATCGTCTGACAAAACATCTGCTCTATCTTTAATGGCCAGATCTAAAATCTCAATTAGATCTTGATATCGATCTTGCTTACCAAATTGACAATTTAAGCATTTCATAGCTCGATTTTTTAGAATATATAATGTAATAATTCCAACTAAGTACTTGAAATTGAAAACAAGTTTATCTTTTTCTTCTTTAATTTCATACTCTTGTATGATTTTATCAGCAATTGAATAAAGACTCGCAAAATAAATTGCTCTTTCGAAATAAATAGGATCGATACAAAAGAGCCGAGTAAACCAGAAAGAACTTATGTCTTCTGGAGGGTTTTCTGATAATAGATAGTATACAACTCGACCATCCCGCTCCTTATAAAGTGTATTTTCACTCTTAAGCATGTTCAAATACGTAGAGATTGTAGAACGTGCAATTTCCTTGAAATATTTTTTATATTCAAATTCTACATCTCTAGTAGTAACTTTTTTCTTCCCTTCAAAATAATACTTTAACATGATGCCTAATATTCGACTTCCATGGAGTCTCCCCGTTTTTATACTTTGCTCTTCAGATTCATCCTCTCGAATATTATAAATATCAACAATTTCAGGAGCAACTTCTTGAATCAATCGTTCTAAAATATATATATTAAAATCAGTAATTTTTCATTCACTCCAATAATTGACTTTCAAACTTATTTAAAATATTAAAAAAATTCTAACTTTTTAATAATTAGTGTTCGATTAGATTAGAGAATCAGTGTAAATTGATCGAAATAATATCTATTAAAAAAGTGCTTTATGCTTTAGAGTAATTAAAAATTTAATAAAATAAAAAATAAAAAATCAGGAATTATAAGAGCAATCATATATTTAAGAATCCTGATGCTTTTCTTTCCAGATTGGATCGTTAATTTGGAGGATCCTGCGTTGAACCTTACCGAGTACATTTTTGGGAACTTCAGGAATGAACTCAATTATGGCTGGACATTTCCATTTCGTCAAATTTTCAAGAACCCAATCCATCAATTCTTGTTCCGTGATTTTACCAACATATTCTGGTTTTAATTCAACCCATGCCTTAGTAATCTCTCCGACTTTTCCAGCGGGATCAGGCAATCCAGAAACTGCAGCTTCTGAAACAGCTTCATGTTTCATTATCATGGATTCAACTTCTTTTGGAAATACTGAGTGACCAGCAACTTTAATTAGTTGCTTTTTACGATCCTTTATTTCAATCGTACCATCTTCATTCATGAAACCAATATCTCCAGTTAATAACCATAGTTTTCCATCATAATTCTTGATCGTGTCATCACTTTCCTCCTTTTGATTCAAGTATTCATACATTACTTGAGGTCCGTTGACACAAATCTCTCCAGTAAATTCTTCACCAAAATTTTTATCATTAGGGTTCCCTAAACAAATTGGACCTGCGTTAAAATCATCAGCAGGCCAGATTCCCCATAGAGTTCCTGGAAATGGCATTCCAATTGTCCCAAGGGGACTTTCACCAAATAAACTTCCTGCACTTACAACTGGAGTTGCTTCAGAAAGCCCATATCCTTCAACTATCCGTCCTCCTGTATTTTTCTCGAATGCATCTCTGACTGGCGCATGAAGAGGACCAGCTCCAGAAACACTAAGTTTAAGCTTACCCATCAAATTTGGATATTTTTCAAGATGTGGGAAATCAGCAATCCTCTTGAAAAGGATTTCAGCTCCAGCATATAATAAACCTTCAGGAGCGTCCATTTCTTCAATATGTTCCAAGAGTTCTTCTGTTGGAGGTGGTGACGGGAACATAAAGATCCACCCTCCTAAAGCGACTGTGGCGTGCATGACTACGGTATGACCAAAACTATGGAAAAATGGAAGAACACCTAGATTTCCAATACCTGGATTTTCTCCACCAAACCAAGCTTGGCACTGTAAAGTATTTGATACTATATTAAAGTGAGTTAATACAGCTGCTTTAGGCAAGCCTGTGGTCCCTCCAGTCATGATATATGTAGCAGGATGTGTTTTTACATCGATATTGACTTTTGGAACGTTTGGTTCAGTATCTAATAAAGTCATGAACTTATGTGCATTAGGAACGTTTACTTTTCCTTTGGGAATCTTTCCTACTAATTTGCCTAAGATCCTCTTAAATCCTAAACCGTGAGCTAAATCTGCTAAATTAGTAGAAATGTAAATCTCTATATTAGTTTTTTCTATTATAGATTCTATACATGGTAGATTAAATTTAATTCGACTTTTACTCTTCTCATCGAACATGGCATCATATGCAATCAAAACTTTTGCATTAGTCATGGTTAATTGATGCAAAATTTCCAAAGGTTTAAAGGTAGGATTTACTCCTGTTGTAATAGCTCCAATTTTCACTGCTGCGAAATAGGCAACAACATATTGGATGCAATTTCCCATCAGTAAAGCTACAACGTCTCCCTTTTTAACATTTAGATTACTGAGAGCCGTAGCAAATCGATCCACATAACCTTGAAATTCTTCGTAGGTTACCACCGTATCTAAAAACCAAATGAACT